>DAIUED010000191.1:0-6593 GCA_036845295.1 Bacteroidota bacterium
CGGTGGCAGTGCCGGTTGGCGTATTGGCAGCTAAAGTCACCGAATAAGTGGCGCACAGGCTTTGATCCGGGCCGGCATTGGCAACAGGTGTGTTGTACACGCGGATTTCCACCGTGTCTCTGCCTGGAGTACAATTACCATTACTCACCGTCCAAAGGAATTTGTAGGTTCCCTCGGCTAAGCCGGTGGCCGTTGATGTCGCGCTCATACTGGTTGTAAATACCGCACTATTCGGACCGCTCACTTGTGTCCAGGCACCGGTAGCAGTGCCGGTTGGCGTATTGGCAGCTAAAGTTACCGAATAGGTTGCGCAAAGGCTTTGATCCGGGCCGGCATTGGCAACAGGTGTGTTATACACACGAATCTCTACCGTGTCTTTGGCCGGTGTACAGTTACCATTGCTCATGGTCCACAGGAATTTGTAGGTGCCTTCTGCCAAGCCGGTGGCCGTTGACGTCGCACTCACACTGGTTGTAAATACCGCACTGTTCGGTCCACTCACTTGTGTCCAGGCGCCGGTGGCAGTGCCGGTTGGCGTATTGGCAGCTAAAGTCACCGAATAAGTGGCGCATAGACTCTGATCCGGTCCGGCATTGGCAACAGGGGTGTTATATACACGAATCTCTACGGTATCTTTAGCAGGTGTACAATTACCGTTACTCACAGTCCAAATAAAACGGTAAGTTCCTTCCGCCAATGAAGAAGCATTCGACACGGGCGAAACTGAATTACTGAAGATGGCTGTTGTTGGGCCGCTTTGTTGCGACCAGGCGCCGGTCAAAATACCAGGCGGTGTATTACCCGTCAACGCAACACTAAACGTATTGCACAACATTTGATCCGCTCCTGCATTGGCGGTTGGTGTTAAATTCACCACGACCATCGCCGTATCTTTCGCAAGACAGCCGCCGCGGTCAACAGTTACGATATAAGTTGTGGATTCCGGATTGCCGGTGGTGTTCACGCCTGTTACTAACGGATTAGCATTATTTACGGAATTCAAATTTGTGCCCGGTGTCCAGGTATAGGTATAGCCACTAATGGCCGCAGTACCAATGGTTGCTGTTTGTCCCGAACAAATAACTGTATCATGTGCTACTTGTCGCAAAGGCAGTACAATAGGTATTTGCGCAGGGTTGCAGGTACACGGATTGATGGCTGTATCGACCACTGCCACCAGGTGACAAGCACTGCCCGCTGGAATCGACAAGGTGTAGGTATAGTTGTAAGAGCCGTTGTTAGGTATCGATGCGTTTACCGAATCAATACCGATCAGAATGTCACCTGGATTGTAAATGCCATTATTGTTGACATCGTTATAGTAGCTGACTTTCGTTTTGTTTACCGGGTTGATGGCTTCGCCAGTGTTATTGATTGTAAAACTAATATAGCCGGTTTCGCCGGATGCCGGATTTGGTAAAGAATAGCCGGTCTGGTTTGCCAGGGTGAGATAACCTTTATAGGTAAATACCGGTAACGTATCACCACCGGTAAATACCTTCACCCCGCAGTTGTTACCGGAAATATTGCAATACAGGTTCGTACTGCTCGTTGTTTTGGAGATGAAATTAAAGATGCTGCAATCCAATACATTGGCGTCGCCCCTGTAGTTAATTGTAAACTTCACACTGTCGCCGGCAGTAATTCCCGGTGGAAGTTTCCAGGATAATTCCTGCTGATTGTTGTTAATAAACACATTGGGAACGGGATTGACAGGCGCATTGTGAATGCCGGCAAACGAGCCGCCAACAAAGGTCACTCCCTGCGGAAGAATGACAGACACTGAATCCGTATTCCCAAAGCTCAGGCTACCCATGTTCTTGACATATATTTCAAGAGAAGAAGGGCTGTTGCAAGGTGAAATGTAGGTACTTTTTAGCCTGGTATCGGTAAAATACGGTGCCGTGGCCCCATTGATGCCAAGCTGCGACGACAAGGAAACAAGCTGGCCGGTTGGTGATCCGCAGGCACTTTTTCCCTGAAAGCTAAAACTGGCAAGGCTACCGGACGTATAGCCGCAGGATGTAATTACTTTAAATCTGACCTTTAGCGCGTTGAGCGTTGGGTCAAGAATGCCCGGTAATCCGTTGACCCCAACCGAAGGACTTAGTACCGAAATGTTGTATTGGTAAATTGTTCCGCCCACATATACCGGATCACTCACCGAAATGTAAGGCGACGAAGTAGGATAGGAAAGTAGCGAACTTCCCGGGATGATGGAAACGCCGGTTGGCAAATTCACCGTCAGGGTAAGAGAATAAGCGCTTCCGAGTTGAATGTTAACGCCTTCTACCGTATAAACAGCTGTATCGCACAAATTGATATTTGTCGGCGGGCTGATAACGTTGGTAATCAGCAGGGGCGATTGCGGTGTGAGCTTGAGCTTAATGCTTTTTGGTGTGCAAGGGTAAGCTGCTACATTAGCCGGATATCCCTGGCAATTCCAGCCCGCATACACCGTGATACTATCTACGCCACAAGATGTGTATGTGCCCGTGAGCCGGTATGTTTTGGTGTTGCCTGCCGTTAAACTTCCTGTTTGATATACACCGCCCACCGGTGTGAGCGTGGTTGATGTGGATAGATCTACTGCCTGGGTGATGGTAACCCCAGACATTGCCGGCGCAGAAAACCAGGTATTGAATGCCGTAGAGTTCGATGTATTGGATAACGAAATATCCCAGCTTACCACATTGGTATTGGCAACGATGTTTGGAAGGGGCGACTGTATGAAGATGTCGGGGCCGTTGTATAAAATAATATCCTGACCTACTGTGGTGGAGATATTGGACGCAGGGCTTGGATTAAGAAATGGGCCTGGCTTAAACTTCCAATTATAAGTGATGGGCTGCGTAATGTTCTGCACCACCTGGCAACTTGGCTGTATCGTTACCGTGATGGTACCATAAAATCCGTCGTCGCTGGGAACAATTTGAGGGGTAGGGCCTGTGAAGAAGTGATTTACCGGAAATTTCAGTACGTTGGTTGCTGCACTCACCGGACTCACCGCAAAGACAGGTGAACCGGCACTGGCAAGGGTTCCAGATGTTCGTACCTCGTTAAAAGTGGCGGTAACAAACTGGTAGCCTACCGGCACAATTATCTCGAGCGTGTCGATGGTGGCCCAATTCCGGTACTCGTAAGGGAACAGGTTCCCGCCTGAATAATTGCTGCAGCAAGGGCCTATGCTTAAGTAATAATTCTGTGTGATCGCTACAGTATTACAATCATTCACGGTGTAGCTATCGGGTCCGTAGTTGGTATAATAATAGCCAATGATGCTAAAATTTCCCTGAAAGTTGTTGCACGAGAATTTATTAACCGCATTTGATGGCAGTGGAATATCGGAGGTGTAAAACTCATTGGTGCAGGATGCCGGTGTAATGGCGCCGCCGATGTTTGTCGTAACTCTGTACTGGGGCTCAAATACCAGGGAATCATTGTTTTGAAAGAGGAAGCCTGCGCCCACACCGCCAGAGGCGATAAGGGAAGCGCTACTTAGGTTGTAGGTGTAAGTGGCTACTGGGTTTACGTAAGCGCTTCCGGGTATAGGACAGGTTGCAAACAAGGTATTGGCGCGGTATATTCTGAGCTTGCCACCCAATGCCGTGAGGTAGTTGCCATTTGTGATCGTGGAACTGACATAACAATATTGCCACGATGGATGTGTCACATCCGTTTTTATCACGCCATAATACGATGCTGTTATGGTGTCGCCATACATGGCCCGGTTGCGACGTATGTTGCTGAAATTGAGAGAACCCGATGCATCGGCAAGTCCATCGTTATTGTTATCGGGCAGCCCGTAGGACGTACGCAGAATTGAAAAGTCTTTAAATGTAAGGCCTACGCAGGTAACAGGACATAAAATATCCAATGGAAAGGTGTTGCTGGTAGTAAGAATTTCGCAGGCACAGGCCGCCGAGGGCGAATAGTAAAGTTGTATCCCGACATTTCCCGGACCTCCGGCGCAGGCTGTACAATTCGCTGTAAGGTCGATGAGTATTTGGGCCTGCTCGAGTGTAAACGGTGCATGTCCGTTGAAAACAGCAGTAATGACGTTTCCTGCCTGGCTTACTGTAGAAGGCGACCAGGTGGTAGAATTGTTGTATGCCAGTATTTTTATGCTGCCCGGATTATACGTTGCGCAAGGAGGAAGCGTATAGATTACCTTCCAATAGGCATCGGAAGCTACCGGATAAGAAAACTGGTAGCCTGATAATAAATAACTAAACGTGGCTGTGGATCCGGAAACCAGGGAAGATGGCGAACCGTTATTGGAAACCGGTGTGGTAAAATTCAATAAACTGTAAACCCTTCCCCAATTTTCCACAATCTGGTAGTTGTTCTGGCAAATACTTTGGTAATCGCCTTTGTAGCGCCAACCATTCATTGTTCCGGATTGGCAGCAGGAGGTGACGTTCCAGGTAATGATAAGCACATCACCGGCGTTGATGCTGGGAATGTTAAGTGTAAAGCGACCTTTTGGGCTGGCTGGCAAGCATCCGTAAGCGCTATTGGCTTGTGTTGTAGCTGGCGTGTAGGTCGTTGCTGGTCCGCCGTTAACGCTGATGCGAATACTCGACATATCGATGGCAGATAGTAAGCCTGAATTGTAGCCGGTACCTGTTGCCTGAAAAATATCGAGGTTAACGTTTACCGCCTGGCCTGCTCCGATATTTTCAACCTTGAGTTGTTGCGTGCTGATGTTACCCGGAGCGAGACAAGTTACCTGGCTGGCGGTAGGTGTAATGCGTAAATTAGGTACAAAGTTGGGAAATACGATATTGGCACTCGAGAGGGTGGTTTGACAGGCTTGTCCGCCGCAACCCCAACTGGCCTCGTATGTAGAAAGTACCGACGAGCAATTCAGGACCGATACCGTTTCGCAAATGGTAATGCTTTCGCCCGATTCAAAAAGGCCGTTGTTGTTTCCTATGGTGGCAAAATCGGCTGCACCCAGCAAAATGGTTTCCGTTCCACCGGCGCTGGTCCAGGTACCGTTGCTTACAGCAGTAATCTGTACACCATTTCCATGCATGTTTTTAAGGGTTACATTGCTCAGTTCGCCGAGCCCTCCGTTTACGATGGTAATGCAACGCGTAAAGGTTGCGCCGATAACGCCTGCATACGATTGATTGGTAACATTGGTGATCGATAGATTGGGTTGCTTGATTAAATAATTGTTTCCGGTATGCGTTGAATAATACGGCGCCGAATTGGCCGTATAGTTTACCTGTAAGGTATTTTCAATCGGGTTTCCACCAGACAAAAAGCCTAACACATCACAGTTAGCGGATGCGGTGTACGTAACAACCACTGACGATAAGGTAGGAATATTAGCAACAGAAAATGTTGGTGCGTTTAAGGGTACAATGCTCACCTGCGTAGCATTTGTAACCGAACCTGCCTGGTAAACTACGCCTGTGGGCATGGTGAGGTTCACACTAACGTTGGTGAGCGTGAAAGGCGACGGATTGTTGATCGTAAAAGAAAATACCTTGGCCTGCCCGCAAATGGTTAGCTCTGGCGGAACAGTGGAGGAAATAGTAATATGCGTTCCCGGTTGGGCCTGAGACCAGGATTTAATAAACAGTATAGACAGAACAAAAAGTAAACTAATTTTTCTTACCATGCGATCGTAGTTTGTATTCAACAATTAGAGAACGTGGGGAGCAGGGGTCAAAAAAAGACCAGATTTGTAAAAAGAACGTTTTTCCTAACCGATAGAAAACGGATACTAGGCAGATTACCAGTAAATTGACGGTCAAGTACCTAAAAATAGGTAAAAAATAGTATTCCTAACAAATTTCAGGAACAATTTTAGGATAAAATATTTTTGGCTTAACAAAAAAAATCCCGCTTTTAAAGCGGGATTCCAGAGACATAATTCAATTCGTCGACTATCCTTTAACTTTCACCATGCCTTGAGCCATTTTTACGGCTTCATACAAGTTAACAATCCCTCCGGTTTTCGATAAGTCGCTAAACTTAACTAATTCGTCGCTCTTACGGCTTGGATCCGGTTTCAGAACCATCGCGTTTTTATAGGTTTTTACCGACGACTTTGTCAGAATTTTGATCATCTGTTTGGGCGTAAGTTCAGGGAAATACGATTTCAGAACTGCTGCCACGCCAGCTACAACCGGGGCTGCCATACTTGTGCCGCTAGCATCTTTGTATTGGTTCAGGTCTGGCACTGTTGAATAGATATCAACTCCCGGCGAAAAGATATCGACTGTTTTTTTACCGTAGTTACTAAACGGTGCTACAATAGCATCTTCTTTTTTCCAGCTTAAGGCACCGATATCGATGAAATTAGAAGGTATTTTACCGTTCTCCATTTTTTTACATGGATAGTGTACGATCTCATCAATGTTTTCCGACGCATTGCCGGCAGCATGAATGAGCAATACACCTTTACTTTCGGCATATTTTACGGCATCGTCCACTGCTTTTTTTCCTGGCGAATATTTTTTGCCAAAGCTCATGTTGATGATCTTGGCACCATTATCCACCGCGTAACGGATGGCGTTCGCCACATCTTTGTCGCGTTCGTCACCATCTGGCACGCAGCGCACACTCATGATGCG
>DAIUED010000192.1:0-6560 GCA_036845295.1 Bacteroidota bacterium
CCCTGGTATTTTCATACGTAGGCTACCGCCGCCAGGAAGTAGCTGTGGAAAATGGCCGGCTTATGTTGGTGAAACTGGAAGCCACCGAACACCTGTTGAGTGAAGTAAACATCGTGGCAGGCGAAAATCCAGCCCACCGCATCATTCGCCAGGCTTCCCGCAATCGTCACCTTAACAATCCCGAAAAGATCGATTCATATCGCTGCATCATATACAGCAAAACAAATGCAGACATGGTGCCGCATCCACGCCAAAGCGCCGATTCGCTGAAAACAGATAGCGTATCCACAAAAAAAACGGCTGCTGAAAGCGACTCCGTCATGGCATTTGCCCTTTTTAAACGACTGGCCGACGAATCGCATTTGTTTATGATCGAATCGGTTTACGAACGCAAATACCTCGCACCCGGAAACATCAACGAAACGGTATTAGGCACCAAGGCGTCGGGACTCAAACACCCTTCATTTTCGACTTCTGCTACAGCACTGCAGCCATTCAGCTTTTACAGCGACCTGTTTACGATGCTCGACAAAGATTACCTGAACCCGATTGCGACCAACAGCACGGCCAAGTATTTCTTCCTGCTTGAAGATACACTCTACCAGGGCGCCGACTCGGTTTTCATCATCAGCTTCCGGCCGCTGAAAGGCAAAAACTTCAACGGACTGCAAGGCTTGCTGTATATCAACACGCACGGCTACGCGATCCAAAACGTCATTGCTTCTCCGTACGACAAAAGTCTGCTGGAACTTAAAATACAGCAACAATACCAGTTGGTCGCCGGCAAACAATGGTTCCCGCAACAGCTCAATTACGAGTTGTATTTTCGCAACTACCCGTCGAAAGACATGGGACTGCGCCTTACCGGGAAAAGTTTTGTGAGTGAGGTGGAGCTGGAGCCGGGTTTGAAAAAGCGCGACTTCGGCTTTGCTACTGTCGTCATGTCTCCCGAGGCTTCGTTCCGCGACTCTGCTTACTGGAACCTCAACCGGCAGGATACGCTCGATGCCAAAGAAAAACTCACGTATCACTTGCTCGATAGCCTGGGCGAAAAACAACATTTCGACCGCAAGTTGAGGATACTGGAAGCCTTAACCACGTTTCAACTGCCGGTATCGGTGTTCAACATCGACCTCAACCGCGTCATCAGTTTCAACGATTATGAAACGGCGCGCCTTGGTTTTGGTGCCCATACCAATGAACGCCTGTCGCGTTGGTTTTCGATTGGTGGCTATGCTGGCTATGGCTTTCGCGACCATGTGCTAAAATACGGCGGTGACGTAAAAGTGTACATGAAACCCAACAGCAAAGACTATTTCGTGCACTACAGCTATGCCGACGATATAGCCGAGCCGGCTTTCTCAACGTACTTTTATTCGACTTACAACCTTACACGCAAATTTCTGGCTTACCGCATGGATCACGTTCAGCAACACGAACTGGCTTTCAACTTCCGGGCAATAAAATACCTGACGGCGAACGTGGCTTTGCACCAGGAGCGCCGTCGGCCTAACTACGCGTACACTTTTACTGAAACGGGTGACATGCCTGCACGCCAAATATTTTACATGAGCGAGGTGCGGCTGAAAGCGCGTTATGCCTACCAGGAAAAACTAGTGCAGTCGTTTGGGCAGATGCTTTCATCAGGCTCCTGATATCCCATCCTGCACCTCGCCTACACCAAAGGTTTCGAAGTGCCCGGTTTTGGCGATTACGCGTATCAGAAAGTATCGCTCGGCATCGAAAAAACATTCAGCATCCGTAACTTTGGGCGTACCAATATCCTGGCAGAAGGTGGTTTGGTAGAGGGTTCTGCGCCTTACCCCTATTTATTTCACGGCAATGGCAGTTTTACAAAGGGCAAAAACTACTTGTTCGTTAACCATACCTTTCAAACCATGGGCTTGTACGAGTTCTTGTCCGATCGCTATGCGCATGTTTTTTTATCCCATAACTTCGGGAGCCTGCTGCTGAAGACCGAAAAATTCGAACCCGAGATCATACTCAGCACGGCCGCTGGCTATGGCACGTTGGGCGACACGCTTGCTCACCGCGACATTACCTACAAAACCATGGAAAAAGGTTATTTCGAAAGCGGGCTTATGCTTAATAATCTTTTGCGGGCCAACTACTTCAATATTTGCTACCTGGGCATTGGTGGCGGCATCTACATGCGTTACGGCGCTTACGCCTTTCCGAAATGGCAGGATAACCTGGCCTATAAACTATCGCTGACGGCAACGTTCTAAAGGCAAACGCTTTCGTAATGTTATCGTAAAACACTGGTAATATACCCTGGGAAAGACCTTTGTATTTTTGCCGCCGTTATTCCAATATGTTTACGTTTCTGATCGGCAATTATGTTTCCCTCCTTTCCCTCATCAACCCTCTTGGCGCCATTCCGGTGTTTCTTTCGCTGACGGCAAGGCATCCGCCTGATTGGGTAAAGCGACAGGTGTCTAAAACAAGCATCAACGTGTTTGTTATTTGCATTGTCTCGTTTCTTACCGGCAATGCTATCCTGGAGTTCTTTGGCATCTCTATCAACGCGCTTAAAATAGCCGGTGGCATCGTCATTGCAAGATCCGGTTTTCAATTGCTCAATGCAACACACAAAAAAGACATCGGCCGCAAGATACAGGAAGAGTCGCTGCATAAGGAAGACATCTCATTTACACCGCTAGCCATGCCTTTGCTCTCAGGGCCTGGCTCCATCTCGTTTCTCATCAACCTGTCTATTCAAACCGGGCATAACCTAACTCCGCTGCTTTATGTGATACTCGCCATTGTGTTGTGCAGCATCAGCATACTTGCTATCTTGCTGCTTGCCCCAAAGATATTACAGATTATGGGACAGGCAGGACTCAAGGCCATGTCGAAGATCATGGGCTTTATTGTGCTGTCCATCGGCATCCAGCTTATTATTAGCAGTATTGTATCGGTGTTGCAAGCATCACAGCACTAACACTTGCTTCTCCATGATGCCCCTACATGGCGCGAGCGCTTAACCAATGAGGGCAAGAACGTTCGGGCGTGCCCCCTTCCGCAAGAACCGGGCGTCAGGGGTCAGGCTATCACTGCAATCTTTTACACCACCGTGTGGTGTAAAAGGATTTCCGTTCTATCCTTCACGCAGTTGCCCTTTCTGCTTATGCACCACATCACGACGTATAGGTTATGCGCCAGGGATGCAAAGGGCCTGGTTCTTTTGTTCGCAAAAAAGCGAACAAAAAACCGGAGCGAAGCGGAGCCCGAAGCAGTCCGCCCGGGCGCCCAATTGAACCGTCGAGAAATGCTAATTTTGTTAATAATTTGTTATTAACGAAATTAGTTGTACCTTTGCCGCGCAATTAGATTTAATATTTGCATCCACTTACATTGTAACCGCGCCTACGTCGGGCTATCAAATGGTTACAGCTACTGCGGAAATTAAATCTCTGAAGCAGTTAGTATAAACATTTTAATTCAATTCAATGACATTTCAAGACTTAGGTCTGGAGCCATTGCTCCTTAAGGCCGTAACTGAAATGGGCTTCGAAAATCCGACGCCCATTCAAGAACAAACCATTGCCCGTTTGCAAAACACGGCTACCGACCTGGTAGCGCTGGCACAAACCGGTACCGGAAAAACCGCCGCATTCGGCTTGCCTTTACTGGCCAAATTAAACCTGAATGACCGCAGCACCCAGGCGTTGATCCTGGCGCCTACGCGCGAACTTTGTGTGCAAATCACCAAAGATATCGTTAACTATTCAAAATTCATGAATGGCCTGAAAGTAACTGCTGTGTACGGCGGTGCGCCGATCATGGGCCAGATCCGCGATCTGAAAGCGGGTTCGCATGTGGTGGTTGCCACACCAGGCCGTTTAGTAGATATCCTGGAACGCAAAGTACTTGACCTTTCGCATGTTGATATCGTGGTGCTTGACGAAGCCGACGAGATGCTGAACATGGGCTTTAAAGACGACCTCGATTTCATTCTGGGCAACACACCGCCTACTAAAAATACCTGGTTGTTTTCGGCTACCATGCCGCAGGAAGTGGAGCGCATTGCCAAAAAATACATGGAGTCGCCAATCGAGATCAGCGTTGGCAAAAAAAATCAGGGCAACGAAAACATCGAGCACATTTACTACCAGGTACAGCAACGCGACCGCTATGCTGCGCTGAAACGTGTAGCCGATTTTTATCCGGATATTTTCGGGATCGTTTTTTGCCGCACCAAAGCTGAGACACAGGAAGTGGCCGATGCACTTATTAAAGATGGCTACAATGCCGATGCGCTACATGGTGATTTATCGCAGGCGCAACGCGACCTGGTGATGAAACGCTTCCGCAGCCGTACCTTGCAAATGCTGGTGGCTACCGATGTGGCTGCACGTGGCATCGACGTAAACAATGTAACACACGTCATCAACTACAACCTGCCGGAAGATGCGGAAAACTACACGCACCGGAGCGGACGAACAGCACGCGCGGGTAAGTCAGGAATTTCGATTGCCATCGTTACACCAAAAGAGAGCTTTAAGATCAAAGAGATCGAACGTATTATTCTCAACAAATTCACGAAAGCTTCTGTACCAACCGGCGTTGACGTTTGCGAAAAGCAACTGTTCCACCTGGTTAGTAAACTGCACAACGTGGAGGTGAAAGACGACGAAATCGAAAAATACCTTCCGAAAATTTACGAAGAACTGAAAGACCTCAGCAAAGAAGAGTTGATCAAACGGTTCGTATCCGAAGAATTTAACCGTTTCTACACATATTACCAGAACTCGCACGACCTGAATGCCGGTGAGGGCGTAACATCCGGAAAAACAACCCGTTTCTTTGTGAACATGGGCCACCTCGACGGATTTAACCGGAACTCTATCAAAGATTTCCTTATAGAGATCTCTAACATTCAGCCACGCATGATTTTCAACATCGATGTGAAGAACAGTTTCTCGTTTTTTGAAACGGAAAACAAGCACATGGACGATTTCCTGAACCTGAACAAAGCCGGCATCGAGTTCAACGGACGCCCGGTATCGTTTGAGGTATCGAAAGCCAAGAGCGGCGGCGGCGAAAAACGCTCGTTCCGTGAAGATGGAGGGCGTAAGTCATTTGGTGGCGAACGCCGTACTTACGGTGGTGGCCGCGATGGTGAGCGCAAACCGTTCGGCGAACGCAAAAGCTATGGTGGAGGCGAACGCAAAACCTATGGCGAGCGCAAAACTTACGGCGGAAACCGCGAAGGTGGCGAACGCAAAAGCCGGTTTTACAAAGACTAAATAAGGTTTTGAAGGACGCAAATACGGTATTTTTGGAAAAATCCGAATATAATTTTGGCCGGATAAAAAAAAGATATTATATTTGCGTCCCTTTTTGGAAGGAATCACATTAACAGATTATAATAACATGTCACGTATTTGTCAATTAACAGGAAAAAAAGCGATGAAAGGAAATCATGTTTCCTTTTCTAACAGAAAAACCCGTCGCCAGTTTAAAGTAAACTTGAAAACTAAAAAGTTCTTTGTTCCTGAAACGGGAGAGTGGGTTACACTGCGTGTATCGACTTCTGCAATTAAAAACATTAACAAGAAAGGAATTTTCGCTTGTTTAAAAGATGCTGTAGAAGGCGGAATTTTAGCTTAATTTCTTATAAATATCACAGAAAATGGCAAAGAAAGGTAATAGAATCCAGGTAATTTTAGAGTGCACTGAGCACAAAGACAGCGGAAAGCCAGGAACTTCCCGTTATATTACAACTAAAAACAAAAAAAATACGCCTGATCGTATTGAACTGAAAAAATACAACCCGATCCTGAAAAAGATGACGGTTCATAAAGAAATTAAATAATCCTTTAAAACGACAATACAATGGCAAAGAAAGTAGTTGCGACGTTAAAAACAGGTAAAGGAAACAGCTTTACTAAAGTGATCAAAGTGGTTAAGTCACCTAAAACCGGTGCTTACGCTTTCCGCGAAGAGATCGTACAAAACGAATTAGTGGCAGATTTTCTGAAAAAATAATCTCCAACACAACATGTTATTTAAAAAGCCCTTTCATCCGAAAGGGCTTTTTTCGTGGAAACCCGTTCCCCGGGGAAAATACGTTATATTGAGACCCACTTGTCATATTATTGGCCTTTCGACGCCATATTTGACGCAAGTTCCCTATACAATCTTATATTTTTAATACATTTGTAGCCGCTAAACAGGACACACGCAGATACTATGGGATTTTTCAGTAAACTATTCGGAAAAGAAGAAAAAGAGAGCTTGAACGAAGGCTTGTCGAAAACCAAAGAGAGCTTTTTCGGAAAACTGGCGAAGGCTGTTGCAGGAAAATCGACCGTGGATGCCGATGTGCTCGATAACCTGGAAGAAGTATTGATCTCAGGCGATGTGGGCGTAAATACCACACTCAAGATCATTAAACGCATTGAAGAACGTGTAGCCCGCGATAAATATGTTGGCACAAATGAACTGAACAACGTCCTGAAAGAAGAAGTGGCTGCCCTGCTCACCGAAAACAACTCGGTAGATGCAACAGCTTTCGAACTTCCGGCCGATAA
>DAIUED010000193.1:0-6558 GCA_036845295.1 Bacteroidota bacterium
AAAAAAAGCGATGGTGCAAAGTTACCACCGTTGCCGCCGCTCCCGATGGTAATACCGGTTGCAATCGGCTTCAGCAGAATAACCACCAACAATAAGATGTAAAGCAAAGGTTTCGACAGGCTTCCCAGGGGGAAAAGCGAATGATTGAACACCTGGTTGGGATGGTTTTCGGAAAGTAATTTGATGCTTTGATAGCCCTCGCCCAACAACGGCGGCACGACGAGAATTAACACAATAAGACCTAAGCCACCAACTACCACTTTAATAACTTTCCGCTGCTCAAAGCGCTTGAAATAATGCTCAGTAGCCAAAAATGCTTTGGAATAGTAATACGAACAGGCGCCTGATAACAAGCCAAGCAAAATATAGAACGGTACGTTGTTGTAGTCAAACGGTTCCTGCAGTTTGAAGAGGAGTAACACATCTTCTTTGAGAATGATTTTGGAACACAATGCTCCGGAAGCCGCAGAAATGAGAATGGGAATGAAGGCTGAAATGTTTGCTTCTACCAATAATACCTCGAGCGCAAACAACACGCCGGCAATAGGTGTATTGAACGCCGCTGCAATGCCTGCAGCAGCACCCGCAGCCAGAAGCAGCGTGCGCTCTTTATAACTTAATTTATAAGTGCGCCCAAAATTGGAGCCGATAGCAGAACCTGTAGTAACGATTGGCGACTCGAGACCCGCAGAGCCTCCAAACCCCACGGTAAGCGCACTACTGATGATATGACTGTATGTTTGATCTTTGGGCAGGATGCTCGACTTACGCGCAATTGCATACATGATGTTGGCAATTCCTTTGCCGAGCTTATTACCGTTCAGGTAATGGATGTACAGGGTACAAAGGCCGATGCCAACAAATGGAAATAAGGCGATGAAGAATGGCTTATCGGACGATACGTATTCGATGTTCCGGATAAAAAAGTGTACGAAAAATTTAAGGAACACGGCGGCAAGCCCTGCGGTAAGCCCGATAAGAATGGCACTGAAAATAATGAACTGCTTCGGGGTCAGCTTATGCTGGATCCAGATGATCAGCCTGTTGGATTTAAAAAAAAGCGACAGGATAAACCTCATGACGTTATAATTTCTTTACATAAGTTATGTGCATATTGCAAGCCTGCAATATATCACTTTAATCGTTAACGGTGGGTGTTTTTTTTGTTTTTTATGCTTTGTGATACCGGAGCCGGAATATCACAAAGCCCAACAGACCGGCTATGCAAGAGGTTAAGAGAATCATCATGCGCGACGATTGGATGAGCGACTCCTGGGTAAATGCAAGTTGCGTAATAAATACCGACATGGTGAAACCCACACCGGCAATACAGCCCATGCCCAGAATATCTGTCATGGTAATACGCTCAGGCAAGGTTACCAGCTTGAGCTTGAGCATGAGCAACACTGCGAGACTGATGCCCAATGGCTTGCCGATAGACAACCCGGCCAGGATACCCATGGCATGAGGCTTTGTCATTTCAGAAACGAACTCGGGTTTGAGTGGTACAGCTGTATTCGCAAGTGTAAAAAGCGGTAAAATGATATAGGCAACTGGCAGATGCAGTCGGTGCTGGAGCCGATTCGACGGACAATTGTGAGACCCGTCGCCGGAGGGATAAGCAAAAGCGAGCATCACACCAGCGAGTGTCGGATGGATCCCGGATTGCATCATGCAAAACCACATGACAACACCGAGAGCTATGTAAATGGCTGCTGTATGGATCTTCAAGCGATTTAACAATAATAACAATCCAAATATGGCAAGCGCTGCGAGCAGGAATGTGGCTTGAATGGATGTGCCGTAAAAAAAAGCAATGACAAGTACCGAACCCAGATCGTCGATGATGGCGATAGCTGTGAGGATAATCTTGATGCTTGCCGGCACGCGGCGCCCGGCCATGGAGACTACCGCCAGCGCAAATGCTATATCGGTTCCCATCGGAATGCCAAAACCTTGTTGTGTAGCTGATCCGCCATTGAGCAGAAGGTATAATGCAGCTGGCATTAACATACCGCCAATGGCACCACCGATGGGCAAAATGGCTTTCCGGACAGGATGCAGCTCACCATGGTAAAGTTCGCGCTCTATCTCCAGGCCCACCATCAAAAAGAAAATGGTCATAAGCCCGTCGCTGATCCAATGTTCGATGCTCAGGTGCATATCAATGCCCGCTAAGCCAAAGCCGATTTTTTGGTGCCAGAAATGCAAATAGGGATCAGCCATACCGGTGTTGGCAATAACCAACGAGAGTATGGTGCAACCGATCAACACCATGCCGGCATTTTTCTCGCTGGAGGTAAATTCTTTGAAATAGTAGCTCAGGGTGTCTTTCATGAAAGCGGGCCCGAAGGTACTAAAAAAATCCAAACGTGAGAATGCTCCTCATCGTCTCTAAGTTCACCAGTGCTCATGTTTGTAGCACAAGTAACACCGGCTATTCAAGACCTATAAGTTTTCTTTTACAAACTTGAGCATTTTGGTAAACAAGTGCGCGCGTGTATAGCCGCCGTAAATTCCGTGGTTGCGGTTTGGATAGGTCATGAACTCAAATGGAATATTGTTCTTTACCAGCGCATTGGCTAATTCCATGGAGTTTTGATAATGCACATTGTCGTCGCCGCTACCGTGCACCAGCAAAAACTTACCCTTGATACTTTTTGTGAAATTTACGGGCGAATTGTCTTCGTAACCGCTTTGGTTATCGGCAGGCTTACGCAGGAAGCGCTCTGTGTAAATATTATCATAAAATTTCCAGTTGGTTACCGGCGCTACAGCGATGGCCGCTTTAAAATAATCGGCCCCTTTGCTGATAAGCAACGACGCCATGTAGCCGCCGTAGCTCCAGCCCTGGAAGCCAATGCGGCTTTTATCCACATAAGGCAATGAACCAACATATTTTGCGGCGTCGATTTGATCGAGCGTTTCCAATTTACCCAACTGCATGTAAGTACAATGTTTAAACTCGCGTCCGCGTCCTAGGGTTCCGCGGCCATCGACGCACACCACCATGTATCCTTCCTGGTTGAGCAACGAATGCCACCAGAAATCGAACGTCTCCCAGGCATTGTTACACTCATTAGAACCCGGACCATTGTATGCAAACATATAAACCGGATATTTTTTAGCAGGATCGAAATTTTGAGGTTTCATCATCCAGCCGTTCAGCTCAACGCCTTCGGCATTTTTGAATGTGAAAAACTCTTTTTTAGACAATTTATACTCGCTCATTTTTGATTTGAGTGAAGCATTATCTTCCAATACCTTCACGAGTTTTCCGTCGGCGCTGTGCAATTCATACACCGGCGGCGTATTGGCATCCGACCAGGTACTTACATAAAACTTAAGGCCTTTGCTAAATTCGGCAGAAGTCGTTCCCTCAGCTGTGGACAAGCGCTTTTTAGCGCTACCATCGAGTTTAATGCTGTACAAATCGCGGTTAATTTGTCCTCTTTCGGTAGAGATGTAATACAAGGTGTTGTTTTTTTCGTCGTAGCCGTTGAAAGAGATCACATCCCAGTTTCCGGTAGTGATTTGCTTCAATAATTTGCCATTGTTATCGTAATGGTAAAGATGGTTGTAGTTATCTTTTTCGCTGCTCCAGATAAAGCCTTTGTTGCCTGGCAAGAAGGTGAGATCGTCAGTGATATCGATATACGTTTTAGCCTCTTCTGTAAGTACAGTGCGCGTACTGCCATCCGATGCATTGGCATAAAGCAATTCGAGCTTATTTTGCAGGCGGTTCATGCGCTGAACCGATAATGTATTTTTATCGGTAGTCCACTGGATCCTTGGAATGTAGATGTCTGTTTCCTGTCCGGTATTTACTTTAACAGTGGCGCCAGTTGCGATGTCGAACACATGAACGCTCAGAATGGAATTGTCTTCGCCAGCTTTCGGATATTTAAACGTCACTTTATCTGGATACAGGTTGTTGTGATAGGTATCAAAGGTGTATTCTTTCACACGGGTTTCATCGAAACGCACATACGCCAGTTTACTGCCATCGGCATTCCAGTCGAAATAAGGTGCCTTACTGAATTCTTCTTCATAAACCCAATCAGCCCAACCGTTCTTGATCTCATTAATCTTACCATCGGTAGTTACCTGGATCTCTTTACCGGCAACAAGGTCTTTTACAAACAGGTTATTATCGCGCACAAAAGCTACTTTGTTTCCTGCCGGAGAAAAAGCAGCAAACATCTGTTTGCCGCCTGACGACAGTTCTTCGGTTTTTTTGCTGGCTAAGTCGTACACATAATTACGCGCCAGCGACGAATGGCGGTAAATACGCTCCTCTTCTACGGAAAAGAGTAACTTGCTTTCGTCTGGGCTGAAAGTATAGTTACTCACATCAACTGCCTGCCCGTTGTATTTCACATCGGCGCCTTTCACAAGAACGGCTAATTTTTTGCCATTCTTCATGTCGTACTTCACGATATTCTGAAAATCGCCGTCCTGTTCAATATCAGAGTAATGAGTTCCGCTGTTCATTACATTAAATCCTCCAGCTGAAGACGGCATGAAAGCATATTTTACCCATAGGTCGTCGATAGTAACTTGCTTTTGGGCCTGAAAAGGCTGAACGAGGCTGAGTGTAAAGCCTACTGATACCAGGAAAGATCTCATCATAGTAGTTGTGTCTTTTTTTTATTGCAGGGATGAAGGTAAGAATTACTCCCTATTGACAAATAGTATTTTACTCAAACGGTAACTATGTTAAATAAATGAATTGAAATTGATGTGAATTTTGAGTAGATTAGCATTATCTAAACCTACACCATGCAAACTTTCAAAACCATTATCATAGACGACGAAGAGAACAGCAGAAGTAACACGCGCGCCATGCTCGAGAACTACTGCCCTGAAATAGAGATTATTGCGGAGGCGGGAAGCGGTATTGAAGGTAAAAAACTGATCCAGGAGCTGAAGCCTCAGGTGGTATTCTGCGACATTAATATGCCGGGCATGACCGGCCTGGAAATGATCGACGGGCTGGTGCACCGCGATTTTTGTCTCATTTTCTTGACGGCGTATAGCGAGCATGGCATTAACGCTGTGAAAGCCGGCGCCATCGACTACCTCCTGAAACCGCTGTTGCTGAGCGAACTGCAAGGAGCTGTGAAAAAAGTAGTGCAGCATTACGAACAAAAAGGCGGAACTGCGACGGCGAACGCTAGCAATGACAAAAACCTGGTGCTCATCAATCACAGCAAAGGGTTTACGCTGATCGACTACAAAGACATTATCTGGCTCGAGGCTTCTGACAATTACACCAATCTCTTTTTGAATAACGGCAAAAAGATCGTGGCATCCAAAACGCTCAAGGAATTTGAGGCCATTTTGCCTACTAATGTCTTTTTCCGTATTCACCGCTCATCACTCATCAATATAGACTTCATTAAAGAATACTCAAATGCCGAAGGTGGCACAATCATCATGACCGATGGCACGAGCATTCAGGTTTCGAAAGCCCGCTCGCAAGAGTTTAGTGAATTTATCAAAACGCGCGCCGTAACGCCTAAATAAGTGCAGAAACGGATTCTTCGGGTTACCTGGAATAAAGATGAGTAGAAAATTAGCAGGATTTTTTCTTGCAGCTTTCCCGAAAAATAGTGACCGTTTATGGATTTGCTCCAGCGTAATTCAGCTATTTTGTATAAATTTATAGGCGTTACATGCACCGGAGCGCAGCATACTACATCGGCTTTTGCATTTTATTATTGGCAGGCTTAACTGCGCATGCACAAAACAGGAGCTTTTCTTTTCAACACTACGGCCCGGAAGAGGGCTTGAGTAATACCAACGTGCTTGCCATCCGACAAGATCAAAACAACATTCTTTACCTGGCAACAGAAAATGGGATTTATCATTTCGATGGGTATAACTTCGGAAAGATAAAGCCAAACACCATTCTCCGTTCTAATAATATCCGGAACATTGATTTCGACCGCAAGAACAATCACCTTATTATCATTAACCGCGTAGCAGGCATTTATGACTATGATAAAAAAACAAACGAAGCCCGCCTGCTCGATAGCTTGCGATTCAATACGGTAGATGAGCTTATTGTGGATCGCGATTACAGCTACTCGTTGACAGACCAGATCAAGGTAACAGCAATTGAACGCAAAACAGGAAGAACCATAGAGGATGAAATAAAGAAAAAAGATAACAGCAACCAGGCTTTCGCCATTTTTAAGACACGGCAGAATACGGTACTCGTTGGGCGCTCCGATGGGCTGTATCGCTTCGAGAATGGGAAACAGATCAAAATTCCGTTTAAAAAATCGTTCCCGGTTTATTCAATTACGCAAGATGCCCTTGGTATTATTTACCTGGGAAGCGATAATGCCATTATTTGCATTAACAGCACTACGGTACAAAAAGTAATTCCGGTAAAGACCCAAAAAGCCAATGCGTTTTTTCCGGGTAATAATGTGGCCCGCGTGAGCAAACTGGCAGTTGACAAATACAACCGCATCTGGTTCTGCAATAATCCAGACGACAACCTGTACCTGATCGAAAACGGCATTACATACGATGCATTCGA
Source organism: Bacteroidota bacterium (assembly GCA_036845295.1). GTDB lineage: Bacteria > Bacteroidota > Bacteroidia > B-17B0 > Aurantibacillaceae > UBA4416. The sequence goes on from DAIUED010000193.1 coordinate 6,554, forward strand.
CTTAC
>DAIUED010000194.1:0-6508 GCA_036845295.1 Bacteroidota bacterium
TGTTTGCCGAATGCACTGCCGGGTGTTTATTAAGCGAGAGCAGGGTAGAAGTAATGCGCTCTTGTTTTAAGACCTGTTCTTTCTGTGTGGTAATGTCGAGGTAAATACCAAAAAGGTTAGCCATATCGCCTTGCCGTTCGATAGAAGCACTCACTTTGATCCATTTGGTATTGCCTTTCGGCGTGTTGATCTGAATTTCCATTTCTACCTGGTCCTGGGTAGCAACGATGCGGTGGAATTCGTTTTTGAAACGGGTAAGCGACTCGGCCGATAGAGTGGTTTGAAGCAGTTTGTGCGTGCGGGCATATTCGATCTCTACCTCAAATAAGTCGGCGTAGTTTTCGCTGATAAATAAGTAATGCTCCTCCCGTTTCAGAAGATCGACTTCGAGATGAAATAGAATACCAGGAGAATTACGGATGATCCGCTGAAAAATATTCTGGCTCTCTTTATGACGCTCTGTTAACACAAAAAAATCGGGGCTTATATCAAAAATACAACAATTGTGTGAAATTTGGCGCGTAGATTTACGTGTTTTGAGTAGTATAAGTGTATATAATTTCGACTAAATGCACTATTCTTTCGTTTACTTAATGACATTTCCCTTATTTTTAAATGTTAAAAAGTGATTTTTGAGAATCAGCGCTATCGGGCTGATCAAAAGTGGAGGATGGCTGCTTAAAAACCTTAGGTTAAAGCCATTAAATGACTTAAAAATCAGTGTTTTACTTTGAATTTACAGTATTTACCACCTTTTTCTAACGTGTCGAATCCTTTATTTTTGTAGTAAACTAAACTCTTATGGCTGGTTTTAGGTTATTTTTGGTGGACGACGACGACGATGATTTTTTGATCATCCGTCAGGCTTTCGAAGAACTAGGCCAGGCATACGACCTGACTCATGTCAGGGACGGAAAACAACTGCTCGACCGGTTACGCCATCTGTCTGCCGAGGGGAAAACGTTACCGGATTTGATCCTGATGGACATTAATATGCCCAAATTGAACGGTTTGGAAACGTTGGCGGCCATCCGCAGCGACAAGACTTACGCCAAATTGCCTGTTTTTATGTATTCCACTTCTGTAAATGCCGACGACAGGCAGAAGTGCATGCAATTGGGAGCTAATGCGTTTTTTACCAAAGCCTACAGTTATAAGAAACTGTTGTCTTTTGCCTCAGAAATCGATGCGTTTCTAAAAGATAATGACCGGCGGGTATCCGTGATGTTTGAAAAGAAAAGTAGTACTAAAACACAATAATCACAATCGAGATATGCCTGTAAAAGTTTTTTTGGTAGAAGATCATGAGATCGTTAGGCAGGGTATTAGAGCGCTGCTGGAAGGCGAGACCGATATTGTCGTAACGGGTGAAGCGCCGAACGGCGTGGAAATGCTTAAAAAACTGGAAAACGATCAGCCCGACGTATTGCTGATGGATATGAACATGCCTGAAATGGGGGGGGTGGAATGCACCACGCAGGTAAAGAGCAAATACCCTGCGGTAAAAGTACTCATTCTATCTATGCACGATCACGAAAGCTATTTGGTGGATATGATCTACGCGGGTGCCGACGGTTATATCCTGAAAAATTCGTCGCGTGAGGAGTTATTGTTTGCCATTCGCAAAGTAGCCAACGATGGTGTTTATATCAGTTCGGAATTTACGCTGAATATGCTTGCCAAGCAAAACAGGCGCGACCTTCGCAAACAGAGCTCGCCTCCAGTAGTACTTAGCGAGCGTGAGATGGATGTGCTCTTGCTGATCGCAGAAGGGCATACCAATACCGAAATTGCGAATAAGCTCTTCACCAGCGTACGCACCATCGAAACACGGCGCAAAAATCTGCTCGACAAAACAGGAACCAACAATACGGCTACGCTCATTCGCTATGCCGTGATGAATGGTTTGGTATCGTAACACAACAAATTCACACACAATACTACTCAGCTGGCAGGGTAATCGTAATCACGGTGCCGCCCCGCGCAGGTGATGTAATGGAAAAGCCGCCCTTCAGGAGTTTCACACGATTCCGGATGTTTTTCAATCCCATGCCGTTTCCAACTTGTTGAAGTTCGTGTTCATCGAAGCCAATACCATTATCGCTTACTGTTATGGTAATCTGGTTTTTCTGACGGCTGATCGTGAACGCCGCTTCGGTAGCTGCGGCGTGCTTTACAATATTATTAAGCAATTCCTGGACTATGCGGTAAATAGCAAATTCCAGTTTCTCGGGAAGCGTATTGATGCCGGATAATTTCAGGGTAACATGAAGCATTTCTTTGGTTACTTTCCTGATCAGCTCCTTTAGCGCAACTTCGATGCCGTAATCTTTAAGTACTACCGGCACAAGCTCAAAGGTGATGCGGCGCGCGTCGTTGATGGCGTCGCTTACAATAGAGAGTATGGTTCTCAATTGTTTCTCGTTTTCCTCATCGCGTACTTTCAATACCTGCAATCTGGTTTGTACGCCGTAAAGAAGTTGCGCAAGCCCATTGTGGAGCGATTCGCCGATGCGTTCGCGTTCCTGCTCTTGTGTGAGAATGATGGCATTCAGCACCTCGCGTTGTTGTTGCAGTTTCATGTTCATCAGTTCCTCCTGTTTCTGTTCTTCGCGGCGTTTTTGCTCGTCCTGCAAACGGCGGTTTTTGCGCTCGGCCTCTACCCGTTCTGTGATATCCATATCAACTCCCAGGGTACGGGCCGGCTGATCGTCGGGGCCGGAAATCACAACGCTTTTCAATTTCAGTATCTTCAACTGCCCATTTACAGTTGTTTCAATGGTCTCCTCGAAATCCTGCTGGCCGGTGCGTATCAAATGAACAACTCTTTCGGCCGCACGCTGGCTCGTATTTGTTGCATACTCCAGGTATATTTCGGGTACTACCGGGCTTTGCCTCGGAAGATTAAACAAGCGATACATACCGTCGGACCAACTGAAGCGGCCCGAATGGAGGTCGAACTGCCAGCTGCCCATGTTTGCCAGTTCTTCCGATTGCTCGAGTAAAACAAGGTTTCGCAGCCTTTCTTCTTCAGCTTCTTTGCGTGAGGTTATATCAAGATTGGTCGCTACTACGCCATCATCCATTTTTACAAACATGCACGAAAACCATTTGTAAAAACCGTCGTATGGATAGAAATATTCCAGTTGTTCGGGTTTCCCGGTTTCTACCACACGGCATATCATATCAAAAATGCCGGAAATTTTAATACCGGGATATTCCTGCATGTATAGCTTGCCTACGAGATCGGCACGTCCTGTTTCTCGTTCCAACTCCCGGTTTACAATCGTGATGCGAAAGTCGCTGATCTTTCCGTGGGCATCGCGAACGGCTTTAAGTACCGACATCTGAATAAGGCTACTATCGTAAATGGATTGCAGGAGCTCTTTGCTTTCTTTTAATTCGAGGGTACGATCGTTCACTTCGTCTTCGAGCCGCAGGCGATAATGTTCCCCCGATTTAACAAGGGCTTGTTCGGCTGTCGCCCGCTCCACGGCATCCCAGGTGCGCCGTGCAACTTCTTCAACCAGGCAGGCTTCTTCCGCCGTCCACGATTTTGCGTGTTGCAGACATACTACAATGGCCGCGGTGCCTCCACAGGGTCTAACAAGGGGTACAACCGCTACGGCCTGTTGTCCGAGCGCCAGGTAAGTTTCGCGGGCGGTTTGGTGCAGGTTTGTGTCGGCGGTAATATCGTTGGAAAGGTACGGCGCACGGCGGTGCGTGCTTTCGCTAAGTCCGGGGATGTGACGCACCTCGTATTCTCCTTTCAGCATTAGATCACTTTTCGTGCTATATAGGCTCCGGATCGTTGCTTTCGTAAGTGGCTCGTTTAGTTCTGTGTAATACACGATGTCGGCGCCCAGGTGTCTCCCGAGTATATGAGCCGAAACTTCCTGCATTTTTACAGGATCCGTTAACGGCAGTAACTCATCGCTCAGCCTAAGTAATAAGGCCTTTTGTTCATCGTTTTTCTGGATCAGTTCCCGCAGCTCGCTGATGTCGCGCCCGATAGCGTAAACTTTTTCTACATCGCCTGCCTCATTCCTCCAGGGAAACAGGCGGGAATGAAAATGCACGATGCCCTTGGGGGTAGCGAGCGAATTATAATGCGATTCGTTGGCGCCATGCCTAAAAACAGAACGCAAACTATCCATCCATGGGAGCGCAATGTCGTTGGGTTGCCCCATGTCGAGTTTGGTTTTACCGTATAGCATGGCGTTGGGTATGCCGGTTTTGTCTTCCAAGGCCTTGTTCGCAAATGTCAGTTTCAGGTCTTTGTCCCAACAGGTCACTACATCAGGGGTATTGTCGATCAGGAAGCAGTATTCGTCGGCGTTCATCATAGGGCAGTTTTTTAGTAACAATAATCTTTCGACAATCTTTTCAAAGATATAAGTTTCATCGAAAATGGATGCCTGTTACCATAATGGTTTGTCAAAGATATGACAACATGCTCCCGTGCCTGCTTTGCGGTAATTACGGAACAGGCGGTGTGAATCCACGTTAAAAAAAGATAGGTTATTAATAGGGGAAACTTATGCGCAAAAAACGTTTTTCATACCCCGCTGGCATGGTACTCATATTGATACTTCCATAGATATCTTCTTAATTACGCCTGATGACCTACAAACCACTCAAGAACCCCGAAGATGCTTACCTTGTCCATCTCCATGAAGAATGGGAGATCATTTATTGGTGTAAGAAATTCGGTTGCAGCCGGCAGGAACTAAAAGAAGCTGTAGCGGCGGTAGGCAACTCGCCCGAACACATTGCACTTTATTTCAGACGAAGGCAAGTTAGAAAAGCAAACAGTTAATGCTTTACGGCTTCACATCTTAGCACATCCTTAGCACATTGTTACTTCTGAAATCACGTAAAACTACCTGTGAAATCGGGTAGTTTTACGCATGTTTCGTCATGCATAAATACTATACATTTGGCTAACTCCTAAACCGGTTATTCACTTTTAAACTCCAATGTATGAAAAAAGTAATCACATTACTTACCCTTGTTTTGTGTAACATCTGGGTCCAGGCCCAGGAAGCCTGCGGCTTCGATCACATCCTCAGTGTCGTTAAAAGCGACAGTACTTCCGGCTCTGATTTCGATTCGGTAAAGGTTTTTATCCGGCGTCAGGTTGCGTATAACAAGCGACAATTGGCCTCTGCAAGAACCCAGCCTAATAATTACGTCATCCCCGTTGTAGTGCATCTCGTGGGTTCCAATGCATCGGCCCTTACCGATGCTCAGGTGCAGGCCCAAATTGATCTCCTCAACGATGGCTTTGCCAATTTGCTCGGTTCTCCGTACGGTAGCATTGCCGATGATGCGCAAATAAAATTTTGCCTGGCACAAACGCTTCCAAACGGGCAACCCTGGGCCAACATCAATGCTTATAATGCTAACTTGTATTACAATACAACACCTGGCATTACCCGTTGTACAACGGCAGTGGCCAATACCGTTGCCGGAAACCATAATATGAATGCAACGGGAGCAAACAGCCAGCAGGCGCTGGTAAATGTAGCTTACACGGGGTTTGCATTTAACCGGTACATGAACATTTGGGTCGTTGATCAGATTAGCCAGGTGCCGAGTCCCTATGTGAACAGTGTGGTGGGTTACGCACCATTTCCAATCATGGGCCCCGCCGCTTACCTCGATGGCGTGGTGATGCGCCTCAATGGTTTCGGGATCAATTCGGGCGGACTCAACTATAATCAGGGACGCATTCTCATTCACGAATCAGGACACTACCTGGGTTTGTTTCACACGTTCCAGTTCGGTTGTACGGAAGTGATCAATGGCACGCCTTGCAATGCCAGCGGCGATGAGTGCTGCGATACGCCGCCGGTTGCTGTTCCCAACCAAACAACCTGCGCTGCTTTATCGGCAAGTCCGCCAAACTCCTGTTCCGAATTTCCGAACTTGCCCGATATGTATGAAAATCACATGGACTATGCTTACGACCAGCCCGGAAGCTGCCGGAATACCTTCACCGAAGATCAGGCAGACCGCATGCATGCAACCATCCAATTGTACCGGGCCAATCTGGTGTCGTTCTCAAACCATTTGGTAACAGGCCTCACACAGCCCGGCGGATGCCAGGCCAATGCCATAGATCCTACATTTATCACTGACCTGCCGGGAGGATCGCAGCAGGTATGTACCGGCCTGCCTGTTGGTTTTGTTGCAGGCTCAGGTGCGGCATCTTACAGCTGGAGTTTCCCGGGAGGTATGCCTTCCAGCGCCTCGGGAACCAATAACCCAACGGGTATTGTGTATGCCACGCCGGGCACATATAATGTATCACTTAATATCACTGACGGTTCGGGAAACAACTTTTCATCAATGTTGCAGGTGTTTGTGTCTAATTGCACACCTTACAGCGGGAACCGGGCCAACTGGTATTTCGGCACCAACGCCTCGGTAAGTTTTGCCACCGGCATTGCGGTGGCACAAAGCCCTGCCGCTCTTACCACAGGCGAAACGAGTGCGTCCGTGA
>DAIUED010000195.1:0-6489 GCA_036845295.1 Bacteroidota bacterium
ATTGAGACCGTACATTTTGCCGGTAGGGTACATAAACTGCCAGAGGCCAACGGCACCGGCTTTGGAACGTGCATTCGGGTTCAGTGCCGACTCGATCACCGCCAGGTGTTTCAGCTCGAGCGGAATATTATGTTTGTCGAAAATTTCTTCAAACATCGGGTAATACAATTGGGAAATAGCCATCATGCGGCTCACCAGTTGCCGGCGTCGAATGGTGTACAGGTCGATAAACCCTTTGACGTGAGGATTATAAACCAGGTCGAACGGTGAATTGGCATCGAGCCTGGCCAGCCGGTTCTCGTACACAAAGTCCTCGAAGCGCGGAATGCTGTCTTCGGCATATTTGTATTTATTGCTTTTTGGAAATGCCGGTTTGAGGAGTGCTTTTTCAAGCACTTTCTGGTTGGCAAGGCTGTCGAGCATTGCCGCCACCGGATTATCAGTCATCGTAAGATTGGTTTGCGCAAACAAACTCCCTGTTGCCAAAGCGGATAAAATAAACGCGCTCCGGAAAATTCTTTTTAAGCTCATCACCATCAGGTTCGTTTAATTTGTATAACGATGTAATTTACAAAACGTTACATAGATTGTAGGATAATATCACAAGTATAAAAAATTTATCTCTAAATCAAAAGTTAAAGTCCTTAAATTTTTAACTTTGCCTCGTGAAGAACGATGAAAACGAGCCCAAAGAGTACTTTGAGCGTAATATTTTGCAGGTAATTTTGCTGTTAGGTCTGGGCCTTGTGCTGGATTGGTTTAGCGTACAACTTTTATTGGATGTGAATCCCTGGGGTACAGCGTTGGCTATTCCGGGCCTCACCTTTACACTTCAAGGGTTGTGGCTGGTAACAAATCCATACGCAGTGGTGTACGACGACCGGTTCGAGATCAAGCAAAATTTCCTTTATAATAAAGAATTTTATTACCTCGATGCCAAGCGTGTAGAGAGCCAAAAGCAGGGGAGCCTATTGGTTGTTTACAATGACGAAGAAAAAGAACGCTTGCCCTTATTTGGCATGAGAGCCTCTTACAAAGAAAAATTCCGTGAAGTACTTTCAGCCAAAATAGCTACAAGCCTTGCAAGTCGAGACTTTTGATAAAACCTGGCCTGTGGCATATTTGCCGGAGTAACCCATTGCCAATGAAAAATAAAAAACTTCTTTTTTTTGTTATCCTGTTGTTTCCGGCGCTGCTCAAAATCTTTCTGGAGTTTACAACCATCAATTCCCGCAAACTACCTTACTTTGGTCCCAAAGAACTATCGGGTAAGGATACAGTGTATTACCGTGTGAGCGACCATTTCCTGAAACGCCCGGCGGCTATCGATTCCGTTTTGGCAGATGTGCACCTGGATACGGTACATTACCCGCTTTTTGCCGTTTGTTTCATCAAGCCTGCTTACCGTAACGACAATTACAGGCTGGCTGGCCTTAGCGAATATGCACAATATAAAAAAGAAAAGATCCGGCACATTCCTTTTATCATTGTAACACCTTACCAGGCCGGGTCTGACACAAACGGTTTTAGCGGGCTTAGCCAGTTACAGAACGGTAACAAAGATATTTTGCCGCTTTGCTGGCCGCAGCGCTCGTTTGATAGCCTTAACTTGAGCTTTTTTAAAGAAAAGCCCGTCTATATCGACTATAGCTACTTTGTGTTGGTAGATAAGAATCGCCATATCCGCGGCTATTACGATGCACGTTATGTTTCCGAAATTAAGCGTCTTACGGAAGAGTACCAACACATGCGCCTGAAAGAAGAGAAGCAAAAAGTAATTCAGATTAACCAGATAGAAAGTAAAGAAACCCATTAACCATGCGCCAGATTCTCAGTTATGCCTTTGCCGTGTTGCTACTTGCGGCCTGTAATCAAAAGCCAACCGGCAAGCATCTGTTGCTGCCGGTTTTCGGCGAAAAAAAAGTTTCCGGGACCGATACAATTTACCATACCATCAAGCCTTTTTTCTTTAAAAATCAATACAATGAGCCTGTAACGGAAAGCACGGTGAAAGGAAAGATTTACGTCGCCGATTTTTTCTTTGCAACCTGTCAGAGCATTTGCCCGCAAATGAGTTCGCAGTTGGTGAATGTGCAGGAAGCGTTTCGCAACGATGACAGCGTGCTGATCTTGTCGCACACAGTGAATCCACTGCATGATACGGTTGAGGTGCTGAAAGGCTATGCCGATAGCTACGGCGCGATCAACGGAAAATGGCATTTTCTCACCGGAAGCAAAAAGGAAATATACGCGCTAGCCAAAGATGCTTACCTGGTAAATGCCCTCGAAGACGATGGTACGCCGGAAGGCTTTCTGCACAGTGAACTATTTATCCTGATCGATGCCAAGGCGCGCATTCGCGGAACTTACGACGGAACTGATCCGGTAGCTGTGCAGAAACTGATCCAGGACATCAAATTGCTGAAGCAGGAGAAAGAGTGATGGTACGCGGGCTGGTTTTGCTGATGTTTGTTTTTTCGGTCGTGAGGATCCAGGCTGCCGAAAAGCAGCAGGCCTGTGTTTGCTATCTCGATGCGGCTGGCGATACCATTGCATGCGAGAGCCTCATGCTGGAAGCAGAAGACCTTTGTGCTGACGGGCAGCCCAACCCTGTATTCAAGGCTTTTAAGAAGAAACAAAGACTCAACAAACGCATTACTGCCGCGGTGCTGGCATTTCCCTTTCCTTTTGGAATTGTGGGATTGCACCGCATTTACCTCGGAACAAAGCCCTATGTGCCGGTAGCCTATGTGGCTAGTTTAGGCGGCGTATTCGGTATTTTGCCTTTTATTGACTTTTGTGCAATTACGTTCGACGGAAAGAACTTCGAGAATTACCGCGACAATGGTCAGGTATTTATGTGGCTCAATCACTAAATTTTTAACGGTTTTTAGGTTTTTTCTGCTGCCTAATGTTAAATTTGGAATCTCCTTTGCAAAAGGAACTTTCAAAACTTTAAAATTACGAATATGAAAAAAACAGTTTTACACATTACGCTGGCCATGCTGGCGCTGGGAACCGTTTCGGCCCAGAAAAAAGGAAAAGAGGTAAAGTATGAGAAATTATACTACCAAAATGTAGTAAAGGAAACCAACGAAATCAAAATTACGGTCGATAACGCGGTTTCTACGGCAGGCGAAACGAAGTTCAAATTAAAGATCACAAACCTGACAGGCGATTTTATCGTTTTCAAACCCGAGGAAAGCAAGTTCATTGTAAATGGTAAGGAAATGGCGCCAAAAGAAAAATGGCTGATCATTAAGCCTAACGAATCCGATTTCAGGGTTATTAACTTAAAGGGTGCGGGTTACAACGAAGTTAAGAATTATTCGTTTACAGTAGGAGGTCTTTACATCGCATCTACCAAAGGTACGGTGATGGAAGCGCCGAATTTTGATTTGCCTGCTTCCAAGAATGATTTTGAAGCCGGTAACTGCAAATGTACTATGGCAAATATTTACAAAGAGTCAGACAGGACCGAAGTGAAATTCAAGTGCGCATACAATGGGCAGAAGATCGGGTTTATTCAGCCCGCTAAAGTATCGGTGAAAATGCCTGACGGAAAAGAATATGCCAATGCTAAATCGAAAGCCGATATGATCATGCTTACCAAAGGGCAAGACGACAGCTTCTCGATGCGTTGGGATCGCATGGAAGGCGGCAAAGCCATGGATATGCAAAAAGTGCCGATGACAATCATCTGGCATGATGCTTTTTCGGAATCGGAACTGAAACCCTTAAACAGTGAAACTGTCAACCTGGAATTCGATCAGGCAACGACTGAGGCTAAGAAATAAGTAATGCCTAATACGATTACCAAAAAAGCTACTTCGCAGAAAGTAGCTTTTTTATTTCTGGTGGATAGATGAAACGGGTTTTTGCCGCTTTGCAGTTCGGACCGCCGCATGACTTCCTCCCCCGGCGGCAATGGCAACAACATCGGCGTCGAGGTTTATTTCGCCGCCGTGACCGGTTTAGTCCTCGTGAGGTCTGGCGGCAGTAAACACGCGCCATTTATCAATCAGTTGCTGCATATCGTCAGGAAGTTCGCTATTGAAAAAAACAGGTTCTTTGGTGATGGGATGTGTAATGCCAAGCGTTTTGGCGTGCAGGGCCTGACGAGGCAATATCTCGAAGCAGTTTTCGATAAACTGTTTGTATTTATTTCCCGGTACGCCTTTCAGGATGCGATCGCCACCATACTCGTTGTCGTTGAACAGCGGATGGCCCAGGTGTTTCATGTGCACGCGTATCTGGTGCGTGCGACCGGTTTCCAGTTTGCACTCCACCACGGTAATGTAACCAAAGCGTTCCAATACGTTGTAGTGGGTAATGGCATGCTTGCCATGCTCGCCGTCAGGAAAACAGGCCATAACTTTACGGTTTTTCAGGTCGCGGCCCACGTGGCAGTTCACGGTGCCGGCATCCTCTTTTATATCGCCCCACACAATGGCTATGTATTTTCGATCGAGGTTGCGGTCGAAAAAATCTTTGGCAAGGCGGCTCATGGCCAATTCGGTTTTGGCGATGATGATGATGCCCGATGTGTTTTTATCGATGCGATGTACCAGGCCCGGCCGATCAATGGTGAGTCCATCTGCTAATTTTTGTTTGGAAGACGGCAGGTTTTGAAAACGCCAGGCCAGTGCATTTACCAAGGTGCCAGTGTAATGGCCATAAGCAGGATGTACCACCATGCCGGGCTCTTTATTTACTACACAAATGTAATCGTCTTCATACACCACATTGATAGGAATATCCTCAGCCACCAGTTCGATATCGCGCGGCGGAGAGCTCATCAGAACCGAGATCTCGTCGAATGGCTTAATCCGGTAATTCGATTTTACCGGCTTGCCGTTTACCAGAATGCAATCGGCATCAATACCTTGTTGGATCTTGGTACGGGTAGCATTTGGTAGGCGCGTCATCAGGAACTTGTCGATCCGGATCATCACCTGCCCCTTTTCTATCTTAATGTGGTGATGTTCATAAAGCTCTTTCTCTTCGTCGCCCGATTCAAGCTCTTCAATTTCTTTATTCATGTTTTAACTATCGCGCTATGAGCAGCTTTTGAGGATTCGTGATTGATTTTCCACCGCTAAGGTAGATAAAATAAATCCCATTTGGGAGGTGGCTAACGTTGAGTGTCTCACCTGGTGTATAGGTTGACGAATATATCGTTTGCCCCACCGCCGAAACGATGGAAAGCAACATCGGTTCTGATGAAGCATCATCGGTTGTGATGACGATGTTGTTTTGGGTGGGGTTCGGGAAAAGCGTCATGCCCGAAGATGCCCGATGTTCCTCTACGCCTACAGGTAGAAGCTCCTGGTGACAACCCATCACAGGATTGATCATGAGCGAGCCTCTGAGCGAAGATTGTGTCCAGCCACTACCAGTATCGAAAAAAAGTGCATCCGAATGGTTGGTGTTTTTATCGAATCCGATGTTAAGCCCTGTATTGGTGTTTTGCCTGATGCCAAAATAATATGTTCCCGGTTGCAGAATTAAACACGATGAAAGAAAATAGACAGGCATCAGGTTATATTTGCCCTGCAAGTACACCGGATGATGGTTCACATTATTGTCGCTGTATAAAAGGCTTCCCGGACCGCCGGGGCCACTGTTCCAAACCATAATATCGAAACCCGAATTGAGAATGGATGGACCGTCTTTGGTGGGATCAAAGTAAATGCGAAGCGCCCGTATGGTATCGGCCACATTCAGCGTATAACGTATCGCATATTTAGAACCCGTGGTAGAAAGCAGGGTATATGCCTGTTCAGCTGTGCCATCATCATACGCAAAGTAATCGGTAAAGCGTTGAGTTTGCCACATGGTGTCGTTTTGCCGGCATGCGTCCGGATTTGTAGAAATGACGTGCTTGATGGTAAAGACGTTTATACCTGACATGGGCGATGGAAACGCAAAGGGAATGGCCGGGGTTGCGTGTTGGGGCACCTGGTGCAGGCCGTTGGTAATATAAGGTAGCACATTTGCGTTGCCGCCATTATAGGTGTTTACAGGAAGGCCGCTATTGTCAAACACAGTGTACTGATAACTGGTATTTCGGGTATTGACATCGTTATTCCGGATATAGTTGTTTAACGATGTGGCCATTTCCGACGGCTGATATTGCCGATATGGCATGGTAGAATAATTTTTGAGGTAAGGGGTGCTCATGTACTGAAAGGCATCATCCTCTATTGCGGCTTCGGCATACGAGCGGTTTTTGTCGATACGGATGTAATCCACATGCCAGTGGTCGAGGCTTCCGCTAAGGGTTGCCCGGCTGCGGAACCGAAATTGAAACAAGCTATCGAAGCAGGCCGTGTCCTTTATGGGTAGCATCACCAGGTGAAATAAGCTGTCGGCGGTTGCGGGACTATAGCCCTTGGCGCGCCATACGGTTTGCCATTTTTTTTGCCTGGGCTTGTAGAAATCGAGGCTTAACGAATCGGCCGGACTCGGATCGGAGCCGCGGCCCCT
>DAIUED010000196.1:0-6454 GCA_036845295.1 Bacteroidota bacterium
CGCACGTATTAGCGACCTTGCAGGCAACATAATCATAAGTGAACGGCTTGAAGAGGCAAGCGCTGCCAGAATAGATATCGGAGCTTTAGCGCCAGGCTTGTACCTGCTCGACATAACTACTGAAACCGGGCATTTCAACAACAAGATCATAAAGCAATAGTAAGCCGGCTTACGAACTCGATGGCTATTCGCCGTCAGAAACACTTACATACCACATCCCTTCATTTTAAAAACACCGTTTATGAAAACCAAACTACTACTTAGCACGCTTGTGTGCGGACTGACCTCGGCGCTGTGGGCGCAATCACCAAAGGACCTTTTACCAATGCACAAGCAGCGCTCTGTGAGCTCCAATAGCCTGAGTGTGTGCGACAGCTTATACAGTTTCTCCTGGTCGCCTGCACAAAATAATTGGAGCTACAGTCAAAAGATAATATTCGGATACAATACCTATGGCAAGGCAAACAACCAGGAATTCTACCAGTACGATTTTGGTGGTTGGCAGCCGCTTTTCCGGCAAACCAATTACCAATTCGACAGCCAACACAACTGTACCGAGTGGACCGCCGAACAGTTCAATAACAATTCCTGGACCGCTTCTGGCAGAGAACAGTTCACTTACGATACCGCCAACCACCTGACGACGGATGTTTTTATGAATTATAACAGTGGCGTGTGGCAGAACAATGAGCAATGGCTCTACACTTATTCCAACAACAACATAACATCCAGAACGCATCAAAAATGGAACCTCTCGGCATCCGCCTGGGAAAACGACGAAAGGCTCAGCTATAATTACAATACCAGTGATCAGGTTGTGTCAACGCTGTTTGAACATTGGAAAGCAGGAGCCTGGCAGAATTGGACAAGAACTTTGAATTATATATACAGCGGCAATGACCTCACGAGCAACGAATCGGAACAATGGGATACCTTGTCATCCAGTTTTCGCCCCTATGGGCAAATAGTCTATACATACGATGGTAATCACCACGTGACGAACGAACACTTCCTAAATTGGGATGCTTCTACCGGCACCTGGGTAAACTTTACGCAGTTCGACTATACGTTTGATGCGAATGGTAACTGGTCTAGTCATCTTATGCGAATCTGGGATGCTGGCTCCAACACCTGGAAAAACTCGTCAAAAACCCTTTATTATTACAGCACAGCTTTTACCAGCCTGGGAGAACAGGCGGTGAAAAACGGCCTCGGAGCGTCGCCCAACCCGGCGAGTTCGTTTGTAGAAATTAAGAGTACTCACTGGCCCGCTAATATACGCATAAGCGACCTTTCCGGAAAAGTATTCATCAGTGAACAATTACAAAATGCTAACGCGGCCCGCATAGATATGACGTCGCTGGCGCCAGGCTTGTACCTGCTCGACATAACAACTGAAACCGGGCATTTCAATGAAAAAATCATCAAACAGTAACTCATCTACACAAAAACTTTATTAGTCCATTTGTTTTTAAGGTATGGCAAGATCGTTAAGGTCTTGCCATATTTTTTTGAATCAGACCTAGAAAAAGTTTTGGCATTTTTTGGTTGCTGGCATTCTATTTGAACGCTACAAAGTTTTACATTTGCCACATGATGAAACCAAAACACCTTGTCTTCTTCCTGACACTGGCGGGCTTTGTTGCCTGCCAGAAAAATGCCATTACAGGCCGCCGGGGCCTGAATTTAATGCCGGAATCCGAGATGATCGGCATGAGTTTAACCGAATACGGTAAATTTCTATCCGAACACCCACCCCTACCCGCTTCCGACCCGCGCGTGGCATCTGTTCGCGCCATTGGTAGCCGTATTCAAAAAGCAGTGGAACAATATTATGCCCAAAAAGGCCTGAGCAGCCAACTGCAGGGCTACAAATGGGAATTCAATGTGGTGGACGATCCCACGGTAAATGCCTGGTGCATGCCTGGTGGAAAAGTAGTTGTATATACAGGCATTTTGCCGGTAACCAAGGATGATGCGAGCTTAGCAGTTGTTATGGGGCACGAAATAGCCCATGCAGTCGCCAAACACGGAAACGAGCGCATGAGCCAGGGCATGGTCGCGCAATTTGGGGCTACAGCCTTGTCGGTAGCACTTTCCCAAAAACCGGCGCTTACACAGGCGCTTTTCCAACAATCGTATGGCGTTGCCTCGCAACTGGGCATCCTGAAATACAGCCGAACCCATGAAACCGAGGCGGATAAGATGGGCCTGGTGTTTGCCGCCATGGCCGGCTATAACCCCGAAGTGGCTGTGGGCTTCTGGGAACGCATGGCCAAAATGAGCAACGGGCAAAAGCCAATGGAGCTCCTAAGCACGCATCCGAGCGACGAAACGCGCATAAATACCCTTAAATCATTTATGCCGGAGGCAAAAAAATACTACAAACCGCAATAAATATTTGTTTTATTGTTAAATAAATAGTTACATTTGGGAATAACTATTATTTAAAAAACAAAATGAGCACAGGAACATTAAAATTTTTTAATGAAACAAAAGGATTTGGTTTTATTAAAGAGGACGGATCAGGAAAAGAGTACTTTGTACACGTAACAGGTCTTTCTGACAAAATTAAAGAAAACGACACCGTTACTTTCGACATCCAAGAAGGTAAAAAAGGTTTGAACGCAGTAAACGTAAAATTATCATAGTTATATAATACCGTTTCTCTTAAATCCATCAATCCCTGGTTGATGGATTTTTTTATGCCCGCCGGCGATCAATTCGCTATTAATTATTGAAAAAAAAAGGTATTTTAGGGCGCACTAACTAAAACACACACAACTAATACAACAACATGAAACAAGCAACAGCTTCAAAAGGGCATCCAAAAGGACTCTGGGTACTATTTGGCACCGAAATGTGGGAAAGATTTAATTTCTATGGCATGAGGGCGATCCTTACGCTATTCATGGTAAATGCATTGATGATGAAAGATAGCGACGCGTCGCTTATCTATGGGGGATTTTTGGGTTTATGTTACCTCACGCCTATGCTGGGCGGTTTCGTGGCAGACAGGTTCTTAGGTAACCGCAATTGCATCATGCTCGGCGGTTCCATGATGGCTATAGGCCAGTTCCTTTTGTTCACAAGCGCTTCTGTTTTCGAAAACAGCCTCAGTACAGCCACAACATTAATGTGGCTGGCGCTTTTCATTATCATCTTTGGCAATGGTTTTTTTAAACCAAACATTTCCAGCATGGTAGGAAGCCTTTATCCGAAAGAGGAAAAAAGCAAACTTGACTCGGCGTTTACGATCTTCTATATGGGTATTAACCTCGGCGCGTTATTCAGCCAGTGGCTTTGCCCACTTATCGGTGATGTTAAAGATGCCGGCGGTGTGCGTGACATTCATGCTTTCAAATGGGGCTTTTTGGCTGCTGGTATCGCGATGGTGCTTGGTACAGCCCTGTTTTACTTCTTGAAAAATAAATACGTGGTTTCTCCAGAGGGCAAACCTTTAGGCGGTGTCCCGTCGAAAAACGACACTTCGCATTTTGAAGAGGGCGAAGCGCAGAAAGCTGTATTTTCTTCTACTTCACTTATTGCAGCAGCTATCGGATTCGTTGCGCTGTTCTTCCTGTTCCGCTTTCTCCTTGACGGCAACAATTTTGTGAAAACCATTATTTACCCTATTATCTACGCTAGCGGCATTACATTGGCAGGCCTTATCATTTCCGACTCTACTCTTACCAAGATCGAACGACAGCGAATATATGTCATTTACATTATTTCATTTTTCGTTATTTTCTTTTGGGCCGCTTTCGAACAGGCTGGCTCGTCACTCACCTTCATTGCCGATAACCAAACAGACCGCACTTTCCTTTTCGGATGGCAGATGCCAGCTTCAATGGTTCAAATTTTCAACGGACTTTTTGTTGTCATGCTCGCTTTTCCATTCAGCTGGCTTTGGGGCAAATTAAGCAACCGCGGCAAAGAACCGATATCCCCTGTAAAACAAGCCATTGGCCTGTTACTGATTGCGCTTAGCTATTTCATTATCGCACATAATGTTAAAGATCTCGGAAACAGCGGGTTACTAGCCATCAAATGGCTAGTATTACTTTACTTTATCCAAACCTGTGGAGAACTTTGTTTATCTCCTATCGGGCTATCGTTAGTAGGAAAACTTTCTCCCAAACGTTTCGCATCTTTGCTTTATGGTGTATTTTTCATCTCTAATGCCGCTGGCTATGCACTTGCTGGAACCCTTGGAGCTGTATTACCTCCAACTGGCGAAAAATATAAGGCAGCAGAAGAAATGGGTATTAATTTGCAAGCCGTTCTTGATAAAACAGTAACTGCAACTCCAGAGCAACTTGCAATGCTGGATGAAAAACAGATTGCATCGAGCTATCCCGAATTTGCAGGTTTTGCAATTCATAACCTTTATGAATTTTTCATGGTGTTCGTTGTGCTGTGTGGTGTGGCTTCTGTCATTCTATTCCTGCTGACTCCGTTCTTGAAGAAAATGATGCATGGCGTAAAGTAATACCGGATGCAAAAAGAATTCCTTTCTGATGACGACGCCAAAATAAGTTCTGCGTCTAAAGACACGGCCCTGGAACAGATCCAGAATTTCAAAGGCAAGTACCCGAAACAGCTCTGGCACTTGTTTTTCAGCGAAATGTGGGAGCGCTTCAGTTTTTACGGCATGCGTGGCATGCTGGTGTTCTTCATGATCAACCAGCTCAGCTACAACGAAGTGGATGCAAACCTGCAATACGGCGCCTCACAATCGTTCGTGTATGCCTTTACCTTTATCGGCGGACTGTTTGCCGATAAGATCCTGGGCTATCGCAAATCGCTTTTCTGGGGCGGACTGTTGATGATCGTGGGCAGCATCGTATTGGCTATTGATCCCAAGAAGTTCTTTTTCATTGGCATTGGATTCAACGTGGTAGGAACTGCGTTTTTTAAACCCAACATTTCATCCATAGTCGGCCGTTTATACCGCGAAGGCGATCCGCGCACCGATGCAGGTTTTTCGTTATTTTATGCAGGCGTTAACCTGGGCGCACTCATTGGTGGCTATTTATGCATTGCCATTGGTAAACGGGCGCTTTTCGACAGTTTCATCCCGGCTGGCCTCGAATGGAACGTGGCGTTTGGCCTGGCAGCTATTGTGATGATCGTGAGCTTGCTGACGTTTGTAAATACTCAAAAAAGCCTGGCCACCATCGGCAATTCGCCACTGGGTCATCTCGATCCGCAAAAACGCTCGCTGTATGAATACATGACCTTTGGCGGCTCGCTGGTACTTATTCCTTTTGTGATTGCCATGGTGTCGGAAACCGAATACACCGATTGGTTCATGCGCCTGATAGGCCCGGCAGCCGTGCTTTATATGGTATTTGAAATGCGCAACTATAGCTGGGATGTCAACAAACGTCTCATTGCAGCCTTGCTATTTATGTTCTTCTCCATTTTCTTCTGGGCGTTCTTCGAACAAAGCGGCGGCTCACTCAGCATTTTTGCCGCCAACAACCTCAACAACGAAGTGCTCGGTTTTACAGTGGATCCTAATGGTGTAAACAATGCGGCCAACTCGCTTTTCGTAATTATTTTTGCGGCCCCACTTGGCATTGTCTGGATCTGGATGAACCGGCAAAAGATAGAACCCAATACCATCGTCAAATTCGGTTTGGCGTTCCTCTTTTTGGCTGGCGGTTTCTACACATTTTACACCACCCGTTTTTTTGCCAACGAAAACGGTGTGTCGTCGCTGAGCGTGTTTACCATAGGCTGGTTTGTGATTACCATTGGCGAACTTTGCCTCTCGCCTATTGGCATGTCGGTAATGACCAAGTTATCGCCGCTTAAATTACAGGCAGTCGTAATGGGGATGTGGTTCCTGGCAAGTGCCTATGGGCAGTATTTTGCCGGTTTATTAGGTGCTAATATTGCCGAAGCCTCGGCGAATGCATCGAATATGGAAAAACTGACCATTTATACTGAAGGCTATAAGCAGCTTGGCATCTATTCGCTCATTGGCGGTTTTGCCATTATTATCCTGTCTCCACTTATCAAAAAGCTGATGGGACACGTAAAATAGCTGGTTCCGCTGGTTTTATCATACGTACTGCACAGGCTAAACTTAATTTTAGCTTAATATTTGCTATATTTGGGTAAATGACCCAGGCACTATATTTGCAAGTATGAAAAAGATGTTCAACTGGAAAGATATTTGCATGGCCAGCCTTATCCTGTTAGCTATCGTTTTCTTTGCATTTAAAAAGAGTACGTTACAGGCCTCCATCAACACCCCCGAAAACCGGGTAAGCAATTACACGGATCCCGATGCACATCTCTTCGAACTCGTTTCGGCCAACACCTATACTGAATATACGGATGCAGATTCACGGGTAAACTGGATCACATTCGGCGAAGCCTACAAACAATGTAAGCTCCGGCCGAGGCCAATCCTTATTGATGTATATACCACCTGGTGCGG
>DAIUED010000197.1:0-6398 GCA_036845295.1 Bacteroidota bacterium
TACTTTGGCGTCGCTTGCCGAGCAACCGCTGGTATTGGTATAAGTATAAGTTACCGTAAAACTGCCTGCTGACGCCGGTGTGAAAGAGCCGGAGCTAACACCTGTTCCTGCATAAGTACCACCCGATGGCGTTCCATTGAGCGCGATGGCGGCGCTGCCCGCGCAAGGCGTATTGCTGATAGAAGCTAAACTCACTACCGGTGTTGGGTTCACCGACACGGTTCCGGTAGCCGAGTAAGTTCCGGCACAGCCAGCCGCTGTTCCCATGACGGTATAAGACGTTGTTGCAGACGGTGTAACCGTAATCACCGCATTGTTTGAAACCGGCGATGTCCAGGTGTAAGACGATACGCCGCTGGCAGTAAGCGTTGCGGTGTTTCCAGAACAAATAGTGACGTTAGTAACCGAAATTGTGGGTGCCGATGTAATCGTAACAGACGTTGTGGTGCTATGAACGCAACCCAACGCATTGGTACCTGATACGGTGTAATTGGTGCTTGTTGACGGGCTTACGGTAATGGTTGTCGAATTAGATACCGGGCTGGTCCAGGTATAAGTATTGGCTCCGGAAACGACGAGGGCTACCGTGCCGCCCGCACAAATGGTAGCTGCATTTACATTAAGCGCGCTGGCAGAGATTGTTACGGTTGCCGTTTTCTGTGCCGAACATCCGGCAGCATCCGTTCCGGTAACCGTGTAAACACTCGTGGCTGATGGGCTTACAGATATCGACGAAGAAGACGAAACAGTACTCCATGCATACGATGTGGCTCCGCTCGCCGTTAATGTAGCCGACTGCCCTGCACAGATCGTTGGCGAGTTAACGCTAACAACCGGAGCTGCGTTTACACTTACTGTTTTGGTAACGGCTACGGTGCCGCTAGGGTAAGTGGACACCAAGGTCACGGAATAGGTTCCGCCGGAAGGATAGGTCACGCTTGGGTTTTGAGAGGAAGAAGTTGCTGGTGTTGCTCCGGGAAATGACCAGGCCCAGGCTGTTGGTGTAGCCGTTGACTGATCCGTAAAAGTGGTTGCCGCATTCGGACAAATCAATGCCGGCGCGTTGAAATTGGCCACCGGGTTATAGATCATTTCCAGATCGTCAACATATAAAATACTACCGGTGCCACCAGAACCCGGCGCTACCGTTAATTGGTTGTTAGACGACGTGATGTTTATCATTACATACGATGGCGCGTTGCTGCTGGCATAGTTAAAGGGTACCGAAAAACGTTTCCACGTGCTCTGGTTGGCGGCAGGACTTACAAAAAGTGCATCGCCGATCTTATTAGCCGACATGTTCGGGTGGTTACTGTTTACCGGCGTCTCTGGATCGTAATAGTCGCCGGTGTGCAGGATGACGCGCACCTTGCCTTGCTCAGCCGATGCTCCGGTGCCGCTGGTTGCCTGGGAATACTTATACCATCCCACGAGGCTGTCGGGGCGGCCGGTGAAATTCATGCGGGCGTTGTTGGCAGCTGTTGCACTTAAAAAACCTTCCGATTTATTCGTGGAAGGCGCTTCCACCACGCCTGAGGTTACGTTACCGTTTACTACAGCCAGAATAAAATATTTCGTTTCCACCCTTACACAGTATGATCCGGAATGCGGACTGGTAGCCCGGCTGCACGTTTGCGGGCCTGAGGAGGCCAGGCCTGTTCCGGTTTTATTGGAATTAAAACTGGTAGGCTCCTCATTAGAGCTGCCGACGTTATCCCAGTTCTCGAAACCGGCGTTGGAAATCTGGGTTTGCCCGAAAGCGAGAACGCTTGCAGACAGGAATAATGTAGTAAGGACTTTTTTCATAGGGTTTCGTTTATCAAATCAAAAATACAAAAAACATACGGAATTAATGAAAAAACATCCTGCCGGAAAAGCAGGATGTTTCAGTGAAAGGCACTTCGACAAACAGAACTAATTTCTATTTGTGTGATTTGGTATCCACATGTACGCCGTGCTTATCGATCGTTACTTTCGACTCTTTGGAATGAATATCAACGCCGTTGCTGTCAACCTTGATACTGGCATCTTTAGCGTTAATGTTTACGCCATTAACATTGATATTTACTTCGTCGTCGCTATCGTCGTTGCTGACACCGTTCAGGTGATCCTTCACAGATATCAGGCCTTCGCAATCCACACATTTCAATCCTTCCTCCGTCATTTGCCAGCGTCGGTTGATCATGTCGCCATCGTATGTGTTGGTTACATTTTCGATGTCATAGATCAGGCTTTCGAGCGATTTGTCAAGGTAAATGACTGTACCTACCGGAATTTTCAAAATGGCAGTAACATCTTGTCCTCTGAACTTATCGAGACTATTGACGCGGAACAAGTCGTCAAACATCAGGGTATTTCCGGTTTGCGATACCGTGTAAGCAATATGCTTGGCCCTTAGTTTTGCCATGTCTTTGCTGCCGCCGCGGGCTTCTTTCACTATCACCAATTCGGTTTTACCGGTTTGAGATTTGATCACATTCATGCTGGCGTTACCCAAAAGGTACTTTACCTGATCGTGTTTACCGATAACGTAACCTGTTTTATGTCCACGGTAGTAATGGCGTTCGCCTTCCTCATCTTTATCGCTTATTTCCAGTTCGCCATAGTTCACCCACACCTCGTTCATTTTCAGAATGAGTGTATCAGCCGCTTGCACTTGCACGGTTTCGCGCAGCTTAGCGACTTTGGCAAAATCCTGTGAGGTCCGTGCGGCAATATACATCAGCATGGCCAAACCCACCAGCCAGATCAAGCCTGCCGTCAGATTTATCCAGCGGTTGCCGTAGCGGAGCTTGAACAAAATACGGATACCGAAATAAACCAGCATGATAACGGGGATTCCTAAGAACAGGGCGATACCGATCAACCCAATATAAAAGTCTTTCCCGTCGAGCAGCATCAGGTTAATCCACTCCTGGCCTTCGATGTTCGTTGGCAGGGCGGTCATGCCCGACTCTAACCCAAACAGCGCCAAAAACAAGAGCAGGCCAATGATCACCATTGCTACACCAAAGATCTTAAGTAACACGCGCCCAATACCGGTGAACACATCCGCCAGGAAATCAGCCGTTTTTTCGGCAGCATTCCGCGGAGCACCACGCCTGGAGGCCTTGCTAAAATCTTTCCCGTACTTTTCCATGCGCTTTTTAAGTTGCTCCGCTTCTTCCTTTACCGCTTTCGAGATGTTATTGATATCGGCTTTTTCACCTTTCATCATCAATTTATCGGCTGTTGTTTTTGCCTCCGGAATAGCTATCCAAAGGATGAGGTAAAGCAAAAATCCGCTACCCGCAAAAAAGAATAACAACAACAGGGCAATACGCAACCAAACCGGATCAATGCCGAAGTAGTGGCCAATGCCTGAACATACACCGCCGATCACTTTATTGTCGCCATCGCGGAACAGGCGCCTTACCGGCGAACCCTGCGTTTCATAAGCATCATCGGCTAACGGATCGCCAGCTTCAGCAGCCTCAGAAACAAACTCTTCCGGCTTACCCATGTTATCAATTACAAAGTCCACATCGATCATCAGTACCACCTGCTTGGCGGCGCTGATCTTCCCCTGGAGCATTTCGGCGATCCGGGCTTCAATGTCGCTCATGATTTCGTTGCCGCCATCTGCCTTATTGAATAAGGCTTTGATAGACGCCAGGTACTTGCTGAGCTTTTCGTAGGCATCTTCTTCTATGTGAAAAATAATACCGCTTATATTAATTGTTACTGTTTTATTCATAGTATGGTTTATTAAAAAATAGGATTAATTCTTTGGTTGTATCGTTTTATTTACCGCTTCCACCAGTTCGGCCCAGGACAACTGAAGTTCCCGCAGATAGGTGGTGCCTATTTCGGTAAGCATATAATACTTCCGCGGCGGCCCCGAGGTGCTTTCCTCCCATCGGTAGGTAAGCAAGCCGGTGTTTTTTAAGCGTGTTAAAAGAGGATAGAGCGTTCCTTCGACTACTACTAACTTGGTTTCTTTTAGTTTTTCGATGATCTCGGTTGGATAAGCATCGCCCTGTGAAAGAATGGATAGTATGCAGAGTTCCAGAACACCCTTGCGCATCTGCGCTTTTGTGTTCTCTGAATTTACCATGTGTTATACAATTTTAAAGTTAAACTGAATGCTGTATGCGTTGTTGGCTTTTAGCTGCCCCAGGCGAAGGTTCATAAACTGTGCTTCGATGGAACGCCTTAGTGCCAGATTAGGTGTATTGGCAATAACCAGATTTACCTGGCCTGCATCATTTACGGTGAAAACCACATTTACTTTTTCCTCTTTTTCCATCGGAATCGATAGATCCGGAAACTTGATGTGATCTTTAATGACTTGCGATGCCGATGCGGCTTCGCCCGACGATGGCGTTAAGCCTCCGGCTGCCTGAACAGGCATGCTTAATAAGATGGTTGAAATGAACGCGAGCAGACCCGTTGAAAACCGTTTACCGCGCTGATACCTGGTTGATGGTGACTGTTTCATGATAAGTTTTTTTAGTTTGTTTTTATGAGCGTCTGTTTCTGTTAAGTTTCCGTCAATGTTCCCGGTTCGCGAGTCCGGAGCTTTTGTTGGTTACTTTGTTGTGGCGGTGGCCTGCAGTGCCTTGGCTAACAACTAAGAATACAGTACTATGCTTTAATCATTATTAGGTGACACAAAGATACATGAATTATTTAGTACCTTGCAACACATAGTACTAAAAATATATCTATATTACTGATAATCAATAGAAAAATTTTCAGGCAACAAAATTGAAACGGCATAAACGGTCTTTTATCATCGCCTTTTATGCACAACTGGTCCGACGAATTAACTCAACTGCTGTCATGGCACGGCCTTCTTTCCCTGCTGACGCTTAGTGTCCTCGAAATTGTTCTGGGCATCGACAACATTATCTTTATCTCTATGGCGGTCAATCGCTTAAGTAAGCCTCTACAGGGCCGGGCCCGCACCATTGGCCTGGTGCTGGCACTGCTGGTGCGTGCCATCATGCTCTTTAGCATCGGATGGATCGCGGGCCTGAAACATCCCTTTTTTAACCTGGGACCTTATGGCATCACCGGAAAAGCCCTCATTCTACTAGGTGGCGGCCTGTTCCTGCTTCTCAAAACCTGGAAAGAACTGCGTACCGCTATCGGACGGCAAAGCAATAATACCCCTCAAAAGCCGGCAAAAGCCAGTTTCCGCGCGGTGATCTTTCAGATCATCTTGATCGATTTTGTATTTTCTTTCGACAGTATTCTTGCAGCCGTAGGGCTTTCGGGCATTATCCTTATCATGGTTGGCGCCGTAGTTATATCAATGGGGCTAATGATCCTGTTTTCGGGCAAAGTCGCCGCTTTTATTAACCGGCATCCGGGCATCAAAATTATAGCACTGGTGTTTTTACTCGTTGTGGGAGGACTTCTGGTAGCAGAAGGTTTGATCGATTGTTACAATACAACTTTGCCGGAAACCAAACACCTGCACCTGAACAAGAACTATGCTTATGCGGCATTGGGCTTCTCTCTGCTTGTCGAGCTTTTCAATATCCGCCGCCGCCGGCACAGTGCATAAAAAAACACCGGCATGCTTGGCAGTCCGGTGTTTCATGAGGTAAGTATCGGTATTACTCTTTTGGTTTTTCGTTCGCGCTCGCGGTGTTGGTAGCTGGTGCCGGAGCCACTTCTACCTCTCTGGGAGCTGGCGACTCTGTTTGAGTAGCTTTTTTAGGTGCCACCGCACGGCTTTTAGGTGTAGCTGCCACGCCTTTATCCGAAATGGATTTCTGAGTGGTAGGCGGCGTGTTGGTGCTTTTTGCAGCTGGTTGTTCCTGCGCGCTTACCAGAAATGGCGCTGCGAACAAAGCAAGAGTAAAAATATGTTTCATGATTTAATTGTTGTTAGGTTCACAACAAACTTAACAAAATAAATGCCAGAATCCAAAAGCCACTCAGGGCACAAACTGGTTGGCACCGGCATCCACCATCCCGCCGGTACGGGGATCGCCTTTGAGGTCGGTATTCAGGAATCCCGGGTTGATTGTGAGCAGCGACGCATCGCCGATACCACGTGCCTTTGAGCCTGTGTTGAGCCTGAAATCATAATTGGAGACGCCGCGAAAATCGCTGGCTTGGTTGAAAACACAACTTGTAAAACTAGTGTTGCTGCTTGAAGGCGTTTTGAGCAGGCAGCTATTGAATTTATAATTGGCCGCAGCTCCGGATTTCATATCAAGCTCCAGTTCGTTGCCCTGGCTGCCGTCGATGATGCAATTACCAAAATACGCGCTGTCGAGGTTGTTGGGGGTTGATCCCGTATAATTGTCGATGTGTACGCAAGGCTGTCCGCCCCGACCGCCCTCTTTGCCAAAGTAACTGGCAAATGTGGTATGCAAAAAGGTGTATTTACCACCAACTGT
>DAIUED010000198.1:0-6388 GCA_036845295.1 Bacteroidota bacterium
CG
Organism: Bacteroidota bacterium; assembly: GCA_036845295.1. Taxonomy (GTDB): domain Bacteria; phylum Bacteroidota; class Bacteroidia; order B-17B0; family Aurantibacillaceae; genus UBA4416. The sequence goes on from DAIUED010000198.1 coordinate 3, forward strand.
ACCCGGGTGCCTAACTCGCTGCTAAGGTATGCGGTCGCCCGCTGCGCTGCCCAGGTTTGAAACGTTTCGGTTTGAAGTGCGAGAAACAAAACAGCCGCAAAGATCACGACAAACAAGAGCAAAAACACTAGTGTTTTCATCATTATTCTCGTAATTTTACGCACCGTTTTCATCGACTATAAAAGTAGTGAATAATACTGACGATACTATGATTTTGGCCATCGAATCGAGCTGCGACGACACGTCGTGCGCGGTTTTGAAAAACACGGTGGTGCTATCGAATGTCACGGCCAATCAAAGTATTCACCGGCAATATGGCGGGGTGATTCCGGAACTGGCTAGCCGCGACCACGAAAAAAACATGATACCCGTGTTGGACGCGGCGTTAAAAAATGCTAACACTTCGTTGTCGCAACTTCATGCCATTGCCGTAACGCGCGGGCCGGGACTTAACGGCAGCCTGCTCGTAGGCTTATCTACTGCTAAATCGTTGGCCCTGGCGCTCGGTATTCCACTCATTGAGGTGAACCACATGCAGGGTCATATCCTGGCACATTTTATCAGCAAACCGGTGAGTGATCGCACGACACATGATGCCCCCGAACAGGTATTACCGGCTGGCGTTCCCTCTTTTCCGTTTCTGTGCCTTACGGTAAGCGGCGGCCACACACAAATTGTGAAGGTAAAGGCGCCGCTCGACTTTGAGCTCCTGGCAGAAACCGAAGACGATGCGGTGGGCGAGGCTTTTGACAAGGCAGCAAAAATACTAGGACTTCCCTACCCTGGCGGTCCGCTCATCGATCGTTATGCCCAAACAGGAGATTCTTCGAAATATAAATTTCCGATGCCGAAGTTGCCAGGCCACAACTATAGTTTCAGTGGTATAAAAACGGCGTTTCTTTACTTTATACAGGAACAAACGGCCCGGCAAGCCGACTTTATCTCTGCAAATCTCCCGGATATTTGCGCCTCTTACCAGGCGCACCTGATTCGCTACCTGCTCAAAAATCTGACCGCAGTTGCCGATGAAACGGGTATTAAAGAAATTGCTATTGCCGGCGGCGTGTCGGCGAATTCAGGCCTAAGGACTCAGCTATTGGAACTTGGAAAAAAAAGAGGCTGGCAGACGTTTATTCCGGCGTTTGAATATTGCACCGATAACGCGGCGATGATTGGCATTACCGGCTATTATAAATTCCGGGAAGGGATGTTTTGCGAGTTGAACGCAGCTCCACTGGCACGGTATGGTATTTCCTGAAGAGACGCGGAAGTGCAGGCGGTAACAGCTACATCTTACTTGGTATTGAATTCGTTCATGCAACGGGCCAGGCCTACAAACGCAAAAGCCTTTACGGCATCTGCGGCAATTTTGATGCGCTCACCGAGTGTTTTATTCTCGTCCTCACTCCATTTTCCAAGCACATAGTTTACCTGGCTTCCTTTACTAAATTCGTTGCTGATCCCAAACCGCAGGCGTGGATAAGCGGTGGTACCCAGTACTTCCTGGATATTTTTGAGGCCATTATGACCGCCGTCGCTACCTTTTGGGCCGAGGCGTATTTTACCAAAAGGCAGGGCCAACTCATCTACCAGCACGAGGCAGTTTTCAATGGCAATTTTTTCGGCCTGCATCCAGTAGTTCACGGCTTTGCCGCTAAGGTTCATGTATGTACTTGGCTTGATGAGGATAAGTTGCTTGCCTTTGTATTTTAGCTCGGCCACGTCGGCAAGCCGATCGGTCCTGAATTTCAGGTCATGCTCGGCAGCGATGAAATCCAGAATATCGAAGCCGATGTTGTGACGGGTGTGGGCATATTCGTCGCCGATATTTCCGAGCCCTACAATCAAAAATTTGCTCATGTTCGCTACCTGCTTCTGTACCCGGATTGCCCATTTAACGGCCGTTCCAGGTAGTCAAAATATATTTTTTTATTTATTTTGTAATCTAAAATTAATGCTTATACTTGCACTGTCGTAAAGATGACTACATTTTCTTGTAGTACCAAAAATCACAACACATTATTGACATAATTCTTTTCACTATTATTCTTCCCTATTAAGCATAACACTATGTTTGAAGTATTAGACTTATCTGGCCGGGCTTTGCCTCAGCTCAAGGACATTTGCAAGCAATTTGGCATCGAGGTAAAAGGACTTTCAAAGCCCGATATGGTAATGAAAATCATCGAAGCTCAGGAGTCGAATCCGTCGCTGGCGGCTGAACTGGTGGCTAAATACCCTAAAAAAGAGGCTTCCGGAGAAGATGTTTTACAGGTGCAAACTGATAATAAACCGGAAAAAACGGAAGGGAAAACAAAAAAACCAAGGATTCAAAAACCTGTTGATAATGCCCGGAAGGCGGAAAAAGTGTTGGTAGAACCCGCTGCCGAGAAAACAGAAAGTAAACAGCCTAGCCTGGACTTTGAACAGGTGGAACAACCTTCCGAACTACAGCCGAAAGCCCGGCACGACAAGAAAGAAGAACGGCCTCAACACCAACACCGTCAGCAGAAGCCTGCTAAAACCGAACTGCCTGAGGTAAGCGAACAACAGGTGATCAATAACGACCTTGCCATCAACATCGAAGCGGAAGAAAAACCGCAGACGCCTGATGGGATGGAGCAAGCAGATCCGAAAGACCATAAGGAAGAACAAAAACAGCATCAGAAACCGGAAAAGGTTTTCTATAATTTTGATGGTATTGCTATTGGCGAGGGCGTTTTGGAAATGATGCCTGACGGCTACGGTTTTTTGAGGAGTGCTGATTACAACTACCTCAGCTCGCCGGATGATGTTTATGTATCGCAGTCGCAAATCAAACTCTTTGGACTCAAAACAGGCGATGTCGTTCGTGGCGGCATTCGCCCTCCGAAAGACGGCGAAAAGTTCTTCCCATTGGTAAAAGTAGATGAGATCAATGGCCGCGAGCCTTCTTACATCCGCGACCGCGTTCCATTCGATTACCTCACGCCTTTGTTTCCTAGCGAAAAACTGAAACTCACCGGCCATCCTCAGCAAACCCTCAGCACACGCATCATCGATATGTTTGCGCCTATCGGCAAAGGACAGCGCGGCCTTATTGTGGCTCAGCCTAAAACCGGTAAAACGGTATTACTGAAAGACATCGCCAATGCGATTGCCTACAACCATCCGGAGGTTTACCTTATTATCCTGCTCATCGACGAGCGACCGGAAGAGGTAACAGATATGGCCCGCAGCGTAAAAGCGGAAGTGGTTTCATCGACATTTGATGAGCCGGCCGAAAAGCATGTGAAGATTGCGAATATTGTGTTGGAAAAAGCCAAACGCATGGTAGAATGCGGCCACGACGTGGTAATTCTGCTCGACAGTATTACCAGGATGGCACGTGCCTACAATACTGTGGCGCCAAGCAGCGGCAAGGTATTATCAGGTGGCGTGGAAGCCAACGCCCTGCAAAAACCAAAGCGTTTCTTCGGTGCTGCCCGTAAGATCGAAAACGGCGGCTCGCTTACGATCATCGCTACGGCACTTACCGAAACGGGCTCGAAAATGGACGAGGTGATTTTCGAGGAATTTAAAGGTACGGGCAACATGGAACTGCAACTCGACCGTAAAATTGCCAACCGTCGTATCTTCCCTGCAGTGGATCTCACAGCTTCATCTACACGCCGCGACGATTTGCTGTTAAGCAAAGAAATGTTATCGCGCTTATGGGTATTGCGCCGCCACCTGGCAGACATGAACCCGGTGGAAGCGATGGAGTTCCTGCAAAATCAAATGAATAAAACCCAATCGAACGAAGAATTTTTAATCAGCATGAACGGATAAGATCCGTGTGTGCGCCTTTATACCTTGACGATGCTTAAGAACAGGGCTTTTCAATTTGCCGTTGCGTATTCTTTGCTGGCGATCGCTTACAAAATTGCGTTAATTGTCAGCGGCCATGCACTCGACCAGTTCAATTTCTATTTTTCGGGCATTATTTCGGTGCTCGCAATCATTCCCTTTATTTTCCTGACGGTAAAATATACGCGGCAGGATAATGGCGGATACATTGGCGGTAAAGAGGCGTTGAAGAGCGGACTTCTGATGGCCGTGATATCGGCAATCATTCTTTCGGTGTACAACTACATCGAGTTCGAGTGGGTTTGGCGCGACTTGTCGGTTGAATACTATCACAGCAATGAATTCAGGCTATTTCTGGAGAAAAACAAACAGATCAAACCGGAGGAATATCCTGAAAAAATACAGGCAGCCATCCATGAATTGTCGGCATTTAAAGCCATGACCGCTAAATTGGCTACATTGTTGTTTTTTAGTCTGGGCACAGCGTTTATGTGCGCTGTCTTCATGAAACGTAACCGCCCGGCTTTCAGCCAAAATTAAACTACCATCCGTTTTGCTTCACTCATTGAAAATGACCATGAAGCGATTTTATTTCGACCAATATTTCATTTTCACTCACGAAGCGAGGGTTAAGTCTGGCTAATATTTTAACATTGTTATTAGCTCAATTGTTACGGGAATTCTAGGCTTTTGCATGCCATTTGATAACTTAGCATTGAAACTCCTGTGACTAAACCCATGTTAAGACCGACCAACTTATTTTTTCTAGCCATACTCCTTGCTGGTAGTGTAAGGGCCCAAACCAGCGACAATCATTATCAGGTGAAATTTCACGAAGTTCGCGCTTCGTCGAAAGCAGATATGGAATCGGCCCTTTACAAGCTAACCGGCGCAAGTCAGGTAAGTTTCAATACTTCCGACAGCACATTTATGCTAAGTACGCCGCGGCTCCTCGATAAGACGGTTATTGCAGGCAAACTCCAGAAACATTTTTTTCCGGTGATGTCGATCAGGCATCTGGAAACCGACATCGACCCGTTTCCGATGATGCGGAATAGCGGAAACGCAGAAGCAGATGCCTTGCAATACGAACAAGAAAAAGATGCCTGGATAAAAAAATACCCCGATGCCTATCGCAAAATGGTTGAAAACAAGTAAGCCAACCTCTCTCGGAATACCATTTCTTTCAAACCCTTGCCTATGAAAAAAATTTTATCAGCATTGATGTTTTTTCTCATTTCGACATCTGCTTTTTCGCAAAGCGACCTTTGTTCCGGTGCTCCATCACTAACGCCGGGAACGTCGTGTGTAACCACGGCCTTTTCCATCCCACAAACTTTTGCCAACGAACTCGCGAGTCCATCCTGTGCGACGTCGTACCGCGATGGTTGGTTTCAGTTTACAGCTACCGCTACAACCTGCACCATTACCTGTGTGAACAATAACCGCGATGTAGGTATTGCCGTATATAGTGGTACAACCTGTGTAGCGGGCAACTTTGTGACCGGAACCTGCGCCGATGCGGTGAGTGGCACCGGAACTGAAACGGTAGCCATGAGTACAACTATTGGCCAAACCTATAAAATACGGGTCATGCGCACCAATAACGGTGGCGCAAATAACATGGATGGAACGATCTGTATTACCGTACCTGCCGCCGCACCGGCAAACGACCAATGTGCAGGCGCCCAACTGGTTACCTGTGGTAACTCTTATACCGGCTCGACGAGCCTTGCCACCTCTACCGGCGACCCCACGGGAACCTGCGGTACCAGTGCCGGCACACCGGGTGTATGGTATCGTTTTACGGGTACAGGCCAAATTGTTACTGCCAGTTTGTGCGGTTCATCATTCGACACTAAACTCCAGGTATATTCGGGAACATGCGCCTCGATGAGTTGCGTAACGGGCAATGATGACTTCTGTAGCACACAATCGCAGGTAACGTTTACATCGATCAGCGGCACTACTTACTATATTTTTGTTGGCGGATATAGTGGCGCCACCGGTACTTATAGCCTGGCCATGTCGTGCGTAACCCCTGCGCCGCCCAATTGCTCGGCCTATACGGCGCCGGCCAATGGCTCTACACTACCCTGCCTGGGTGCCGATTTAACCTGGAGTGTACCGGCGTCGGGTTCTTCTCCGACACAGTACCTGCTGTTTTTCGGTACTGATGCCGCGGCTACCAATATCGACAACGGCACCAATATTGGCAACGTGCTCACGTATAGCCCGACATCGCTTTTGCCGAACACTACCTACTATTGGAGAATCGTTCCACAAAACGGCGCCGGTTCCGCTACCGGATGTGCCACCTACTCCTTTACCACCGGCCCTACAGCGGTTCTCAACGACGATTGCTCTGGTGCCACCGCGCTGATATCCGGCGTAACGCTCAGCGACGACAACACCTGTGCCACAGCTGATGCATCTACCGGAGCAGCCTCTTGCTGGAGCGGCGGTTCGGTAAACAGTTTATGGTACTCCATTAATGTGACAAGTGGCACGCTTGGCGTACTCACCACGTCTGGAACCCTCGTCAATACGCAGATCGC
>DAIUED010000199.1:0-6377 GCA_036845295.1 Bacteroidota bacterium
AAAACCTGCAAAGCGAATTCAAGTATTTTTTAATCATATCGTTTTGTGTGATCGTGGTTTTCCTTTGGTTTTCGTTTCGTTCTACCTACGGAATTGTTGTTCCTATAACCATCGTACTTGTTTCTATTTTCTGGACGCTTGGCATCATGGCCATGGTAGGGCAGCCACTCGACATCATGACGGTGATGCTGCCGGTTATGATTTTTATTGCCGGCATGAGCGATGTCGTGCATTTTTTTTCAAAATATTTCGAAGAACTGGGCAAGGGCACTGCGCGTGATAAAATTTTCCCGCTGATCCTGAAAGAAGTTGGCTTTCCAACTTTCCTGACCTTGGTTACCACTGTCGTTGGTTTTTTATCGCTGCTTTTTTCCAGCATTGTGCCTATCCGCGATTTCGGTATTTTCACATCGGTAGGTATCGTGATCGCTTTTATTCTCACCTACACATTGTTGCCGGCCTTGCTGTATTTCTTCACCCCTAAAAAGCTCGTGGAGGTCCATGGACATGACAACAAAGCCTACAATGTGATGCGTCGCATTCTGTTCTGGATTTTCAGAAGACAGAAAACCATTATCGTACTCTCTGTGCTGATCGCCGTGATTTCGATTGTTGGCGTGTATAAGATCAGAGTGAATAACATCCTGTTGGAAGATTTATCGGACAAAGTACGGATCAAACAAGATTTTATGTTTTTCGATCAGCATTATAGTGGCGTGAGGCCATTGGAACTGGCAATTACCATCAAGGGCAAAAACAAGACGGTGTGGGATTACGAGATCATGCGGCAATTGAATGGTCTCGACGAGTTTTTGAAACAGGAATACAAAGCAGGCTTTATGTATTCGCCGGCCATGGTGACGAAAACAATTTACAGAGCGCTGAATGATCTGCCACCCGATTCCGTGAACTTTCCGGGGCGCGAGGATTATGAAGAAGTGAAGAAGCAGTTACTCAGTAATAAAAAGAATAAGGACATCCGCCGCATCATTACGCCCGACGGGAAGTATGCACGCATCAACGGCAAGATCACTGATATTGGCAGCATTGTGGTGAACAGGCAAAATGTCCGCTTGCAGGAATACATCAATAGCCATATCAATGGCAATGATATCGATGTACAGATTACCGGTGCCGCGCACCTCATCGATCGCAATAATGAATACATGGTGTCGAACATGACCCAGGGGTTTTTGTTCTCAATTGTGGTGATTGCGCTGCTTACGTACTTTTTACATCGCAGTTGGCGTATGGTGATTGTGTTTATTTTACCGAACGTGTTGCCACTGTTGATTATTGCCGGCATCATGGGATATGCCGGTATCGAACTGAAGGCGGCAACATCGCTGGTGTTTAGCATTGCATTTGGTGTGGCCACCGACGACACGATCCATTTTATCTCCAGGCTCAAAATCGAACTTGCCTATGGTAAATCGTTAGTCTATGCTTTCAAGCGGACGTATTTTGAAACCGGCAAGCCCATCGTGCTCACCACATTCATCCTGATGGGCGGGTTTATGAGCCTGATGATCAGTAATTTTCAAAGCACGTTTTATTTTGGATTCCTCATTTGCATCACGATTGTTATTGCCCTGGTGGCCGACTTGTTCCTGCTGCCGGTATTGTTGTTCTGGATCCTCGGAAAGAAAAAAAAGAAAAACCCAACCTATGATGCCATTAGTAAGCCTTAGACCCTGGTCGAATGAAGACCTTCATGAGCTGGTACGTCTGGCAAACAACGCTCATATTGCGCGTTTCATGGCCGATGTGTTTCCGCATCCCTACAATGAGCAGCATGGTAAAACATTTATTGAGCTTGCCAATGGGAAGCAACCTGCCAGTGTGTTTGCAATAATAGTTGATAATAAGCCCGTAGGAAGTGTTGGTTTACACGCCCAGGCCGATATCATGCGCAAGAATTATGAGATAGGGTATTGGCTGGGTGAAGAGCATTGGGGAAAAGGCATTGCGGTGGAAGCCATCCGTCAGATCGTCGAATACGGGTTCGGTGCGTTGGATTGTACGCGTATCTTCGCGCGTATTTTCGGAAATAACCTGGCGTCGCAAAAGGCCATTGCCAAAGCAGGATTCCGGCTGGAAGCCCGCTTCGAGCAAACGATCTTTAAAAATGATGCCTTTGTTGATGAGTTGATCTATGCCATCCGAAAAACGGATCATGACCAAATGCGCGACGATACCTGATTTTTTTATTGCTGGACATTGGAATACGAAGTCTCTGGCCGTAAATGGGTCTGAGTGAAGGCCACTCAGAACGTTGATCGCGCCAAACAAGGCGCTCGTCTTAATTCCCTTTCGTTCTTTGGTTAATATACTTATATTTGGTTGGTATTGACGGACAGGCTATATTGCTGAATTAAGATTTTTTGAAACTAAATGAATAACTCCGAACCGAAAAAAGTGGGGATTGCCTTGCAAGGTGGCGGCGCTCACGGCGCATTTACCTGGGGCGTGTTAGACAGATTGCTGGAAGAGGACGATCTGTTGGCAGAATCAATGTGTGGCACCAGTGCCGGAGCAGTTAATGCCGTTACCTGTGCCTACGGCCTTCATGTTGGCGGCCCCAAAGCAGCTAAAGAACTCCTGGAGAAACTTTGGCGGCGTGTAGCACAGGCCGGAGGTTTGTTTAAGCCGGGCAGTTTCGATCGGCTTTTTGGCGGTGGAGATATCTATAATTCGCCAGGTTACCTGTTCTTCAATAACCTTACGCAGTACATGTCGCCGTACAACTTTAACCCATTCAATTATAACCCGCTCCGCGACATTCTGACCGATCTGATCGATTTTAAAGAACTGAAACTCTATAATAAAAAAAAGCTGTTCATTTGTGCAACGAATGTAAAAACCAACCGTGCTAAAATTTTCACAAATAAAGATATAACAGTAGATGCGGTGCTGGCTTCAGCCTGCCTGCCGTTTTTGTTCCAGGCGGTGAAGATCGACGGCGAATATTATTGGGATGGCGGCTATATGGGTAATCCGCCGATCTTCCCAATCATTACCAACACCGCCCTGCGCGATATTGTACTCATTAAGATCAATTCCATCAACATCAATTCGGTTCCTACCACCGCGCGCGACATCGCCGACCGTGTCAACGAAATATCGTTTAACAGCAGTCTCATCAACGAGATGAAGCTGATACATTACCGCAATGAGCTGGTGCGTAACGGCATTTTGCAAACCGATGGGCATGCCAACCGCGAGATCTTCGTACATACCATTTCAGGTTATGATGCTTTGAGCCAGCTTAGCTACAGTAGCAAGATGAATACGTCATGGGATTTCCTGTTAAGCCTAAAGGAAAAAGGCCGGCAGACCGCCAGTAAATGGCTGGAATCGGATTTCAAACAGGTAGGCATCAAATCTACATTCGACGTAGAAGAGCATTTTTTCGATAAATTGTAAATGTGTATCTTTCGGGCTTTAAATGCAGTTTCTGAACAATACCTTCCGGGCACTGATCGGCTGTGTGCTGCTGACGCTGGCACCTGCCGCAGTACATGCGCAGGTAGCCTATGTTACTGATAGCAGTTATATCCGTACGCTGACTAACGGTGATCGCCTCAACCAGGAACGTTTTCAAAATAACCCTACGGACACCAGCATTACCGGTTTCCATAATTACTACCCGCGAAATACCTCCGGCAATATTGGCTTGCCTTCGGCGCCTTTGTTCCTCAAATACGAGCAGCGCTCGTTAGGATTCAAGCTGTACCGCGCGCCTTACGAGAACGATATGATTTCGGAACAGCAGGTGAAATTTTATCAAACCAAAGGGCCTTACGGAAGTCTTACAGGCATTGCAGGTACCAAGCAGGAACAGATGTTCCGCCTCATTTTTGCGCACACGTTCAAGAACGGACTTAACCTGGCTCTTGGGTTCAACCGGTATAGCAGCATTGGTTTCTATAAACGCCAGGTGAGCTTCACCGATAATTTATACCTGTCGTCGAATTATTCGGCCAAAGGCGGCCGCGCAGGCTACTATGCGTATTTTTTGTTTAATAAGCTCAAGCATAACGAGAATGGAGGTATCTCCAACGATTCGCTGTTCATCGAGAATCCGCGGATCACCAAACAGTTACTGCCTGTAAACCTGAGCCTCGCCCGGCGCGAAGTGCGTTTCACGACTGTTGAAGCCAATCCTTGGTTCAGGCTGAATAAAACCGAAGATAGCAGTACGGTGTTTTCCCACGTGGTGGATTACCGCCTCAACTATTCCGGCAATTACACCAAATACATTGATGGTGCTTTGCAAGCAGACTTGTTTTATCCATACTACTACCTCGATACTGCAGCAACCCTCGATTCTACACACTGGCGAACCATCAGCAACGCCGGGCACTATACTCTCAACATACGGCCCCTGCATACCAGCCTGAAGCTGGGAGTGAAGAACGAGTTTACGCAACTTTACCAATACAGCGATACTACTTTTGTGAACAACAGCCTTGATGCCGGCTTGTTTGTAAACACAAAAGGGTTGCACGCATTTGTGAAAGGAGACTACATTTACCAGGGATCTAATCAAAACGACTATCAATTGGAAGCGGGGATTAACTACCGTTTGAAAATGGCCGGCAATTTTTTTAAGATACCTTTCATCTTAAAGGTTCGGGCAGGTATCGAAAAGCGGCATCCCGATTATTTGTATAATGTGATTTACAGTAATCATTTTGTGTGGCGCCATAATTTTTCGCCAACCGACCGCGTCCAGGCGCAGGCCAGTATCATGACGGCCGATAACCGTTTTGAAGCAGGTGTATTGTTACAGAGTGTCGATAACCAGTTGTTTTTTGATGCTTACGGCATGCCTTCGCAAGTGCCGTATAATGTCCGGAATATCGCATTGTTCGTCCGCAAAGATATGCTGTTGTTCAGGCACCTTGGTCTGGGGCTGGCATATACCTATCAAAGCACGTCAAACGACTGGGTGTTTAGCGTGCCGGCAAACGTGGTGGGCTATTCGCTTTATTACCAGGGAACATTATTTAAAAAAGCCCTCAACCTGCAGATAGGGTTTAGCGGCCAATACTTCAGCGATTTCAACGGCTACAATTATATGCCTGCAACCAATGTGTTTTACACGCAGAATGCCGTACGTGTTGGAAACTACCCGTACCTCGATTTCTTTCTCAACGCAAGGATCCGTCCGGTGCGTATTTTCGTAAAAATCGATCATGTGGCCCAGGGACTTCTTGGCAGTAATTACTCGCTGGCACCGGGCTATATTCAAAACGACCGGGCGTTCAAGTTCGGGATCAACTGGCTTTTCTTCGATTAACCTTCTTTCGCACGGCAGCTGTTTCTGCTGTTCCAGTGAATGGAATTTGCGAGTCTATACTACGAAATAGGCGAGGTCTTGCCAACGCTTCACGGTGTGTGGCGTCGCGATAGCTTCTCCCAGGCGCTGGTAGATGGCCTGGGCAGTGAGTCCCTGTTGGCGCATGTAATGAACAGAGGTGTCGCCTGCCGACTTGGAGAGCTTACGACTGCTAGGGTCGAGCAGGAGTGGGTGATGGAGAAATCGGGCCTCTAAAAAACTTGCTTTTTCAAGGGCTTGGGCAAGGTAGAGCTGTACAATAGACGAATGCCAAAGATCTTGCCCGCGTACGATCATGTCAATTCCGAACAATACATCGTCCACAACCGAACAGAGTTGGTAAGCCGGAAATCCGTCTTTCTTTCGAACCACGATATTTTGCACATCAGCGGGTAAGGCAACTTCTTCCTGAGAACCATCCTGTTTTTTTACCCTTATTTTTTGCGAGGCATCCGTGTATAAACGCCAGGCTACGCCTGGTGTGTCGAGCGGGATGTGTTTGTGGCGGCATGTGCCCGGGTAAGTGCCCGGAACCGCGCTCTGTAGGATCTGTGTCCGTGAACAGCTACAGGCGTAAACCAGGCCTTTTTCGCGCAAAGTCTGTAGTGCTGCCTCGTAATGTTTAAGCCGGTGCCGTTGCGAATAGCTGTGCTCGAAATCCGATGCATGTTGCGGGCCCTGATCATAAGGAATATCAAGGAATTGCAACGTGTCGAATATATCTTGCAGGTAGGCCGGTAACATCCGTTCGCGGTCCATGTCGTCGATGCGAAGCAGGATGTCGGCATGATGCGATTCGGCCAGGGCGGCAGTTAGCGCAAAGGAAAATACATTGCCCAGGTGGAGGTAGCCGCTGGGAGTGGGCGCAAGGCGTGTTTTATGAAAAGCGGCCACAGGCATCGGGATCAAAAATAACTTAACGAAGATATTGTTTATTTCCCTTTTTTGTAGTTTCTTTGCGCTCAGAACAACAAAGACGGTTTGGTAGTTCAGCTGGTTAGAATGCCGCCCTGTCACGGCGGAGGTCGCGGGT
>DAIUED010000200.1:0-6366 GCA_036845295.1 Bacteroidota bacterium
TAGGGACACAAAATTCCGATTTTTTCCTTTTCCCCACAACTTTTGACCCTGATCCGAAATCGCCTGCGCCGTTCCTTCCCGCAGGCATTGCAGCAGAGAGCCCGCCCGGGCGCCCACATCGATAGTTCCTGTAAAAAACACAGTTAGCAAACAGTCCGTTTTTTCGTGGTGTCATTTTAGCCTACAGCCGCTATCAGACAACCTATTAATGTTCACTGCAAAGCGCTAAATAAGCGGTTACAGACATAAATCTACAAAACGTAGCAAACACATGCTACGTTTTACACTAATTTAGCGTTAAAATTGACTGATCATGGAAATACCTGAAAGCGACTTTTTATTCTACAACGGCAAAGACGGCAAAACGAACATTGCCATTATTGCCGACAGAGACCGGGAAACGATATGGACCTCTCAAAAAAACATCGGCCAGATCTTTAAAGTTGACGTCCGAACGGTCAGCGAACACATTCAAAACATTTTCAATTCCAATGAGTTGAACCGAAATTCAACTGTCCGGAAAATCCGGATAGTTCAAACGGAAGGCAACCGTGATGTGGAGAGGAGTGTTGACTTTTACAACCTCGACGTGATCATTGCCGTTGGTTACCGGGTTAGCTCCTACGAAGCAACGCAATTCAGGGTTTGGGCGACACGCACCCTGAAAGAGTTTCTGATCAAAGGCTTCGCCATGGATGACGAACGCTTCAAGCAGGGAAAAGAACTGTTTGGCAAGGACTACTTCTCTGATTTGCTCGAGCGCATCAAGGAAATCCGGGCTTCGGAAAGGCATTTCTACCAAAAGGTAACCGATCTGTATGCAGAAAGCATCGATTACGACGTGAATTCGCCCATCACCCAGAAATTTTATGCCAGTGTGCAAAATAAGTTACACTGGGCTATTCACCAGCACACGGCTGCCGAGCTTATACAGCTCCGGGCCAAAGCAGACCAGCCCAATATGGGACTTACCAACTGGAAAAATGCAAAAAAAGGCGGCAAGATCATCAAAACGGATATCCGCGTGGCAAAGAACTACCTTACCCAGGAAGAAGCGGATGCCCTGAACCGTCTTGTATCGATGTACCTCGACTATGCAGAAAACCTCGTAACGCGCGGCGTAGCACTAAAAATGGCCGGGTGGGCAAGTAAACTCGATGCCTTCCTCCAGTTCAACGAGTACGAACTCATTAACGAATCGGGAAAGGTAACGCATGAAATTGCCTGCAAACTGGCGGAAAAAGAATATGAGAAATTCCGCGTTAAGCAGGACCTGGATTACCGCTCCGACTTCGACAAAACGGTGGAACAGGTTCGCAAATTGCGGAAAAAGAAAGCACTGGCCCTTTCCTGATCAAACTACCCTAAACGTTCCCCCGTCTTTCACCTGCTTTTCTTTCATTCGGAGCGAAAATAGCGTAATTCTACTCGCTGCTTATTCGTCAATCCGTCGTAGCTTTGGTATCATGCATCGCTGCTATGCAGCACAAGCATCTGCCGTTCCTTAAATTGAAAGCACTGAAGAGCAAAAGCACCTGTTACTCAACTTAAAAACTTTAAAAACGAATATAACGATGAAAAAAGTACTCTGTATTCACGGCATCGGTGGCAAAGATGGCATCATCGATCAATGGCAGGATGGCTGGCAAGCCGGCATCGGTGCAGGCCTGGGGCTGGAAGCCCAGGAGCTCAATTTTCACTTCTTGCCCATCGATGATCTGTTTGAAAAATACCAGAAAAAAAATGGCATCAAATACATCCGAACGGTGATGAAGCTCATTACCGACTGGGTTTCGGTGGCCCTTTTCAAAGAGCGTGATGTGTTTGGCAAAGACGGCGCCATTCGCTGGTATGCCGGCATGGTGGTGCAATTTGCACAAGATGCCGAATTGAGGGCCGAATTGGGACAGCGCCTGCAAACGTTTCTGGATACCGAAAAGCCCGATTTAGTGTATTGCCATAGTCTGGGCACCATGCTCACCTACGATTTTCTGCGCCAGGAAGCAGTAAAAGGCCTGTGCCGCGACTTCACGCTTGTCACTTCTGGTTCACAGATAGGACACCCGGCTTTGCTGAAACTTTTTGGCGGTACGCTGATGCCGCTGAATGTGCGCCACTGGTTCAACTTTCATAACCCTTATGACTACATATTTGCCTATGAGTCGATCGACATCGACAGCCCAAACTATTCGCAGATAGAAACACCATTCAAAGAAAACAATCCGTTCAAAAATCATGAGGTAACCACCTACATGGCGCATCCTTCTGCCATGCTCGAAGGCTGGCCGAACATTCTCAAATCACTAGATGCCTCTGAACGCTCATTGAAATCAATGCAGGGAAAACTGGGCGCTGAACTTATGCCGAACACCTTAACGTCTGTCAAAAAAATAAAGAGCGGCGGCATGTCGCGCAAGGCGCTTCTGGTGGGCATTAACGACTATCCCGATCCGGCAAACCAGCTGAACGGCTGCGTGAACGACGTGTTCCGCATGAGCGAAGTTTTGCAGGAAATGGGCTTCGATCCTTCTGAGATCAGAGTCGTACTCAACGAGCGGGCCACCAGCCAAAACCTCCGTAACATGATGGATTGGCTACTGAAAGATGCGCAAAATGGCGACAGCCGCATTTTCTTTTACAGCGGGCATGGCGCGCAAATACCGGCATCGGATGCCAACGGCCCCGACGACGACCATCTCGATGAATGCCTGGTAACCTACGACTTCGACTGGCAGCGCGAACATGCCTATACCGATAAGGAATTTTTAAAATCCTACAGCCAGATACCTTATGGCGTTGATTTTGTAACGATCCTCGACTGCTGCCACTCAGGCGGAATGACGCGCGACGCGGGCTTTAAAGCGCGTGGACTGAATCCTCCTGACGATATCCGGCACCGCACCATCAAATGGGACGCTAAACGCCAGATGTGGATACAGCGTGAGCAAGAACTTGCCAAAAAGAATTTATTTGCCAAAAACACCAAAACCGAATTGTTTACTGGCGCAGAGGGCGGTACGCAACGTTTCGGCCGGGCTGTTTCGCTATGGTCGGAGGTGGATGAGTTTGCCGAAGCCAAGAAAAAATATGGCACCATGGGGCCGTTCATGCCACTCATCATCGAAGCCTGTAAGGAAAAAGAGTATTCGTATGAATACAAGCATGGCGTAACTTCTTATGGCGCTTTTACTTACTCATTCACAACCATTCTTCGCGACATCAACCGGAAGAAAAACGCCAAAAAAGTGAGTTTCAAGGAACTGGTTTCCATGGCCTCGGTGCAACTGGCAGAGCTTGGTTACCAGCAAACGCCACAGATTGTAGGCCCTGCTTCGAAAGTTAATGCCAGTGTACCGTTTCTCGACCTGGGTTAAACCGGCGCTGACACTTGCCCGAGCCTGGCTGCTACTTTTTCTTTGATAATAGCTTGAACCGGACGGCTCGTGATCTTGCTTTCGAGCCAGGAAATGATATCGAAATACAGGAAGGCCCGCCGCTCGAACTTATTTTTTTGCAGCGATTCCATTTGCTCTTTGAGCAAAATGAACCGGCTTTGCACATTTTTCACTTCGCGGGCCATGAGAAGGCCTTTGAGGAAATCGAGAATATATTTCTGGTATAGCGAAAGGTCGCCCCGTTTGATGAAATAGCGATAGGTTGAACGAATGTAAGATTCCACCAGATCGTTGTTGCCAAGTTCAAAATGGCTGATGAGCGAGAGAATGCGGGCAAAGGCATGAAGATCTTCACGCAGGGCAATGTCGCGCTCGTTGATGATCTTATTGAGCCAACTCAATCCACTGCGATAATCGCCACTTCCGAAATACAAACAAGCAATTTTGTAGTAAAACAACATCACCGAGTGCTTGTCAAGACGAGGGATAAACTTATTCAATTCGCCCTCGAGCGCCGCAACAATGCGTGTACCAGATTTAAATTCACCAAGCATAAAGTGCCGGTTAATTTCATGAATGTAAATGGCTTTGAACAGGTTCAGGTTCAGGTTTTCCGTCAGGTTGATGCGTCCTTCGCGTTTAATGGCCACCAGCCGCTTGAGTTTTTCGGTAAATTCATTAAACCGGAATAGCTTGGTTTGAACGGCCAATAGGCTGTTGAGGGCTTTGATGTACATTTCCGGTTTCAACACCTGCATCTCCGGCTGCTCTTCAAACAAACCCACGAGCTTTTTGGCATACACATACCCTTGCCTGAAATCGCGGGTAAAAAAGTAAAAACTGACGTACGATTTATAGAGGTAGAGCTTTTCCTGGAAAGACAACTTCCCGGGCTTATAATCCGGCAGGCCCGCGTGGAACAGGCGCGTAACTTTTTCAAGATCGCGCTGGTTGCGCACAAAGCCCGATTTTTTATAATAGGAATCGAGCTTTATCGACAAGTTGGAGAAAAGGTTGATGTTACGGATGCTTTCGCTCACCTGTTCGGTTTGGCGGATGATGTGGTTCACCCGCTCTTCGTTGCCTGCATCGTGGGTCTTGGAAACCACCAGCTTTTCGATCTCCAGCAGCTCGAGCAGGAAAATAGCCTGGTCGTTACCCACCACCATGTTTTTCGCTTTATCGATCATCTTCACACACTCGCGGTACAGGCATTTGCTATATAGCAGGCGGGCGTAATCGATCAACTCCATCATGCGAATGCTCCGCAGATTATTGCTATTGCAAAGCCTCAGACTTTTCAGCAACTGAAAATAGAGATTGGTTTTCAGGTTGGGAAGCTGCTGAGGCAGCAAGGTTTTTTCTTTGCGGAGAATTTTGGCCTCGTCATACACCTTTTGTTTTTCGATGGCATCGAAGAGTGTGATGAACTTTTTATCGGAAGCCTTGCCCGACCGGGACACATACAGCTTAAAAAAGCGTTTTTCGGCTTTTGAAAGTGACTGCACCAGGTTAAACAACTGGTCGGATTTTACGTTGGACATCGTATAATTGAATATATAAAAAATGCCTATTTACATAGAACAAATCAAATATCGTAAAAAATAAATCACTTTGGAGCCCGTAATATAGCTTTATTTTAATTCTGCGATTGGTGGCTGAGAAAATACATTTGCAGGCAAACCCCACATTATGAAAACGACAGCGGCCATTACAGCAGTTTCAGCATACCTCCCGGAGTATGTGATGACAAATAAAGAAATGGAAACCCTGGTTGATACCACCGACGAGTGGATCCGGACCCGCAGCGGCATCCACGAGCGCCGCATCCTGAAAGATAAAGACAAAGCCACGGCATTTATGGCCGCAGAAGCCGCTAAAAAGATCCTCGAAAAAAAGAACCTGTCGCCATTGGACATTGAGCTGATCATTGTGGCCACGGTGACCCCTGACCACCAATACCCGGCCACGGCCAACATCGTCAGCGACATGATAGGGGCAACCAATGCCTGGAGCTTTGATGTACAGGCCGCCTGCTCGAGCTTCATCTACGCCCTGACAGCCGCTTCTAAATTCATTGAAACCGGAGCACATAAAAAGGTGCTGGTGATCGGCGCCGACAAAATGAGCAGCATCATTGATTTCACAGATCGTAAAACCGCTATATTATTCGGCGATGGCGCAGGAGCCGTGTTGCTGGAACCGGCCAACGATGGCACCGGTATCCTCGATAGCCGCATGTATTCCGACGGCGCCGGCAAAAAATACCTGTACCAACCAGCTGGCGGTAGCCTTGTTCCCTCGTCAATCGAATCCGTTACCAATAAGCAACATTTTGTAGAAATGGACGGACAGGCTGTATTTAAAGTAGCTGTTATCAAAATGGCTGACGTAGCCGAAGAGATCATGCAGCGCAATAACCTTACGGCAAACGATGTGGCTTTCCTCGTACCGCACCAGGCCAATAAGCGCATCATTGAAGGAACGGCCAACCGCATGGGTATTGGCATGGAGAAAGTGATGCTCAACATACAACGATACGGAAACACCACTTCTGCTACCTTGCCAATATGCCTGGCTGAATGGGAAAGCCAATTGAAAAAAGGCGACAACCTCATCCTGACCACCTTCGGCGCAGGTTTCACCTGGGGCGGCTTGTTCCTGAAGTGGAGTTACTAATTACCAAAAGAGCTTTAACAAATAGTATCGTGACAAGCTATAACGCTTGCCAGCTCTGACAATGGCAAATTTGCCCGCTGTATTTTGATGTGGGCGTGCCGGCGCAAAGAGCCAGGCGCCGTCAGGCTTTCCGTTCCAATCTTTTTCCCCGACGGCTGAGGCTCTCGAAGCCGGGGCAAAAAGGATTTCCACTGCAATCCTTCACGCAAGTTGCAGCACGCAGCGCATTGGACTCATCTACAACCATCGCGTTCCTTTCACCTGACGCTCGCCATGCCGAGATAGTACACTG
>DAIUED010000201.1:0-6324 GCA_036845295.1 Bacteroidota bacterium
AAAGCAACCGTACATGTGTACCGTTTTGTGTCGCTGTTGGATAGGGGATTGCAATCGTCGTTACCCCCAACCGTGCCTTCAGATTATTTCATGGTGTGCAACCAGTTCTGGCCGCATAAAAATCACCTGGTGGTGCTCAAAGCTATCGCATTACTGGTACAACGCGGCAAATCCGTGCATGTTGTTTTCACAGGCAAGTATGATGATCAGCGGAATCAGCATTATGTGCAGGAATTGCGCGCATTTATCCGTGAGCATCGGCTGGATGCTTTGGTAACACTCACCGGCTTTATTTCGCGCGAAGAGCAAACCACGCTCATGGTCAATGCCAGGGCCATTATACAGCCCAGTTTTTTTGAAGGCTGGAGTACGGTGATCGAAGATGCCAAAGCGCTTCGGAAATTTCTGGTTGTATCGGACATCGCCATCAATAGAGAACAAGTGGCCGATAGCGTCGTGTTTTTCTCGCCGGCAAGCGAACACGAACTGGCAGATCATATGCAAAACCTGAACGGACAGGAAGTGCATCAGCGTGCAATAAGTTACGCTGCCGACATACGCCGGTCGCAAGAAACACTGACGAAAATCTTATTGAACTGATGGGACTGGAACAGCATAGTTATGACATACACCGTAACCTGTACGCAGGCACCAAAACGCAACAAGAGCTGGCCGTGTACAAACAGTGGTTCGATCGTTATACCGTTGATCTCTGGCGCCATTTGCGCATGTTGAGTGTCTTGGATGCGTTCCTGGATCACCATCTTCAGGCCCGTTGGCTTACTGTGGGTGATGGACGTTTCGGAACGTCTGCAACTTACATCAACCGGAAAGGTGGCAAGGCGCTTGCCAGCGACATTGATGTAAGCCTGCTCGAAATAGCCAGGCAAGAGCAAATGATACCCGATTTTGCGCTCGCTAATGCCGAAAACCTTCCTTTTGACGATAACACGTTCGAATATGCCTATT
The DNA here is from genome assembly GCA_036845295.1 of Bacteroidota bacterium. Taxonomy (GTDB): domain Bacteria; phylum Bacteroidota; class Bacteroidia; order B-17B0; family Aurantibacillaceae; genus UBA4416. The sequence goes on from DAIUED010000201.1 coordinate 970, forward strand.
GCAAACAGTCGTATCATCATTTCCCGCGTCCGGCGCTGGCTGTGTACGAAATGTTGCGTGTTTCTTCAGAAGCCATTGTGTTTACCGAACCCCATGAATTTTATCCTGCGCCGTTTACGCGCAACATTCTTCAATCAGTGAAGCATGCTGGAAAACGGCTTTTCGGGAAAGTAAACGTGCATCACGATACCGGAAATTACGAAACCATTGGCAATTATGTATATGCCATATCGGTGCGGGAGTTCGAAAAAATGGCGCTTGGCCTGGGTCTTCCGGCAATGGCTTACAAGAAGTTCCAGGACGTTTACATTCCCGGCGTGGAGCAGGAAATGGTAGAAAGCGCCGGACCACTCATGAAGAAGATCAAAAAAGCCCTCCGTCGCAACCGGATGCTGAATTTTTTAAAAGTTGCCGAACCGAACACCATTCAAATGATCTTATTTAAAAACAAGCCTGGCACACAGATCATCGCCGACTTAAAACGTAACGGCTACACCTATACCGTATTGCCTCAAAACCCGCATCCTGTATCATGAAACAGACGATCATCCGCTTTTTACAATTTCTCTTTTCCAATCCCCGTGTTTTCCTGAAATTCAAAGACACGGCTTTGTGCAATCCGGCGGAGCATCTTTACCGTACCATCGCGTATATTGATACGCATGAACTTTCTGCCAGTGGCACTCATATTCTGGATATTGGTGTGGCAGACGGCGCTACCAGCCGGTTTTTTGCCACCCGTTTTCCTCAACATCAGTTGATAGGGTTTGAGCCCGTAAAGGCTTCTTTTGATCAAGCCAGTATTGCAACCAAACCGCATGCGAACATCAGCCTGCGCAACCTCGCGCTTTCCGATCATCAGGGCGTGGCAACGGTACACGTTACCAGCGATAGCCTGTCGTCGTCGCTCAACGAAATTGATTACACAACACTTGACAGCGAGGTAAAAGCATACAGCAGCAAATTTGAAACGGTTGCGCGCCAGGATGTGCGCATGTCAACCTTAGATGAAGAGATCGGCAATGAAAAGATCCTGCTGATAAAAATAGACACGCAGGGAACCGAGCTAACGATCCTGAAAGGAGGCAAGCAGACGCTGAGCCGTACAAAGCTGATCCTGATAGAGATGAACAATCATCAGTTGTATAGAAATGCCTGTCAATATCACGAAGTGGACGAATTCCTTCGCCAACAGGGTTTTTCGCTGGTGGATATTTATGTAACCTATCGCGACAAAGGAATAATGCGCGAATACGACGCATTGTATATTAATAAAACAGCATGATCGTTTTCTCCAATAAGCCAGGCCAACTGGGTAACATGTTGTTTATTTATGCCAACTTATTGGCCTACGGCCTCGAGCATGGCGTAAACGTTCGTAATCCGGCTTTTTATGAATACCAGTCTTACTTTACAGGAACACACCAGCGCTCTTCTTTTTTGTCGAAGCTCGCATATGGCTTTTGTTTTTATGCGGCACGGCTTCTTGATAAGCTGAAGATCCGTCTGCCCTTTGTATCAGCCACCTGCCTCAATTGGCACGAAGGTTTCGATCTCGATGCACGCGGGCAGGAGCTTGATAAAGCCCTGTGTCTGCTGCAAGGATGGCAATACCGTGCGCCTCAGTCGGTGCACAAACACCAGGAAACCATTCGCAATTTTTTTTCGCCGGCAGAGCAACATGCGCGTGCGATCAGTGCGTTTTTCGAAGCTAAGTTTGATTTGCAGAATGAAATCCTCATTGGTGTTCACATCCGTCGTGGCGACTACAAAAACTTTGAAGGAGGAAAGTATTTTTATGACATTGATACTTACCGTGGATTAATGCGGAAAGCAGCCGCGCTTTTCAGCGAAAAGAAAGTGCATTTTTTGATATGTTCCAACGAAACCATCGATCCAGAAGCATTGCGTGTAGATGGCGCGGCCGTGACGATGGCGATGAACCATGAATTATTGGATATGTATTGCCTGGCCAGTACGCATTACATTATTGGGCCACCCAGCACGTATAGCATGTGGGCTTCTGCCTACGGCGCTGTTCCGTTGTACCAGTTTCGAGGACAAGATCAGGCGATGCGATTAGCAGATTTTGCCGTATATTCATCGTTTTAAAATGACGATGACTGCAATCCGTTTGAAAGCGTGGTCAACCTTGCTCCGGGAAAAGGTTCGGCCGCTGGTTCATCCACGCATTTACCGCGATGGACAACGCGTGTTCGAAGACCGAAAGCGTTTTTATGGTAGTTTCCTCAAGCCAGGGAACCGGGTGTTCGATATAGGAGCTAATCTCGGCAACCGCGTCAGCGTGTTCTTGGCGCTCAATACGAGCGTGGTCGCCTGCGAGCCTCAATCGTATTGTTACCATTTTCTGAAACTCAAGTTTGGCCGTGCTATTACACTTGTAAATGCGGCCATGGGATCGGCCAAAGGTCGGCTTACCATGTACATCAACCCCGATTCATCTACTATCTCGTCGCTTTCCCAGGAATGGATCAATAAAGTAAGAACCAACCGCTTTAAAGGCCAGCAATGGAACAATACCCAGGAGGTTGATGTCGATACGCTCGATGCCATGATCGTGCGTTATGGAAAACCGGATTTTATCAAGATCGACGTAGAAGGGTTCGAAGTTGAAGTGTTGAACGGTTTATCAGTGCCAGTGGCTATGGTTTGTTTCGAGTACACTATTCCGGAGCAAACCACTCAGGTATTCCGGTGCCTCGAGCGCCTGCACGCGCTGTCGCCAAACTATCGTTACAATTTTTCGCTCGAGGAAAGCAATCAATTTGTATTCAACCAATGGAAGTCTTATGATGACATGGTGACTCAGTTAACCTCCGGAATAGACATTTTTCAGGCCTTTGGTGATATTTATGCCCGGTTGGAATCTCAGGAATAAGTGAAACCGAACTTACCTAAAATATCCGTTATCGTTCCGTCGTATAACCAGGCGGCTTATATTGGAGAAACGCTGGATTCGCTTTGGGCGCAAGACTATCCTCTGCTGGAAGTTATTGTGGTAGATGGCGGGAGCACCGATGGTTCGGTAGATATTATCCGTGCTCATGAGTTACGCCTGGCACATTGGGTTTCCGAAAAAGACAGTGGTCAGAGTGAGGCCATTAATAAAGGCTTCCGTAAAGCGACCGGTGAAGTCGTTACCTGGCTCAACAGCGACGATTGCTACGAGCCTGGTACCTTGCAGGCCGTAGGGCTTCTTTTTGCAGGCGATCCGCAGTTGGGTCTCGTTCATGGAAAATCGTTGTTGTTCGGCGAAGGCAGAAAGCAAACCGTTATCGGGCTCGACCATGATATTCCGTTGCACGGCTATTTTCCGTACATGCGGTTTCCGCAGCCATCTTCTTTTTTCCGCCGGTCGGTGCTGGCGCCACTCTTGCCGGTAAGCGAAACCTTGCATTACGCCATGGATTTTGAGTTGGTGGTGAAATTGTTGCTCAGCGGAGGCGTTATCCGTCGCATGCCCGGTGTCCTTTCCCGTTACCGGTTGCACCCACAGTCGAAGTCCAATCATCAGCTTGCGTTTTTGAAAGAATGGAGTCGGGTTGTAGCTGGCTTCTTTCAGTCAGTAGAGGGCGGCGAGGTTTACCTTGATCGCATGCGCAACGCAGGTCTCCAGGTTCCCTCCGACCTTCCCCTATATGTATCTGCTTTGAATTTTACATCTGTTGAGCTGGAAGATGTTTTTTGGCAACACTTGCATTTGTGCTACCACACTTGCTACCAGGCACTCGACCGCGAGGCTTGTCGCCGCATTAGTTACTATATTAAAGTGCATGACCACCAGAGGTATGTGGAAAATAATTATGCGGCCTACGACCGGCGACTTAAATTTATTCCGAAGTTTGTATTCAATTGGTTACGTTAGGCCTGATTTATGCGCTTCTCCATCATTATACCTACTTATAACCGCTCAGCCATTCTTCGCGAAACGCTGATGTCGGTATTGGCCCAAACCTTCGAAGACTATGAAATATTGGTTGTTGACGATGGTAGCAGCGACGATACCCAGGGTGTTGTACAGCAGATAGCAAGTGATAAGATCCGTTATTTTTACAAAAACAACGAAGAGAGAAGCATCGCGAGAAACTACGGTGCCGATCGCGCCAGCGGTGATTACCTGATCTTTCTTGATTCCGATGATAAGATGAAGGACGATCATCTCGTTTCCATTGCCAGCTATATCGATCAGGCTGGTGATCCCGGATTTATTTTTGCAGGTTATCAAATACTCAACACCGATCATACGCCGCTCTACAGTTATGGCATCAATGGGTTTTTCGATAACCGGAAACTGGTATATGGCAATTTTTTGGGATGTAGTTCTGTGATTGTGAAAAATGCGCTCTTTAAGCGCTATTACTTTAATACCGATGCGCGCCTTATTCTTTTCGAAGATTGGGAATTGTGGCTAAGGATTATTGCCGACAACCGCTTGCATTGTTTTCCAGGAAAATCAATTGTGATGGTAAATCACGGCGGGAGAAGCGTTCTCAATTATGATCCAAAGCAGTTCAGCGAAAAAGTCATGCATTTCAAAGGTGTTGCATTGGCATCTAATAGTCTCATCCGCGATTCGTGGATTAACAGGCGGGTGTTTTGTTCCGGCATTTATTCTTATGCCGCCCTGCATATTGCCATGACAAAAAAAGATCGTGTCTTGGCATTTAAATATCTTTTGGTAAGTTTGTGGCAGAATCCTCTTTTCGTGTTGAAAAGGCGGTTCCTGGCTATTATTAAGCATTTATTTTGAGCGGCCCTGGGAACATACTTGTTGTTACTTACTGGAGTTATCAGAGCGCACTTATCAAAACCTACACGCTTCCCTACATCGAGATCATTCGGCAAAAGCTACCTCCGGGAAGTCGTGTGTACCTGATGACACTGACACCCGATTCTGAGAAAACCAGGTCGGATTACGACCAGGTAGTATCCGAATTGAAGGCGAAAGGAATAACCCTGCTGAATTTCACTTACCGTAAGTTTGGAATCGGTATGTTCCTGAAAATGGGTGGGATTCTGGCCTTTTTGATTCGGTTCATCTATTCCCATAAGATCAGCGTGGTACATGCCTGGTGCACACCCGGCGGCGCCATAGGTTATGTGCTCGCTGCCATTACCGGGCGCAAGCTGGTACTTGATAGCTTTGAACCGCACGCCGAAAGCATGATTGAAACAGGTACCTGGAAAAAAAATAGCCTGGCCTATCGCCTGTTGTTTGCGCTCGAAAAACGCCAACTCAAAAAGGCATCGGACGTAATTTGTGCTGCTGAGGGCATGATCTCGTATTCGCAAGCGACCTACGGTATCGTTAAGCAACGTTATTTTGTAAAGCCT
>DAIUED010000202.1:0-6242 GCA_036845295.1 Bacteroidota bacterium
TATCGTAGGCGCGCTTGCAAATATCGATACGGCGTTGGTAGGTGTCTGCTTGGCCAACTTCATCGAAGGCCATTACAATTACTGCCGCACCATACTGCCGGATTTTGTGCGCTTGTTCCACGAATTTGGCTTCGCCTTCTTTCAGGGAGATGGAGTTCACAATGGCTTTTCCCTGCACACATTTCAAGCCTGCTTCAATTACTTCCCATTTCGAAGAGTCGATCATGATCGGCACCTTGGAAATATCCGGTTCCGAGGCGACAAGATTCAAAAAAGTCGTCATGGCTTTTACGGCATCCAGCATGCCTTCGTCCATGTTAATGTCAATCACCTGCGCGCCACCTTCTACCTGGTCGCGGGCAATGGAAAGCGCTTCTTCGAAGTTCCCTTCTTTGATCAGGCGCAGGAACTTTTTGGAACCTGTTACTTTGGTGCGCTCGCCAACATTGAGAAAGTTGCTCTCCGGCGTCATCGTATAAGGCTCCAGGCCGCTCAGGTGCATGAGCGTATCGGTTTTCGGTCTCGGGCGAGGTTTCGAGTCCTTTGCCAGTTCGGCAATGCGTCTGATGTGCGCTGGCGTGGTGCCACAGCAGCCGCCAACAATGTTCAGAAAGCCGGACTTTAAAAAGTCCTCGATCTGATGGCCCATTTCGTGCGCATCCTGATCGTATTCGCCAAATTGATTCGGCAAGCCAGCATTGGGGTATGCGCTCACGTAAAACGGGGCTTTGGTGGCAAGCTCTTCGAGGTACGGACGCATGTCCTTGGCACCAAGTGCACAGTTGAGTCCTACACTCAGCAAATCCACGTGTGATACAGAGTTTAGAAATGCTTCCGTGGTTTGTCCGGAGAGCGTGCGTCCGCTGGCGTCGGTAATCGTTCCCGAAACCATTACCGGTAGTTTTTTACCTATTTTTTCGCCGTAAGTTTGGATTGCATACAAGGCTGCCTTGGCATTGAGCGTATCGAAGATGGTTTCGATCAGCAGCACGTCCACACCGCCGTCGATGAGGCCACGCACCTGTTCGGTATAGGCTTCTGTCAGTTCATCAAATGTAATGGCACGGTAGCCGGGATCGTTGACATTAGGAGACAAAGACAGCGTGCGGTTGGTAGGGCCAATGGCACCTGCTACAAATTTTGGTACTGAAGCCTGCTCCGGAAATTCTTCTTTAAATTCGGCAATGGCTTCCCGTGCAATTTTGGCCGATTCGTAGTTCAGCTCATAAACCAATTCCTGCATATCATAATCGGCCATGGCAATAGCCGTATCGCTGAACGTATTTGTTTCAATGATGTCGGCGCCAGCTTTCAAGTATTCTTTATGGATGGCTTTGATAATATGGGGTTGCGTGATGGATAGCAAGTCGTTGTTACCTTGCAGGTCTTTATGCCAATCGGCAAAACGCTTGCCTCTGAAATCTTTTTCAGTGAGCTTGTACTGTTGGATCATGCTGCCCATGGCGCCGTCGATCACTAAAACCCTTTTTTCTAATTCTTCCTGTATCGTATGCATAACTATATAAAAAAATCCCTTCCGTTTTTCGGAAGGGATTAGTAGTATCTTATTTGATAAATTTGGTATTGACTAATGTTTCCGACTTATTTTTCCCGGCTTCCCGGTAACGAATTCCCACCTTCTTTGGAGAGGCCCGATGTTTTTTTATCGTTTTTCTCTAAGGGTTGGTAAAGCTTCACAGGGCGTTTCCCTCTGCTTTTCTTAATAAGTGTATTAAAGAACGTGGCCCAAAGATAGGACTATTTTTTTATTTTTATAAGAATTATAAATGAATTGAAAACGATGTACAGATACTTATTAACACTGGTTTTGTTGCTCTATGGTTTATTATCCAGGGCACAGCAAACGGATGCCGATGAGCAGGCAGTGAAGGAACTTATGCGTCTTCAGGAGAGCCGGTGGAACGCTGGCGATATTCAGGGGTTTATGGCTTACTACTGGAACAGCGATAGCCTGGAGTTTATTGGTAGTCGCGGTATTACTTACGGCTGGAATAAAACCCTGGCTAATTACCGCAAAAGTTATCCCGATAAGGCTGCCATGGGTATTTTGAAATTTGAGGTGCTCGAATGCCGGCAATTGTCAGCAACAGCGGTTTATGTGGTTGGAAGCTGGGCGCTGAAAAAAGAAAAGCCGGCGGGAGGATATTTTACGCTCCTGTGGCGAAAGATTGGTAACCGTTGGTTAATTGTGAGTGACCATACCAGTTAGTGCATGGTCTAAAATAACATTTGCAGGCAGTAAAATAAAAATAACGATGCTGGAGAGAGGATTATACAGGCATTACAAAGGTACCATTTACGAGGTACTCGGCATTGCCAGGCACAGCGAAAGCCTTGAAGAACTGGTGCTGTACCGCGAAGCGGGGAATGCCGGTTTTTCCGGTTTTTGGGTACGGCCGGTCACAATGTTTCAGGAAATGGTTTACGTTGATGGTGTCACCAGGCCGCGTTTCGAAAAGCTGGCTCAGGCACCGGGAATGAACTTATAACCCACGCCACGGATCGATTGAAAATGAATGGGTTCCCGTGGGTTTTTCTCGAACCATTTACGAAAGTTCAGAATAAAATTGTCGATGGTGCGCGAAGAGGGATTTTCGTCACGGCTCCATATCTTCTCAAGGATTTCGTCGCGCGATACAACCTGGTTAGCATGTTCGGTCAACAGGCGCAGAAGAGCCATTTCGCGTTTCGAGATGGTCTCCCGGACACCTGAAATGGTTTTCACTTCAAATGTCGCAAAGTTGATCTCACAATTGCCGAAGCGAAAGCTATCCGCGGCAGCAGATCCGTTTTTATTGCGTTTTAGAACAATGTTGATGCGCAGTAAAAGTTCTTCCAGGTCAAACGGTTTGGTAATGTAGTCGTCGGCCCCCAGTTTCAGTCCTTCTATTTTGTCTTTCACCTGGTTTTTGGCTGTCAGAAACATTACCGGAATGCTGCTTCCCTGACGTTGGAGTTCCTGGTAAATGGCGGTGCCGCTCATGCCGGGAAGCATAATATCCAGCAATACCAGGTCGGGCGAAAAAGACCGGATTTGATCGAGTGCGCCATCGCCCGACGACCAGGCGGCTACGTCGTATCCCTCCAGTTCTAAATTGAGTTTCAAGGTTTCCTGAAGACTTAATTCATCTTCAATTAGTAGTATTTTAGGTAACATTAGCCCAAAATTATCTATTTTTTGCCTCAAAACAGGTGCCGACTCTTGAATTTATGCAATAAAACCTGTAACTATGTATAAAATGCCCCCACGCACAATCAGGTTTCCAGGGTGTTCCTGAATCATTTTAAACTAACCTAAGATACATGAAGCTCCTAACTTCTATGGCCTTTTCCGCTGCCTGCCTGGCGGCTTGGGCTCAAACACCCTCCGGCACTCCCATGCAACGTAAATGCGGAACCGTACAGCAGCAGGTAGAACAACACGATGCGTTCGAGGACTGGATAAAGACAGCAATTGCAAAAGACAATCAATTTGCCAATGCTAAAAAAGCTGCCGTCGCCTACAACATTCCCATTGTTTTTCACATCATTCATTCGGGTGCCGTTACGCCTGCACGTAATATCAGTCAGGCCCAGGTCAATTCGCAGATCGTGATCCTGAATAACGATTACCGCAAGCTCAATGCGGATTTCAGCACATATGTAACACAGCCAGCCTTTGTAAGCGCCGCTGCCGACGTGCAAATCAATTTTTGTGCAGCAGCCGTCGATCCATCCGGCACACCACTGGCGGAGCCGGGCATAGACCGCATTAATGTAACCACCAAAGGATGGAATGCCCTGCCTTATGCCATGTCCTACATCGAATCGACTGTGAAACCCGGATCGATCTGGGATCCAACTAAATATTTTAATGTGTGGGTATTGCAGTTCGGTGGTTCTGATATCGGCACGCTTGGCTATGCGCAATTTCCAACCGTTCCTTCCGGAACTAACCCTATTAACGACATGGTAGGCCAGGGTGGCTCGGCTAATACAGACGGTGTGGTAGTTGATTACCGTTATGTGGGTAACATCGGTACAGCCACTGCGCCTTACAATAAAGGCCGCACATTAACTCACGAAACCGGCCATTGGTTGGGCTTGTGGCACATTTGGGGCGACGATACCAATTGTTCTGGTACTGATTATGTTGCAGATACACCGAATCAACAAATCGAAAATTCATCCTGCCCGTCAACCAACGGTGCTGTGAAAACGGATGCTTGTGCTACCGTTGCACCTGGCTTCAACTACCAAAATTACATGGACTATTCAGACGATAAATGCATGGCGATGTTTACCAACGGGCAAAAAGATCGTATGCAGGCTGTAATGGCAAATTGCATCAGGCGTAAAACACTCAACAATGCAGTGGCTTGCTCTGCGGTTACGGGTATTCTGGAGCAGATCGCGGGTACCAGTGTTGGTGTCTTCCCTAATCCTACCAGCGGAGAGTTTACCTTGCACGTGGAATTTGCCAATAGCCAGCCTTTTGATGTCACAGTAAGTAATACGCTTGGTCAGGCAGTGAAAACAATGTCACAGGTGTCTGTCGCCGATCTTCAAATCGATCTTTCCGGCCAGGCGCCGGGTGTTTATTTTATAAACGTGAAAGGAACAAGTGGATCGCTTACCAAAAGGATTGTGTTGCAATAACGCATTCGTTTGGGATAATTATGAAGGCCTTTACAAATGTAAAGGCCTTTTTTATGTGTGGTACGGATCGGTACGGCATGTGCCGGTTGCAGTATCTTGTGAACGGATATGTTGCATGGGCACCCGGAAAATCTATTGTGCCAACTGACGTAAATAGAGTTGTATGGTATTTTCCAAACCGTAATACAAGGCATCGCTAATGAGTGCATGACCGATCGATACTTCCAGTAAACCCGGAACCCGTTGTTTGAAATAGGCAAGGTTTTCGAGGCTGAGGTCGTGGCCCGCATTTACGCCCAAACCCAAACGGTTGGCTAAGGTCGCCGCTTCGACAAAGGGCGTAATGGCCGTTTCTTTGTTGCTGCCATACAGGCGGGCATATTCTTCGGTGTACAGCTCAATGCGGTCGGTACCCGTAGCTTTTGCTCCTTCAACCATAGCAGGGTTGGCATCCACAAATATCGACGTGCGGATACCGGCTTCACGAAAGCGGGCGATCATCTCCGAAAGGTAAGTTTTGTTAGCGATGGTGTCCCAGCCATGATCCGAGGTAAGTTGACTATCGCCGTCTGGAACCAACGTCACCTGCTCTGGCTTTACTTCCATTACCAGATCCACGAATTTATCGATCTTTGGATTGCCTTCGATATTGAATTCTGTTTTCAGAAGTGGTTTTAATTCATACACGTCGCGGTAGCGAATGTGCCGTTCGTCCGGACGAGGGTGAACCGTGATGCCTTGGGCGCCAAAACGCTCGGCGTCTTGTGCCATTTTCAGCAGATCGGGCGTATTGCCGCCTCTCGCGTTACGGATAGTGGCAATTTTATTGATGTTAACGGAAAGTTTGGTCATGTTGCCCGTAAAATTAGAATTAAGTTTCTTATAAAAAACGCCTGGCTAATTCTTTATCCGGCAGCATGCAACTTTCCGACCGCCCGAACCACTTGTAGCGCCTGCGGGCAATAAAATCATACACCAGGTTACGTATAGGTGACGGAACTGCCAAAAATATCTGCAAGAGTGGATAAAGTGCCTTCATGTAGCGCGTTAGGCGTAATGCTGCGCCCGATTTAATAAATGCCTTGTCGCGATCGATAAGCACCAGGCTATCCGTTTTTACCGGGTCGATGCCATAGTGCGCTAACAGTTCGCGCCCAATGTCGGATTGCAGGGATGCAAAGTACAACTCCTGCCGTTTTTCCCGTTTATTGACAAACTGTACTACCGAACTGCAAAAGTTGCAATAACCATCGAACAGCAAGATCGGTTTATGTTTCAGTTCTTCTCTCATTATGGGCGTACAGCAACCGAATACGGGTCTGCGGCTACCTCCGTTTTGCGGGTAAGTAGTTGCATGGTGTTCAGGTTGAAATAGTTAATGAAGCCGTTTCTTCCGCAAACGCCGGTATGATGCGGCGTAGGGCCGCTTACCAGGATATTCCGGTTCGACACGATCAATAATTTGTTGACCTCATCAATTGCGATGCCATGCGGCTCATAGCCTACTTTAAAATTTGCTACCGAGTAGGAACTCATATCGATCATCGATACCGAGCCTTTGATTTTCGGATTGGTATTGGGGT
>DAIUED010000203.1:0-6212 GCA_036845295.1 Bacteroidota bacterium
CGTTAAAGACAAGCTATCCTTTATTGTATCGGCCCGGCGCACTTACCTCGATGTATTGTCGAAGCCATTCTTCAAATACGTGCGTCCGCAATCCGATTTTAAAGGATCGAGCTATTATTTTTACGATGTGAATGCCAAGCTCAACTGGAAAATTTCTGATAAAGATCGGTTGTTTTTGAGTTTTTACAACGGCAAGGACGTATTCGATTTTAAAGATACCGAATCATCCTTCAATGTGCATGTGCCCTGGGGAAATACAGTGGGCTGCCTGCGTTGGAACCACCTGTACAATGCCAAACTGTTTTCCAATACCTCGGTGTCCTACACGAAGTACGACTTTTCGTTTACGGCTGCCCAGTCGGGCTTCGAACTCACCTTATTTTCGGGTATCAAAGACTGGACAGCGAAGCATGAGTTTGTTTACATCCCGAATCCACGTCACCAAGTAAGGGCTGGCATTAATTATACCTTTCATACATTTACGCCGAGCAATGTAAGCGCCAAACAAGGCGAAACCAGTTTCGATGTCGGCAAAATCATACGGCTTTATTCGCACGATGCGGCGGCGTATTTGTCTGAGGAGTGGGAAATTACCAAACGGCTTAAGGTAAATGTAGGACTTCGGTTTGGTTACTTTGCCCAGGTGGGCCCGTTCACCAGGTATGTGAAAGACCAGTTTGGCCGCACGTCGGATACGGTGGTGTATAAACCCGGAAAGAAAGTGGTGGATTATTCTGGCCTTGAACCCCGGGCCAGCCTGCGTTACAATCTCACCAAAACATTCTCGGTAAAAGCGTCCTATACGCGCAACTTCCAATACATTCACTTAGCCAGCATTTCGTCGGTAAGCCTTCCTACGGATGTATGGATGCCATCTACAGAGTTGATCAAGCCTCAGCTTGGAAATCAATACGCGCTTGGCTTCTTCAAAAATTTTCGTGATGATATGTTCGAAAGTTCGGTAGAGCTGTATTATAAAAATATGATCAACCAGATCGATTATAAGGAAGGTGCAGAACCGCAAGATAATGTGTTCGATAATCCAGATAACGCATTTACCTACGGAAAAGGCGAAGCCTACGGCGCAGAATTTTTCCTGAAGAAGCGCCGTGGTAAATTCACCGGCTGGATCGGTTATACCTTATCATGGACCTGGCGCCAGTTCAACGATATTAACTATGGCCAACGGTACCTGGCCAAGTACGACCGGCGTCACGACGGGTCGCTTGTGATAACTTACGACCCTAATCCAACCTGGAATTTCGGACTAGTGTTTGTGTATGGCACCGGAAACCGCGGCACCCTGCCCAATGGCTTATTTGCCTATGAAGGCGGCGTGAGCTACGATTATGGATTGCGTAATTCGTATAAATTCCCGGATTACCATCGACTCGATCTGTCGGCCACCTACACACCCAACCGCGAAAAACAGCTCAAACGCAAACAGGCCAGGCTCGAAAGGCGTTACACGCGTTTGGGAAAAGATGTGTCAACGATCAAACTGCCAAGGTCGTGGGCCCGCAATTGCCAGGGAAGCTGGACGCTAAGCATTTTTAATTTGTATAACCGTTACAATCCTTACCTGATCTATTTTGATGCACAGGGCGATTTTCTGAAAGGGAACTATACGGTAAAAGGGAAACAGGTTTCCTTATTTCCGATTTTGCCTACAGTTACCTGGAATTTTAAATTTTAAACACATGGTTTTAATAAAACGATATGGGTTATTACCAGCAGCTTATGTAGCAGCACTGCTGGTATTGATTTTCGCGACTTCGTGTGAAAAAGACATCGATATCAAACTTCCGGCTTATACCGAAAAGCTGGTGGTAGAGGCCAGTATAGAAACAGGTAAAACGGCACAGGTACTGCTATCCACCACTGCGCCGTATTTTGGAAATGTGGACCTGAGCGATCCGTCCCGTTTTTTTGTAAAAGGCGCGTTTATTACCGTTACCGACGGCTTTGTGACGGATACGCTGAAAGAGCTTGACCCGTCAACCGGCTACCTTTACCTGGGCACGAAGTTGTTTGGTCAGGTGGGCAAATCCTACATTCTCACCGTGAAATACCAGGGCGAAACTTATACTGGCGTTACCAATATTCTTAGCCCGATAGCGCTCGACAGCCTGTATTTTAAGGCGGAGCGTGATACCTTTGGCTATTGTTGGGCGCATTTTACCGAACCAAAAGGGCAGGGCAATTGCTACCGTTGGTTTGCAAAGCGCATGAAAGACGCTTTTTTTGTAGCGCCATACAATTCTGCATTCGATGATAAGTTTGTTGACGGCACCAGTTTCGATTTTTCTTACGAGCGCCCACCACAACCCGATGAGCGCGATGGCTACGCCGATCAGCCGCATGCCGGTTTTTATGCCATTGGCGATACCGTTATCGTTAAGTTTTGTACTATCGGCAACGCAGAATATCTATTTTGGCGTTCCTATTATGCCAACCGTTCCAGCAACGGCAATCCTTTTTCTGCTCCATCCAATATCCAGAGCAACATTACAGGAGGAAATGTGCTGGGGTCGTTTTGCGGTTATTCGCCCAGCTTCGATACGCTGATCATCAAAAAATAAAATTAGCAGAAGTCGCTTAGGTGTACCAGTGAGAACGGGTCTTAACAAAAACGTCAGCGGATGATGGTGACAGTTCCTTTATACTTCTGATCGACGCCATCGGTGAAAATATAAAAGTAGGTTCCTGTCGGGATCTCGTTGCCGAGATAGGTTCCATCCCAATCGTTGGCATAGTTTGTAGCGCTGAAAATCATTTTCCCGTAGCGGTTATATACTTTCAGGTTGTTGTCTGGGTATTTTTCGAGATTGCCGATGTAGAAAAAATCATTGTCACCGTCGCGGTTAGGCGTAAAGGCACTGTAAAAAAAGAGTTTATCCCCTTTGATCACTTCTACGCGTACCGTATCCCAATTCGTACATTTATGTGAATCTTCTACAAATAAGGTATAGGTGGTGGTTACAGTAGGCCATACGTCGGGTGTGGTTGAGTTGGCATAGCGGATTTTATAATCCGGTGCCCAATAATTGAACACCGATCCGGTGCCGTTCAGGGTAATGGTGTTGCCTTCATCAATGATTGTGTCGGGGCTGGCATCCACGGATGGTTTCTGGAACGGCGTTACCGTCACAACCGATCTGTGGTCGGCGCAAACGCCTCCGTTCGAAACAGTAAGCGTATATTGTACGGTTACGGTATTGGAAGCGATAGGATTGGTGGCATTGGGATTATCAAGGGTCGAAATAGGATTCCAGGCAAACGTATGGTTTGTGTTGTTATTATTCGGGCTGCCGATCTGTATGCCATTTTGCTGGCCAACACAATAGCCTGTATCGGGTCCTGCGTTGAAGGTGTTAATAGGGTCAACATAAAATATGGCAACAGCAGAAGCACTTGCCCCGGTTTTGTCGGTTACGGTAAGTGTGTACTCCATGTAGCCCGTGATGTTGCTGGCCGTAGGATTTGGTGTGGTTGTAGAGTTGAGGAACGCAGAAGGCTGCCAGCTGTAAGAGTAGGGCGGCGTACCGCCGCTTGCCGAGGGTGCACCACCGATCGAAATTGTTTTGCCGGGGCAAATATTCCGGTTAGGGCCGGCATCGGCTACCAGTTGCGCCGAAGCGTAACCGGTGAGCATCAGCAGCAGGCAGCATATCAGAAACGAGCGCGTCATCTCCGCAAATATAATTAAAGAAAAGGGTAAGGCCTATTTTTTGCGGCGGTCAGGTGATTTTTTACCAGATCTCGAAGTTGTTGTAGATAAATGTTTTGCTCCATTTTTCCTTGCCGTATTGCTTTTCCAATTGCGCGCGAAGCTCACCCACCTGGTAGCGCTTTAGTTTAGATTTTTTTGGCAGGAGTGCAACGGCATCCTGTTTCACGATTTCAACGGTTTTGGCAAAATAAATGACCCCGCCATCTTCAGTAGCAAGCCCCAGGATGGCGCCCGGAAGTCCAACAAAACTTTCAGGACCAATGGAAGGCATAATTTCATTGCAATACCAGGCATATAAACGAGTGCTGTCATTGGCCTGCCAAATGGCTTTGCGGCAGGTATAGCCGCATATTTTACGCTTGCTGTCGGTTAATTTCCAGGTGAAATGCCGGATGGAATCCGTGATCAGGAATTTTTCGCCCCAGATCGACTTTTCGGTAAGGCGGCTATGGTCATTTTTATTTTGATACACCGCATTTTTGCTTGTTGCCCAACTCATGCGATCTACCAGTTCGCTTTCCTGCGGTTTAAAAACAGACAATGAATCATTGAAATACAGCTCGAAGACATCCACTTTGTTTTTGTCTTCTTCTCTGAGCCATTCTCTTACGTCGCCATTGTTTTTAAATTTTTTGTACAAGTTGGTCTTGCGCTCATATGTTATTTTCCCATAGTCGATCTGTGCCTGGGTCAAACAAGCGCCTAGCATCAGGCATAATAGTAAAAAAAGTTTAGTCATCTTCTTCTTTGGTTTTATTGCTGTTGAACTTGAAGGTGGCTTTCAGCAAAAAGTAACGTGAGATAATATTCGTTTTGGTGTCGGAAATAATGTTGCTATTAATGTCGCGCGAGACGCTGATATTCTGATTAAGCATATCGTAGGCATACAAGCCAACAATAAAATTCTCGAGCTTAAAGAATGTTTTCGTCAACGAAGCATTCCACACCAGGTAGTTGATGTTATAGCCGTTACTCCGTTGCCCGTTCATGGTGTATGTCGCATCACTTTCGAGTCGTATTTTTTTAGGGAAATCGACAGCAATGTTTCCGATAATGCCCTGTGCGGTGTATGGCTTCGTACTGTTGGTATTGAGCGACGACGATGACTGGTTGTACTCGACGTAACCTTTGAGGCCGGCACTTACGTTGTCAAGATTGAGTGCTATTTCCAGTCCGATATTCGATCTTAAATCTTGTGTACGGTTTTCGAGGTTATTGATCACCGTTTTGCTATTGGAGATCGAGCCGTTGGCATTGGGTTGCAATTCCAGCTTTTTGGAAAAGAACGGGATGCTGGTGCCGAAGAAGAAGCTGCCGTAATTGTTGCCATCCACGTTGATCGTTTGGCTTACACTCCGGCCGATGCTGTCGTAGTATGTGCGATTTGAAAAAGCGTTGTTTACGATGCTGTAGTTCATGCCAAACCAGGTGTATTTTCCGCTGATCGGTTTCCAGGAATTGAAATGCACGTTGAAATCATTGCTAAAGGTAGGAACCAGGGCAGGGTTGCCAATCCGGATGAAGTTCGGATTACTGTTGTCTGGCACCGGCTGCAGCTGCGTTACACTTGGGTTTTGCGAATTGGTTGTATAGCGGAAATCAAAGCTCTTGTTATCCGAAAATTTGTAACGCAAGGTAGCAAACGGAAGCACGTTATTGATGTTTTGTTTAATCTGCTGATTGCGGAATAGATTGTCATTGTTCACCAACACGTTCCGGACTTTGGTACCAGCAGATGCCCGTATCTTTTTAACTTCGTAAGTAAACTTCAGGCCTGCGCGGTTAATTTGTTTGGTCGTCAGAAAGTTATTGGTAAAGTTGGAATCTAAAAGCGAATATTCGCCACCAATGTTGTTGAGGGCTTTTTTATCCTGCGTGCTTTTGTAGTACATCAGGTCGTAAGATAATTCGACTTTTACTTTTTTGCTCAGCGGTTCGGTAAATGAGCCCATGATAAAATGGTTTTGGTTGTTTATCAGGTTCGTTTTTTTCTGGTTTACCGAGCTTAACGAACTGGTGGTATCGGTGTAAAAGCTGTTGTCGGTTTGCAGTACGCCATCCGATTCGTTATTCGACAGCAGGTTGTTGTAGCTGATCATTAGCAACCGGTCTTTTTTTCGGAAACGCCTGTTGAGGCGTAGAGTGTTATTCAGTTCGTAGCCGGATGACTTACTGGTATTAGAAATAAATGTATTCCGCGTGCGTACATTATCTGAACGGATAAAATCGGTTTCATCCTTGCTCGAGCCGCGATCGCTCAGTAGTTTGAGTTTGGAACTTACTGTTAAGTCCGTTAGCGAGTCGAGTTGTTGTTCGAGCGTAAAGTTAACACTATGTGCTTCATTCTTTTTTACCGACTGGCTCACATTGGCGGTAGAGTACGTGGTGTCTGTCAGAAAGTACTGCGATGCGTTGGAGGTTCTGACATTTAATTGATTGAAATTATAGGAATAGTTAAAGCCGATCTTGGTTTTTTTGG
>DAIUED010000204.1:0-6192 GCA_036845295.1 Bacteroidota bacterium
TCCAGTCGAGTCCGCTGGCGTACATGTCTATCAGCGGAATGATCATCATGTGGGCTGTGACGTACCAAAACGGATGTTTCTTCAACCAGCGGCCCGCAAAAAATTCTTTTCCCATCAGGCAGAGGTAGCCTATCACGAGGCCGAACAGCAATAGCATTTTTGGAAAAAAGAGGGCGTTGAGAGCGACTTGTATGATAAAGGCAACGGCTCCGCAAGTTCCTAATTCGCGCAGAGAGATCAGGCCTCGCGGCACCGGTAAATGTTTTCGGTACGTTGCATCGTCTTCGGCATCTTTAAACTCGTCGAAGATGCGTACGAGGAAAAACAACGTAACGGTGGTGAAAATGCCGATAGCAAAGGTTTTGAGATTCACAAAGCCATTTGCTCCGCGGCAAATACGCGAGTAGGCTATTGCCGAAAAGCTAAAGGATGCCACGAGCAGTCCATGGCCTAGGAATGGGAAACGCTCTTTCTGGTAGATGAAGAAGCGCCTGGCAAAAGCTGCATGTTTATCTGTAGTTTCCATATAAATGCGTTGACATTGGGTTAGATTTATTTTTTCCTGCCGAACAAACGATGCGCTTTAGAGAAATTGCCATTTGCCATGGCGGCGGCAATACTTAATTCGCCTGCCAGAATAGTGGCACCACATATTTCGGCGAACTTTCGTGCAGTACCCGGCGCGTCGCAGCCAATGAGCGCAAGGCATTCGCGTTGGGTAGGCAGCTGCGTTCCGCCGCCAATCGTTCCTACAGTGAGGCTCGGCAGGGTAACGCTTACGTATAGATTGCCGTCGGCAGTCACTTCCATGCGGGTAATGCCTACGTAGGCTTCTGCCACGCAAGCAACATCTTGTCCTGTGGCCAGGAATAGCGCCGTAAGGCCATTTGCAAAATGCCCCTGTATGCCGATGCTTCCGCTTTGTACAGCTGTAACCGATGAGGATTGCCAATACCGCGCTACGTCGGCAGGCGTAGTGCCTAATATTTCTTTCACAACTTTCTGCGTGATCACTGCTTCAGCGGTTACTTTCTTGCCGCGCACGCTGGTAAACGAAAGGCTGGTGGCTTTTTTATCACCCGAGTAATTGCTTTCGATAAACCAGAATTCAGGCTTTACGGGCGTATGCGCCATAATGTAATTACAAATAGTTTCAGTACATAAGGTTACCATGTTTTGCCCGGCAGCGTCGCCGGTGGTAAATTCAAACACCAACACAACCTGATTCCCTTCCATGTTCAGGCGCACATCTTCCAGTTTGGCATGCCGGCTCGTTTGCCCTACCATGCCTCTGAATGCATCAATGTGTTGCAAGACCCATTGCATGAATTGCCCAACCTGATTGAGACTCTGGAATTTGAACAAAGGAGCACGTTGAACGCCTTCTGTAAGACACACAGAGACGATACCACCACAAAGGCGTGTGGCTCGCGCACCGCGGTGATATGAGGCTACCAAAGCACCCTCGCTGGTTGCCAAGGGTACGTAGAAATCGCCGTTTGCCAGTGTGCCTTTGATGGCTAATGGCCCGATGACGCCCGTTGGCACTTGTGTGAGGCCAATGTATTGTTCGATGTTTCCCTGAAATACATCGGGCTCAGGCAGACGCCGTCTGCCGGATAGCATCTCGAGTGTTTTTCCGGTCTGTTCTTTTAGAAAATCCAAGCGTTTCTGCTGGGCGTCTTTTGTCCAAGACAGGGGTTCAGGTATTCTGGGTTGATCTTGCAGAGAGAGTGTGCCGGGTTTCAGATCGTTAAGAAGCTGATCGTAAGATTTAATGCTGCCGATCAGTTCGAGTAGCTTTTGTGCTTTGGCAGATGATGTTGACATAACAATGCTTGTGGGGTTTCTGGCATCAAAGGTAGCCCGACGGGTAGGGGCAATGAAACGGAAACGCAGGCCCTGCGGCAGTTGAATTGCAAAAATTACAAATGACGGGTCAGTGCGAACGATCGAATGGCGTGATTTGCATTTTTTGCAGAATGCAATCGGTTTTGTGGCTGTTTGAGCAGGAAAAAGTGATGTTGCCGGGCCAGTTCACGGAATAAAACAGTGCATCAACCTAGGTGATTTATTAGGTAAATCGTGACTCAAATACGCACAAAATAAGGGCTTCAAGGCGAAATGAACATCATGGAAAACGGTCAACTAAACCGTGTGCGCCATTCAATCACTTATACTATTCGTTTACTCATTTCGCTGTAACGAAGTATGATCTGAGGCGTATAATGAGAGTAATGCGTGGCATGAAGTTGTAAGCATAACACGCAGAAATCCACCAGTTTAAAAACAAACCATCGTATGAGACAGTTAAAAATAACCAAACAGATCACCAACCGGGAAACAGCATCACTCGATATGTATCTGCAGGATATTGGAAGGGTAGAACTCATTACCGCCGACGAGGAAGTTGCACTTGCGCAGCGTATCAAAGCAGGCGATCAGAAAGCGCTGGATAAGCTGGTGAAAGCTAACCTGCGTTTCGTTGTTTCTGTGTCGAAACAATATCAAAACCAGGGCTTGAGCCTTCCGGACCTGATCAACGAAGGCAATATGGGATTGATCAAAGCGGCGCAACGTTTCGACGAGACAAGGGGTTTTAAATTTATTTCCTATGCTGTTTGGTGGATCAGGCAAAGCATCCTGCAAGCACTGGCCGAACAGTCGCGCATTGTCAGACTTCCTCTCAATAAGATCGGTGCCATCAATAAAATCAATAAAACATTTGCCAAATTGGAGCAAGAACTTGAACGGGAGCCGATTGCAGAAGAGATCTCGGAGCTTCTTGATATTTTGCCTGAAGACATTCGTGAAACCATGAAAAACCAGGGAAGGCACATGAGCATGGACGCGCCTCTCGGTAACCTGGACGATGGCGGCAGCATGTATGAATTGCTCGAAAATACACACGAGGTTACACCCGATAATGAGCTGATCAAAGAAAGTCTCCGCAACGAGATCGATCGGGCGCTAACGGGCCTTACGTCGCGCGAAGCAGATGTGGTTCGCTTATATTATGGACTCAGTGGAGGGCATTCGCACTCGCTCGAAGAAATTGGCGAAAAATTCGAACTTACCCGCGAGCGCGTCCGTCAGATCAAAGAAAAAGCGGTGCGCCGCTTAAAACATGCCTCCAAAAGCAGGATTTTGAAGGATTATTTAGGTTAGTGTACTTTGTTTGTTTGTGATGAAGAGGCTCCCTTTCTAGCTCGGGGGGCCTCTTTTTTTTGGCATCGGATTTTGTTATGCTTCTGTATTATAGTTTTTTAACCCGAAAGCGATGTTTTGTTTATAGTATTTTCGGGTTCTCTTCGCTATAATTTTCTATTTTTGGAGCATTAATCATCCTAATTTCTATGTCACATCTCGTAGCACCTTCTGTCCTCTCTGCCGATTTCGGAAACCTTCAGCGCGATATCGAAATGATCAATGCTTCGGAGGCAGATTGGTTCCATGTAGATATCATGGACGGGCTGTTCGTTCCGAATATCTCTTTCGGATTTCCCGTACTTAAAGTGCTTCAGAAATATGCTAAAAAGCCGCTTGATGTTCATCTGATGATCGAGGATCCCGATCGTTATACCCAGGCTTTTAAGGATGCTGGGGCCGAGGTGCTTACCGTTCACATCGAAGCAAGCCGGCATCTGCACCGCAACATTCAAAATATCAAAGCCGCGGGCATGAAAGCCGGTGTGGCATTAAATCCTCATACCAATATTCATCAGCTCGAAGATATTATTTGTGACATCGACCTGGTTTGCATAATGAGTGTGAACCCTGGCTTCGGCGGACAGAAATTCATCGAGAATACCTTTACAAAAGTGATCGCACTCAAAAAAATGATCACCGATAAAGGTTCGCGGGCGCTTATAGAGATAGATGGAGGTGTGGATCTTAACAATTATCACAAACTTCTGGTTTCTGGTGCTGATGTACTGGTGGCCGGGAACACCGTGTTTGGCAGCGTCAACCCTGCAGACACCATCAAACAGCTAAAACAAAAACAAATATAAACCCTTAACAAAATCTAATTATGGCATTCGAATTACCAAAATTACCGTATGCGTTCAACGCACTGGAGCCACATATTGATGCAAAAACCATGGAGATTCACCATGATAAGCACCACCAGGCTTATGTAACAAACCTTAATAAAGCCATTGAAGGCACCGACGCTGAAAAACTGAGCATCGAAGAGATCTGCAAAAATATTTCAAAATACCCGGCAGCTGTGCGTAACAACGGCGGTGGGCATTATAACCATACCTTGTTCTGGGAGATCATGGCTCCGAATGCTGGCGGCATGCCTACAGGTGACCTGGCAAAAGCCATTGAAACGGACCTCGGCGGTTTCGAAAAATTTAAAGCGGATTTCTCTAACGCCGGTGCTACACGCTTCGGTTCAGGTTGGGCCTGGTTATGCGTAAAAGAAGGAAAATTGGTGGTGTGTTCAACTCCAAATCAAGATAATCCGTTGATGGATATTGCGGATGCTGGCTGCAAAGGCACTCCTATCCTGGGAATGGACGTATGGGAACATGCTTATTACCTCAATTACCAGAATCGCCGTCCCGATTACATGGCTGCATTTTTTAATGTGATCAACTGGAATAGGGTGGCCGAGCTTTACGCTGCTGCTAAAAAATAAGCCGTTTTATTTATTTCTGTTTAAAAAAAAGATCCACGTTAGCGTGGATCTTTTTTTTGTTTTCTTCTAAAGAGCTGTTCTTATTGTTTCACCACGCGGATCACCTTGTGGAAATGGTGGTCCTGGCTGCTCAGACGAACATGGTAAATACCTTTGGCAAATCCTTCGAGAGAGATAGTGCTACCCGAAGTTAATTCTGTTTGGGCGATCACGAGTTTGCCAATAGCGTCAAATACTTCCAGTTTCAGCTTGTCGTTGCTATTGCCGTACACGATCGTAAAGGAGCCGGTAGTTGGGTTTGGATAGGTACTGAATGTTTCGGCATCCAATTCGTTGATGCCTGTGCAAAGGCTGACAGTTATCGTTTTCTGGTCGCTGTTTGAGCAGGAATTGCCATCGGTGTAGGTGTATGTTAGGGTAAAAGTTCCGGGCCCGATAAGCGATGGGTTGAACGAGCTGCCAGACACCCCCGAGCCGGCATACGTACCGCCTGCAGGACTACCGCTGAGTGTAATGGGCGATTCATTTACGCATAAATCCGTTACAGGTACGGATAAGCTAACCAACGGCAGGGCGTTGACCGTTACATTGGCTATTTTTACGTCCTGACAGCTGCCGTTGTACCCTGTTACAGTATAGCTGGTGCTTGCAGAAGGGCTTACCGATACAGTAGCCGTGGTGGCCGCGTTACTCCAATTATATGTGTTGGCCCCGGAGGCTGTAAGTATAGCTGCGCTGCCAGCACATACGGTAGCGTTGCTTACTGTTACAACCGGGGTTGAGTTAATGGTAACCGTTACAACCTTGGTGTTTGAGCAACCATTGGTGGTTCCCGTTACCGTATAATTGGTGGTAACAGATGGAGATACCGAAATAGAAGCCGACGTTGCCGAAGTATTCCATAGGTACGTGGCAGCTCCGGTAGCATTTAGGATAGCCGCGTTGCCATCGCAAACAGAGGCGTTGTTGGCAGAAACTGTTGGCGTGGCTTTCACCGTTACCGTCGATACTTTGGTATTAGAACATCCGTTAGAGGTTCCGGTAACGGTATAGCTTGTGGTAGTAGCCGGACTTACAGTAATGCCTGCGGTTGTGGCAGACGTATTCCAGCTATAGGCGCTGGCGCCGCTGGCGTTAAGGTTGGCGGTATTGCCGGAGCAAATCGTAGCGCTGTTCACTGAAACAGTTGGGGTTGTGTTGACAGTAACCGTTACCACTTTTGTATTGCTACAGCCATTGGAAGTGCCGGTTACGGTGTAATTCGTTGTAGTTGCCGGTGTTACTGAAATGGATGCAGTAGTTGCCGAGGTGCTCCAGGCATAAGTGGAGGCGCCTGACGCACTCAGTACCGCAGCATTGCCGCTGCAAACAGACGTGTTGCTTGCCGTTACAGTAGGTGTTGTATTTACAAGTACGGTGGCTACTTTGGTATTGGTGCAGCCATTGGAAGTGCCTGTAACCGTGTAGCTGGTAGTTGTGGACGGACTCACCGATATGCCAGCCGTTGTAGCAGATGTGTTCCAGCTGTATGCGCTGGCACCGCT
>DAIUED010000205.1:0-6148 GCA_036845295.1 Bacteroidota bacterium
TTTGCATAATCTTTCCGAAAAAAACAAACTAGGTCTCAACATTATTTCAGTGGATCACGATGCCAACTGGCAGGGTATTATCCGCGACAAATATGGAGCCGGGTCTGTTACTTTTGTGCATTGCCCGCTATCTACCGCAATGTCGTTTGAAGGGAATGCATACCAATGGTACGATGTGAGCAAGTTGGCATTTATTCAGAAAAATAATGTAGATTTTGTGATCATCGACGGGCCTATCGGCAATAAGAGTCCTTACGAACGTGCCGGCGCATTCGAATTCTTTAAGGACGAGTTGTCGCGCGAGTCGTTTAGTTGTTTTCTCGACGATACCAACCAGGGTAATTTACGGGCCGTCATGGCCTCTTACCTGCCGGAAGCGAAGTTTTACGGTGAGTTCGGTATCGCCGGTGCAGGCGTTAGGTACGAAATAGACCCGGTATTGTTCGTAAAATAGAAATGAAATTAAAGAACATCAGCTCATGTGCGGCATTGTTGGATTCATAGGTTCTTTCGAACGCGAGAAGCTGCAAAAAGGACTCGACAAGATCAGGCATCGTGGTCCTGACGGACAGGGCACGTTCTTTCACGGCGCAGCCGCATTGGGCCATCGCCGCCTATCGATCATCGACCTGTCGGAAAACGCCGCACAGCCGATGGAAGTGCAAGACCGTTATGTAATTACGTATAACGGCGAGATCTACAACTATATCGAGCTGAAGAAAGAGCTGGCGGCTACAGGCATCAGGTTCAGGAGCGGTAGCGATACCGAGGTGCTGCTGTATGCTTACCTGGCCTGGGGAAAAGACTTCGTGCATCGGTTGAACGGTATGTGGGCTTTGGCTATTTATGATAAAACAGATGGAAGCCTCTTTTTGTCGCGCGATCGCATGGGAAAAAAACCACTGTTTTATGCTCAACTGAAACAGGGTTTTGTGTTTGCTTCCGAGATGAAAGGGATTTATCCTTTTCTGGATCAGGTTCAAATTAATTACCACAATGCCAGGCAAGCGGTGCACGATTGTTTTGGTTACGAACACACTGATAAATGTCTCATCAACGGCATTAAACGGTTTCCGGCCGCTAATAGCGGTTGGTACAGCAATGGAAACCTGCGGCTGGAAAATTATTGGAACATAGCAGCACGTCGTCTGGATGTGCCGCAACGCTATGAAGAACAAAAAGAGATGTTTCGTGGCTTGTTTCTCGATGCCTGCCGCCTTCGCATGCGTAGCGATGTGCGTTTGGGAACCGCCCTTAGCGGCGGACTCGATTCCAGTGCCGTGATTTGCGCCATGGCCCGCCTTCAGGGCCAGGATAGCACACAACGTTTGGCGGGTGCCGATTGGCAACATGCTTTTGTGGCGTCGTTTCCGGGCACAGGCCTCGACGAAACGGCGCACGCCCGCCGGGTAACAGATTACCTCGGCGTTGACGCCAGTTTTGTTGCAATCGACCCGTTGAAAGACCTCGATTCGGTGTACGAGAAAACCTATTTGTTTGAGGAGATCTTTTATGCGCCGGTTATTCCTTTTGTGCAGCTTTATGGTGCCATTCGTCAAAATGGTGTAGTGGTTAGCATCGATGGTCATGGCGCCGACGAGCTATTTGCAGGCTATCCATTTGATATGGACTCGGCACTGATCGATGCACTGCCTAAGCTCAGGGAATTCAGAAATATTCTGGAAGCTATCAACAATTCGACCGGCGCCGGCAAACAAGCTGATTTTAACAATAAACTGAAATATGCCGTATTAAACAAGTACCCTATTTTACGCCGGTTTTCGAAGAATGCGCATATTACAGCCAAACACGAGGGCTACGACCACTTGAATTCGACGCTATTGCAATCTACTTTCAAGACCGTATTACCGACCCTGCTCCGTAATTACGATCGTTATGCGATGATGAACAGTGTGGAGATCCGCATGCCGTTTCTCGATTATCGTCTGGTGGAATTTGCATTCTCGATACCGTATTCGTCAAAAATACGGAACGGTTTTGGTAAGGCTATTGTGCGCGATGCATTGGAAGACATGATGCCGAAAGAAATAGTACGCCGGAAAGATAAAATCGGGTTCAATGCCCCGGTGAACCACTGGATGAATGCCGGTTTGAAAGATTGGATGCAAGAGCTTATTCACTCCCAGGACTTCAGGCACTCGCAGCTGATCGATAGCAAGGCCACCTATCAGTTAATTGAAAAGGCCTTGTCGGAAAAAGATATTAATTTTATGGACGGAACCCGGGCATTTCAACAATTGATCCCGGTGATCTGGGAAAAGTCGTTACGTTATGCATAAACCGAAACCGGCGCCTGTTGCGTTGTTTGTTTACAACAGGCCCTGGCATACCGAACAAACACTCGACGCGCTGAAACGGAACACACTGGCGGCAGATACGGTATTGTATGTTTTTGCGGATGGTCCTAAAGAGGGTGCAACCGAAGAAGATCTCCAGAAAATTGGGGATACGCGTCGTTTGTTTAAGGGATTACAAGGATTTAAAAAAGTAGTTGTTTCAGCCAGAGACAAAAACTTGGGCTTGGCACCTTCGGTAATTGCGGGTGTTAGTGAGGTGGTGAACCGCGATGGAAGAATCATCGTTTTGGAAGATGATCTGGTAGTTTCTCCTAACTTCCTCGACTTTATGAACGATGGACTCAACCTGTATAGCGATGTGTCAAACGTTTATTCGATAAACGGATTTATGTTTCCTGTAAAAAGCAAGCTGCGGCAAACGGTGTTATTACCATACACTTCTACCTGGGGCTGGGCCACCTGGAAAGACAAGTGGGCAGTGTTCGACGAAGAGATGAAAGGAAAAGAATTGATCAAAAAAAATCCTTACCTCGCTTCGAAATTTAACCTGGGCGATTATAAATATACCGATATGCTAAGTTATGGAAATAATTCCTGGGGTATTAAATGGTATTTTTCGGTGTTTAAAAAGAATGGGCTGAATGTTTATCCAAGCCAATCATTGGTCAATAACATTGGCTTTGATGGAAGTGGAGAAAATTGTACCCCCAGTGAGATACATGGTAAGATGAACATGAGTTCAAAGATAGAGTTAAGCCTTGAATCAGATATTGACCTTGAATTTTACAGCCAGTTTGTCAATTACTTTTCTGATAAGAAGTCGCGTAGATCCAGGGTTTTTAAGATTTTTCAATTTTCCAAATGATCCGTAAACTCAAACATATTCTTAAACTATTAGTTTCATCTAGAGATTCTTCGCTCAGAAAGCTCATTGAGAGTGGTATGGTTACTATCGGTGTACGGACGAAAGCGGATGACTTGAAAATAGAATTGAGAGGTAACTACAGTGAAAAAGGAATTGTTTCCATTGGTAATGATAGTCTGCTTAGCGGCACATTTGTTGTCGAAACCAGTAATGGACGCATGCGGGTTGGTGATCGCAGTTTTATTGGCGGCGGTTTGTTTGTTTGTACAGATGAAATAAACATAGGCTCCGATGTAATGTTTTCTTGGGGTTGTACTGTCATCGATACTGATGCACACTCTCTGTCTTGGGAGCACCGAAAAAACGACGTTAAGGATTGGAAACGAGGCGTGGATGAAGGTGCTGTTGGTAAGTATAAAGACTGGTCTCATGTAAAGTCGAGGAGGATTGAAGTAAAGGATAAGGCCTGGATAGGATTCAACGTTATTATTTTGAAAGGAGTTACTATTGGTGAAGGCGCAGTTGTGGCTGCAGGTAGCGTAGTTACGAAAGACGTTCCGGATTATTCGGTCGTCGCTGGAAACCCAGCTATAGTTGTTAAGAAAACTGAATAGTAAAAATAGCATGAACTGGGAAGAAACGATTATATATGCAAGGCAAAAAGACGAATATCGAGAGGTGATCGAGAAATCTTTTCTGGGCGAAGATCTAAAGAAAAATGTAGAGGCTTTCAGGAATAGCGAAGAGTTTAAGGAAAGTTTGAAGTTGATCGCAAAACATATAAAGCATTTTCAAAATCGTAAGCTAAGGTTATTGGATATTGGGGCAGGAAATGGGATCAGTACACTCGCCTTTGCGCTCAACGGGTTTTCTGTCGTAGCTGTAGAGCCAGATCCAAGCGCCACCGTTGGTGCAGAAGCTATTCGCTCATTGAAGCAAAACTATGCCTTAACCGAAATAGAGATTCATTCGGCTTATGGGGAATCCATGAGTTACGAAGACGATTCTTTCGATGTGGTTTACGCCCGGCAGGCGATGCACCACGCTCATAATTTGGATAATTTTGTAGCAGAAGCAGCCAGGGTGCTCAAACCGGGAGGGATATTGTTAACTTGCAGAGATCATGTAGTAAATGATGCACGGCAAAAAGAAATATTTTTGGAGTCGCATCCTTTTCAGAAATTATATTACGGGGAAAATGCGTTTTCACTTCGGGAATATAGAAATGCTTTTGAGAAAGCAAAATTGACGATCGCAGAGGAGCTCGGCCACATGGATTCTGTTATTAACTACAGTCCGCAGAGTAAACAGGAAATCGTTTCTGATTTAAAAAAAATTCTTGAACGAAAAATACACTTGAAGTTATTTAGAGGT
The DNA here is from genome assembly GCA_036845295.1 of Bacteroidota bacterium. GTDB lineage: Bacteria > Bacteroidota > Bacteroidia > B-17B0 > Aurantibacillaceae > UBA4416. The sequence goes on from DAIUED010000205.1 coordinate 4,558, forward strand.
TCAGCCCTTGATGGCTTTATTTTTAATTTATTTAAGTGGAAAACTAGGAACCTTCATGATTTTGCAGGTCGATTATATACCTTTGTCGCCAGAAAATCCTAAATTACAATATGAAACTACTTGTTCTTGGTGCATCAGGATTTATTGGCCGCGCAGCCGTAGATTACTTTTCTGCGCACAATGCTGTGCTTGGTGTTGACCGCGAACACGATCCTTTGCGCGAAGGTATTATTGCAGGAGATACAGAAACGGTTAAAAAACTCATTGCCGCAGAAGGTTTTGATGTGGTGCTCAATTGCGCCGGTTCGTCCGACATCCGCACAAGTTTTGTTGATCCCGAAAACGATTTTGCGCTCAACGTATCGTTTACACAAGCTGTATTAGCTGCTATTGCCAATGCATCGCCGAAAACAAGGTTCGTAAATTTTTCAAGTGCCGCCGTTTATGGTAACGCCTTGTCCCTACCTATTCACGAGAACGACCGCCTGCAACCCATTTCGCCTTATGGCTTTCATAAATTGCTGAGTGAACAGCTTGTGCGCGAATACTGCGAATTATTTAAAGTCAACGCATTGTCGCTGCGTATATTTTCCGCTTATGGTGTAGGCTTGCGCCGACAGCTCATCTACGATCTCTATCAAAAATTCTGCGCTAGCCCGGTTTCCGTGTCGTTATACGGCACCGGCAACGAATCGCGCGATTTCATAGAAATAAGCGACATTATGCAGGCATTGGATCTGTTGATCCTTAAAGCGCCTTTTGCCGGCGAAGCCTATAACCTGGCCGGTGGAGAGGAAATACACATTAGTAAACTCGCGGAGATCTTTGCTGGCATTTGCGGCTATCGTGGAGAGATTCAGTTCCGGGGCGAACAGATAGAGGGTTACCCCATCAACTGGCGTGCCGATATCAACAAGTTGCGTGCCCTGGGTTTTCGGCCGCGAGTGTCTCTCGAGCAGGGGCTCGAACATTATTATCAATGGGTAAAACATCACGTGAGCGTATGAGGGTAGGAATTTTGCTGACAGGCGACTATGGTTGGGCCGGAGGATTGTATTATTCCCTCAACATCATTCGCCTGCTGCAAGCCGAAGCCGAAAGCCGCCAGCTTAGTATCGTGGTAATCGTGAACAGCTCCACACCGCGGGAACTTATCCGCGAAATTAAAAACCGTCATACCACTTTAGCCGACCTCGATCAAAAGTCATGGATCTATAGAGCCTGGTGTAAAATTGCCGGAAAACTACGCGGCACAAACACACGCTTTATAAACGATATCAATGGGCTTCGCCTCGATGTTCTTTATCCGCTTATCAATTACGAACCGGCTCACGAGAAACTGAACTGCCGGCGTTATTATTGGATCTATGATTTTCAGCATAAATTTTTACCTGAACTTTTTACGGCCGAAGAAATAAACCGGCGCGACGCGACATTTCGCGATATAGCTGAAAAAGCCCAACACATCGTGCTATCAAGTTACGATGCCGAAACACATTTTCGGAACTTCTATCCGCAAAGCAAAGCAACCGTACATGTGTACCGTTTTGTGTCGCTGTTGGATAGGGGATTGCAAGCGTCGTTACCCCCA
>DAIUED010000206.1:0-6139 GCA_036845295.1 Bacteroidota bacterium
TGGCACTCTTCCAGAGTTTATCGAACTCAGCGCTTTTTGCGGCATCGTTCAGCAAAAAGCACACATTCATGTTACTGCGATCTTCTTTCACGGCAGTACCTACAAATTGGGAATTGCGGTCGATTTCCCCGTACAGTAAGTCGGCTTTTTGCTGGTTGAGTTTTTCAACCCAGGCAATGCCCCCGTTTTCTTTCAGCCAGCGTAGCGTCAGCATGGTGACATACACCGGGAATACCGGCGGCGTGTTGTACATCGATTCACCTTTGATGTGTACCTGGTAATCGAGCATCGACAACATTTTGCGGCCGGTTTTACCAAGAATATCTTTTTTCACCATGATCATGGTGCTGCCCGCCGGACCAATGTTTTTTTGTGCACCCGCGTAAATGAGTGCAAAATCTTTTGCATTTACCTGCCTGCTGAACAGGTCGGAACTCATGTCGCAAACCAATGGAATCTCGCATTTCGGAAAGCTCTTCATCTGAGTGCCGTAAATGGTGTTATTGGATGTGATGTGCAGGTAATCAGCATCTTTCGGTATATCGTAACCTTTTGGAATATAAGTGAAGTTTTTGTCTTCCGAAGAGGCAAGTACTTTCGTATTTCCTACGATCTTCGCCTCTTTAATGGCTTTGCTGGCCCACACGCCTGTGTTTACGTAAGCCGCATAGCCACCGTCGGTAAGCAGGTTATAAGGCACCATGGCAAATTGGGTGCTGGCGCCGCCGCCAAGGTACATGACTTCATACTCGTCGCCCACGCCAAACAGTTCTTTGATCAGGGCGCGCGCTTCGTCCATCACCTTTACATAATTCTTGCTGCGATGCGAGATCTCCAGCAGGGAGAGGTTCATGTGATCGAAATTGAGGCAGGCTTCTGATGCCTGTTTTAATACATCGGCTGGCAGAATACCAGGGCCGGCGCTGAAATTATGAACTTTTGCCATAAAGAGTAGGTGTTGTGTTTTTTGGTTGTGCTAATGTAATGATTATTTTTTGTTTTGGTGTTTCATGAAATAATTGGTCCTTGAGAAATGCAGGCCATAAAGGCTCCAGGGATTACAAGGCGTACCTCGAGGAAGCCGACGACTTCTACACATTCCTTTTTGACGCATTGGGATTGCTTAAAAAATAACGCATTTATACAAAAAAATCCGCTGCCTCCCGGCAGCGGACATCCCTCAACCATTTGTGTTTATGAACACTACAGCCAGCCTCCCATCTGGGTTTTGGCGTGTTTCTTTTTACCACGGCAGTCGCGGTGTGTTTTACAGGACGACAAGCTAACCGCGAGCAGCAGTGCTGCCAGTGCCAGAGAAAGAAGTTTGACTGCACTCATGATCTTATAATGCGGTTTTAAGGTAAAGTTACGAAAAAAGAAAAAAGGCGTTTACCGTGAATAAAAAAGCTGCCGCAACAGGGCGGCAGCTTTTACGTAACATAAACCTGCTAGCGGCTTAGGCTTGCACCAAGGTGCCTACTTTATTGCCCATCAACAAGCTCTGAAGATTCCCCTGCTTATTCATGTCGAAAACAATGATCGGCAGGTTGTTTTCCTTGCATAAGGTAAAAGCGGTAAGATCCATCACTTCCAGGCCTTTCCCATAGGCCTCATCAAATGAAATGCTGTCGTATTTCGTAGCGGTTTTATCTTTTTCCGGATCGGCTGTGTAAATGCCGTCCACCCGCGTGCCTTTCAGGATCACGTCGGCTTCGATCTCAATAGCACGCAAAGCGGCAGCCGAATCGGTTGTAAAATATGGATTACCTGAACCGGCGCCAAAAATCACCACACGTCCTTTTTCGAGGTGCCGCACCGCGCGGCGGCGGATGTATGGTTCGCAGATCTGTTCCATTTTAATAGCACTTTGCAGGCGCGTTTGCACGCCAAGGTTTTCGAGTGCCGATTGTATGGCCATGGAATTAATAACGGTAGCCAGCATGCCCATGTAATCGCCATGCACGCGGTCCATGCCTCCTTGCTCGGCCTGGATCCCCCGGAAAATGTTTCCGCCGCCGATCACGATCGCTACCTGGCAGCCGGCATCGTAGGCCGACTTGATCTCGCGGGCATAATCCAGCAAGCGCGCCTGGTCGATACCAAAGCCTTTATTGCCCATGAGGGCTTCTCCTGATAATTTTAAAAGTATGCGTTTGTATTTCATGTAATAAATTGAAGTTGAAACCAGCGCGCCCCGGCCATCTGTGGGCGGGTAAGCAGACGCAGGCTCATGTATAAACCAAAATGAACAAAAAAAATCCCGATTCAAAAATCGGGATTTTTAACTATTACGATAAAGAATAGCGTTTGAAAGCAGTCGCTGTCAGGCCTTTATCTACGCTCTGCAGGTATTGCGCTACGCTTAATTTAGCGTCTTTAATGTACTCCTGGTTCAACAGGGTTGATTCTTTGTAAAACTTAGAGATCTTGCCTTGCGCAATTTTCTCTACCATGTCTTCTGGTTTACCTTCGGCACGGATCTGTTCGCGGGCAATTTCCAATTCTCTTTCGAGCATATCGGGAGTTACACCTTCTTTATCCAAAGCTACAGGAGCCATCGCAGCAGCCTGCATGGCTACGTTACGGCCTACTTCATTTTCTACAGCCTGGTTAAAGCCAACCACTACGGCAACGCGGTTACCTGGGTGAATGTAGCCTACTACTTTTTCAGCGCTGATCACTTCAAAATAACCGATGTCGATCTTCTCACCGATTTTACCTACCTGCTCCATGAATTTGTCGCCTACGGTAATGTCGCTGTTGTATGGAGCGGCTTTAATGTCGTCGATGGTTTTAGCGCCTTTATCCATTGCAATTTTTGCCACTGATTCGGCAAATGCAATAAAATCAGCATTTTTGGCCACGAAGTCAGTTTCGCAGTTTACGCTGATCACAAAACCGGTTTTACCGTCTTGAGAAACGCTTGCCAATACTACACCTTCTTTTGCTTCCCTGTCGCTACGGTTAGCCGCTACTTTAGCGCCTTTTTTCCGCAGGAAATCAACTGCTTTTTCAAAATCTCCGTTATTTTCTTCGAGTGCTTTTTTACAATCCATCATGCCGGCTCCGGTTTGCTGGCGTAATTTGTTTACGTCTTGTGCTGTAATTGCCATTGTATCTTATTTTATTATGTTGTTGGTTTATCTGGTTAAAAAAAACGGCCTTTCCCCTAAAGGAAGGCCGTTTTTGAAAATGAGTGAAACTTATTTTTTCGCTGCAATTCTTTTACGGCCTGGTTTACGGGCGCCACCTTCTTCCTCGTCGGTGCCTTTCACGTTAACGCCTTCTGACAGCTCGTCTGCGTCGTCTTTAGCGTTTTTGCCTTCTTTTTCGTCGGCAGCAACAGCTTCTTTATCCATTTTGCGCTCGCTCAATCCTTCGTTGATGGCTTTGCACATCGCCTCAATGATGTAAGCTACAGCAGATGAAGCATCATCGTTTGCCGGGATTGCATAATCCACAAAATTTGGGTTAGAGTTGGTATCCACGATTGCAAATGTTGGGATGCCAAGGCGTTTCGCTTCTGCAACAGCAATGTGTTCTTTGGTAATATCAACAATGAACAATGCTGAAGGCAAACGGGTAAGATCTGCTACAGAACCTAAGTTGGTTTCCAGTTTAGCACGCTCACGCGAAATCTGTAATTTCTCTTTTTTAGAGATATTATCAAACGTACCGTCAGTTGACATTTTGTCGATTTGCGACATTTTGCGAACCGCTTTGCGGATGGTTGCAAAGTTGGTAAGCATACCACCTGGCCAACGCTCAGTAACGTAAGGCATGTTGATGGCTTTTACTTTTTCCGCAACGATGTCTTTTGCCTGTTTTTTAGTAGCAACAAAAAGGATCTTTTTACCAGAGCGGGCAATTTGTTTCAATGCTGCGCCGGCTTCGTCCATTTTTGCAACGGTTTTGTTAAGGTCGATGATATGAATGCCGTTTTTTTCAGCATAAATATAAGGCGCCATTGCTGGATTCCACTTTCTTTTTAAGTGACCAAAGTGAGCACCTGATTCTAATAATTCGTTGAATGTATTTGACATGAGTATAAATTCTAAAATAAATATTAACGTTTGCTGAATTGGAAACGGGCACGGGCTTTTTTCTGACCGAATTTCTTACGCTCAACCATGCGCGGATCGCGGGTGATGAGGCCTTCGGCACGTAAATCTTTTTTCAGCTCAGGATTGATCTCTACCAGCGCTTTAGCAATTGCCAAACGTACTGCCTGAGCTTGTCCTGTGGTTCCACCACCGTTTACATTTACTTTTACATCGTACTCGCCAACTGCCTTTGCGTTATTCAGCGACTGTAACACGTAATATTGTAAAGTAGGCGTTTTGAAATACTCTTTATAATCTCTTTTATTGATGGTAATGATGCCAGTACCTTTGGTTACGTAGGCACGGGCTACCGAACATTTCCTACGACCTGATGTATTAATTACTTCCATATCCTAATTTATGCAATGATTGTTGATAGATCTACTTTTTTCGGTTGTTGTGCTGCGTGATCGTGCTCAGGGCCAGCAAATACAAACAGGTTTGTATTCAACGCCCTTCCAAGACGGCCTTTCGGCAACATCCCGTGTACGGCATGCTTGATTACCTCTTCAGGTTTTTTTGCCAACATTTCTTTTGGTGTAGCAAAACGCTGACCGCCCGGGTGGCCGGTGTAGCGCACATACTCTTTATCATCCATTTTAGCACCTGTGAAACGCACTTTCTCAGCGTTGATCACTACGATGTTGGCACCGCAATCGCTGTGCGGCGTGTAGTTCGTTTTGTGCTTACCGCGTATCATATACGCTAATTTAGAGGCCAGACGACCTACTACTTCGTTCTCGGCGTCAACCAGCAACCACTCTTTTTCGGCGTTGGCTTTGTTGACAAATTTTGTTTTATAACTTAATGCGTCCACGACTTAATAATTTGGTTAATTTCTAATTTGGGCGGCAAATATATGGACTCTTTTGATTCCGACCAAGATAATAGCCTACTTTTCCCAATATTTTTTTATTTTTGCACAAATAGCGCAAAAATGCAGATCCTAAAGCTCAAACATACGCATTTTTTATCCGTACCGCGTTGCCGGGAGACACAGCGGGGCGTGTCCCTCCGCCGGGCTTCGGGAGCCCCAGCCATCGGCGGAAGGGTCGGGCTGTCGCCACTCGCTCTGCCGCTTCCCGCCCTCACCTGCTCACCGGCAGGAGCTCGAACAATGGCTTCATCCCTCACGCAAACCTAACCCAATTAAGCCAATGGACCATTACATCCTCATGTCGGAGATACGCGACCAAAAAATGGCCGCAGACCCAGACTGCCAGAAAAACCTTAAAAATGTGGCAGGTATCATCAATAAAGTTCACCGCATCGACCTCATCACACCGCTTGATATTGTGGTGCCAGGCGAATTTCAGGGCATTACCAACAACCTGCCTGGCAGCCTGCAGATGATGTTCGATATCGAAGAGTGTCTCATTGAAAACGGGCTGTCTTTCAAATTAAAGCATGTGTTGTACCACGATACCCTCGAAACCGTGCAAAGCAAGCACCTGGCGTACGAGCGCCTGGGTTTTGGCCTCATCGATGCCCGCGACCGCCTGCGCCAGATGAAAAAAACCGATAGCCGTTTCCTGGTGGTTACCAGTAACGAGCGGCAGAGCCTCGACCTCAACAACTTGTTCTTTATTTACGAGGATTATGTTGACTCCTGGAAGCCCGGCGACTTTGAGTTTGTAAGCGCTTTCATGAATAACAAAGACTACCGCGAGGTAGCCGAACTGTTCGACATAAACCTGTCGAGCGGCTGGCGGCGCGAACGCAGCCTGAAAATGAGGCAGTATTTTACGATAAAAGAAATGATATTGGGCGCGGTGGCATAGCACACTTAGCAGCCACATGAACGCCGCCCTTGTGGGTAGTGCAGGTTCGTTGTATGTAAACGCACGAGGTATAGGCGCAACTGCCTATTCAGGGTGCAGGTGACATTTTCTGCGTGAAGGATTGCAGTGGAAATCCTTTTGCCCGGCTTCGAGAGCCTCAGCCGACGGGCAAAAGATTGAAACGGAAAGCCGCCCGTATTGGTAGTGCAGGTTCGTTGTATGTAAACGCACGAGGTATAGGCGCAACTGCCTATT
>DAIUED010000207.1:0-6083 GCA_036845295.1 Bacteroidota bacterium
CCGTTGTCGAGCGTAATGGTCAGTTTGTTTTTCTCTACTTGGATTTTGACACGTTCTCCTTCCTTGAACCCCACTTCTTCCAACCATCTTCCCTCAAGTCTGATTTCAGGCACAGTAGTATTGTCCCACCGTCTGGTGCGGAACTTACTATGAATTTTTAATTTCCTGAATAGACTCATTGTATCGTGTTCGCTAAACCGAACACAAGGTAGAAATAATATTTGGATATTCGCTATAGTGAACACGAAAGAAGAAAAATATTTCAAAAAATTAGGTTCTAAGATTAAGGAATTGAGAGAGGAAAAGGGGCTTGACCAAAAAGCCTTTGCCTTTGATTGTGAAATAGGTAGAACTCAATTGCACATGATTGAAAACGGTAAAACAAACCCGCGTTTAGCCACTTTAATGAAGATTGCTAATGCTTTGGAGATTTCTCTGTCCAAATTGGTTGATGTGTCCTGATTTAGTAACCCAAAACCCGTGTTAGGCGTATATACTTTACATCTCTGTCATTAGCCAGTTGTCAGGGATTTCTAATATTTCCTTAATAGATTTTCCATTTAATGTTTTTATTTGATGATTCTCAACGACCACTTTTGTTAAGTCAAAAGGGTCAAACGGCAATTCCCTGTTTGCAAATGGGTGTCGAACTAACCAATGATTTGCAATATGTAAGTTAGCCGAATGGACATTTGTTATAAGAATAGCACTTACTCTTGTAAACTTTGGTCCCTGTGAATTCAAAAAAACACCATCCTTCGCTCTTGTTAGTTTTTCATCTCGATTTGCAGGGTTAGTAGAGAAGGTCATTTGTAAACTTCCGAATAATGCGTTCATCATGTCGTAACCGCCATCGCCTTTTTCACTTGTCGAGTTGATACAAATTAAATATGGTTTGTCTAGTTCACCGTATCGTGTCGCTTTTTTTTCAATGGATGTCTTTATAGATGTGTCTGCACCGCCCCAGTAGGAATCAAAAGGATAAATTCCTATTGGTCTTAAACCTTCTTTTCCTCTTGCGTTTGGTGATTTTGGAATTAAAGAAATGACTAGTTTCAAATCATTATCCTCGTAAGTTATCGTTTCCAGATTCTCAAGTCCAGTTTGCTGAAGCGATTTTGTTATTTCATCGGGGTCAAATTTCGGTAATTGGCTTTCTATGTATTTGATGATTTTTTTTCCGCTTGGTTGGTTACTACTTTTTAAAAGCAGTTCGTTTATTCTGAAGAAGAAATTCGGAGTGTTTGTTTTATTTATTTGGTCATACAGTTGATTAATTCTATTTTCCACTGACCTTTCGCTTTCAGATTTGTCAGTTGATTCTTTTGCCTCTAAATAGAATTCTAACCCATGTCCGCGAACTAAAAAGTCAGGTCGTTTTGTTGTGTCAGGTAATATTGGGTGTGGCTCTAAAGTAAAACCTTGTCGTCTAAAAAATTCATGCAAGAAAAGTTCAAAAAAAGGAGATGAAAAGGAAGTTTGAAACCTTTTTTTCAATTCAGCCTTTTCACTTTCCGGATAGTTGTCAAACCAAACATTTAAAGTGTCCCGAACCTGTGCTACTTGCTTTGAACTACTGCGGTCATAGAAATCATATGTGTTGTCCAAATGATTTGCAGGCTTGTCGTCCGTCCGTTCTTTATGTTCAAATAGTGTCGTCATATAATTACGCCTAACATTATATTATACGCAATAGTACAAAATGGATTTTGAATTCCCAAAAAGGCCTTAAAGCAATGATAATCAATTTAAAGTAAGCAATAAATACTAAAAATACGCATTTCGCATAATATATATTAATATCTTAGCCACGGAAATAAATACACCTTATGCGAAGTATTGATTTAAAAAAAGAAATTGTTTTTTTGGCGGGAAAACATAAAGATAAAAAGGTTATTTGGTGCCAATTTCCTAAAAGCGACATCGTATTGGCTGCGCTCAAAAAACAATACCCCTTTTGCCGTTGGAGCAACACGAACAAATGCTGGCATATTACAGATAGCACTGAAATCCGAAAGCAAATAGGCCTCAGGCTTAAAGAGCCTTCTGAAAATTTGCTTCATAAAATTCAACCTATTAATCAGTTGGCTTTGCAAAAAATGGAAAGTCAACTAAGATTAAAAGCATACAGCGCCAACACAATAAAGGTTTATCTTGGCGAATTTTCACAACTTTTAATTCTGCTAAGAAACCACCCAGTTGATGCTCTAAGCCCTGATCGGTTAAAATCTTATTTGTTGTATTGTGTAAACGAACTCAAACTTTCCGAAACGCATGTCCATAGTCGATTAAATGCTCTTAAATTTTATTTTGAGCAAGTACTTTTAAAAGAAAGATTTTTTATCGAAATCCCCCGGCCTAAATCAAAAAGCAAATTGCCCAAAGTACTAGGTACAAAAGATATTCAAAAGCTATTTGATGTGACCATCAATCCCAAACATAAGTTGATGCTTCAATTATGCTATGGTATGGGCTTGCGGGTAAGCGAAATTACAAAGCTTAAAGTAACAGACATTGATAGTAAAAGGATGCAAGTGCTTATAGAAAATTCAAAAGGGAAATCCGATAGGTACGTCAATTTGCCGGAATCTGTGTTAGCCCTGCTCCGTAGTTATTATAAAGCATACAAGCCTAAACATTTTTTGTTTGAAGGTCAGTATGGAGGAGAATACTCTATACGAAGTGTGCAAGCTGTTTTTAAAAATGGAATGCGCTTGGCTAAAATCAATAAGCCTGTCGGCATACATAGTTTACGGCACAGTTACGCCACACATTTACTGGAGTATGGCACTGATATGGCTTTTATTCAAAAATTACTGGGACACAACGATATAAAAACTACGCTGATTTGCGCTCAGGTTGGTAAAAAAGAAATTCAAAAAGTTAAAAGCCCTTTGGATAATATGTAGACTAAATATTTTATCCTGCTGCAATTATCCGGTAAAAATAATCCTGAAATCCATAGGCTCCTAATCCGGCGTGGCGTAGCAAGGTGCAGGTTTGATGTTGAGCTTGATCGAAAGTGCGACCCCGAAAAAATGTACCAGTCTTTGGTACGCGGATTCCCGCGCTGCTCGTTGATGTTCACGCCGGCATTTTTTCGAACGGTCGGAGAGTGCCTGGCTCAGTTCCGGGGAAGATGGCTTCAAGGCCGTTTCAGGAACGGTGCCGGCCCAGGAAAGTGATCCGTTTGGCAATGCCCACCTGGAAAAGATCAACCTGGTAGCCGAGGGCACCTTCTGCGTACAACGACCAGGTATCGGTGGGGTAATATTTCACCATAAAACTGACTCCGGCGGCAAGGCTTACCGACGGGCGGACCTGGTTCGTGTGTTTAGTTTCGTTGACATACACTTTCTCGTAGCTTTTGATCCGGGCGCCGATCAGGTAACCCGAGCAAAAATCCACTTTTCGCCGCACAAAATACTTGCTGTGGTGGGTAAACTTCACGACGGCCAATGAGTTTGTCCAGTATTTGGCCGTTTCCGCAGAAGAGATCTGGTATTGTTTTTTGCCTGCTGATGTCGAGCAATAAAAGCCCACACCCCACAACGCGTTGGCATTGGCAAAACAGTAGTCCACACCCAGTGAAAGAAAGGGCGATTTAAGGTATTGGGTGTATTTTCCGCCGAAATAGTTCTGATCGGCAAAACGGCTGGCTGCGCCGGCCCCGGAATATATGACCAGGTCTTGCAGGTTATAGCTTGGGTTGGCCCAGGGATTTTGCGCCAGCCCGGCAACAGGCGATGTCAGCCAAAAGCAACCTGAAAGTATCAGGCATTTCAGATGGTTTATCATCACTTTCCGGATCATCCAGTTCAAGGGTTACAAAAGTCACAATACAGAGGTTCTTCAAATTGGTTGCCATGCGGGTAAAGTACCTCCTGTTCGTGGCCGCAAGGCCGGCATTGCATAACATGTGCGCGGGTTGAGCGTGTTGGCATGCCGCATTGCGCGCAGGGCAAGCCGGGAATGGCTTTTGTGGCACCGAAGCCAGGCATGTTGCAGGATGGGCAAGGGCTCAGGGCCTTACCGGCAAGTTTTTGTGCAGCCTGAGCGATCACTTGCATACGCGTTGGGTTGTAGCAGGCACGCATATCGGTTTCCACCATAACCTGCGGGCAACGTTCCGAAAGCATGTCGAAGTGCTTCAGCAATGCAGACTCGTCTGTAATGCCTTTGAAACACAAGAGGCGATCGTGATCGTAGCCTTTCAGGATGAGGCCATGCGAAGGAAAGCGATGCCTTGCTGCAAAGGACAGCAGGCCTGCACAATTTTTCACCTCTTCGCTGCCTGAATTCACCGAGAGGCTACGTTCAGTTACCGTAATCTCCAGGTTGTTGGAAAGGTCTGCCAGCATAAGCACTTCCTCGTCAACGGGAACAAAGCCCAGGCTGGGATGAGGGAAAAAGGAGCCTTCGCTGGCTATCACCAGGTCGGCCCCGCATGCTGCCGCTACCATCCGGCATTTCTCGCGTGCGGCTTCCTCCGGGGAGAGGCGTCGTTCCACCTCTCCCGAGAAAGTCCCCAGCAAGTCGGTGTCGAGGTCTGGCGGCACCACGCACTGTAGCCCGAACGCCTCTGCGAAAACCGGCTCAATCACTTGTTCCTTGCCATGTTTAGTGGCTATGTGCAAGCGCCGGTTTCTGAACACCTGAATTAGTATGCGGTTGAAACGAAAGCGCCAATGTGCACACCATGCTCACACTACGGCCAGCCTCTGCATCAGAAGAGAGCAGGGCACGGGCGCGGTCGAGCTCTGCTTGCAGTTCGGCCAGTCGGCGCTGATGCTTTTCGGCACCTGGTAAGCCGCGCTCGGTGAGCGAGAAGGCCTTGTTGGTATGGAAATTCATTTTACTCTGGTAGGCATTCCCCAGGATCTCAATAGCATCTCTGGCATCAAAAACGCCGTTGATGAGGCTGAACTGCTGGGCCTCAGGCTCTGCGCCGTCGAGGTTAAGCAAGGCGTTCATGTTGACGCTACCTTCCTGGGCAGCAATCTCTTTGCGGAAAGCGGCCAAGTCGTGCTGCAGGTCTTTGATGCGGCGTTCACGCATTTTGATGTCTTCTTCCTGGTCGCTCAATGAGATCTTTTCTTCATGAAACCGGATTTTGACGCGGATGATCTGTTGAACGATCTCAAACGCATCTTCTTTAGAATAAGTTCCTTTAATCAGTTGCATAGTTGCTTTATTTTAACGGTTTGTAATTATTGTCCTTGTCCCAGCGAGTAGGCAGCTTTGCCGTCGAAGGTGTATAAATTTTCGGTTTTGATGACTTCGAGGCCCGACTGGCCGGCAAGTGCCATGATCTCTAGGATCTCGGCCTGATCACAGTTTGCCTGCTCTTTTGCTTTGAAGCGGCATCGCCAGTGGTCGGTGCAGAATGTTTCTTTCATGCCGTCGGGCCACACTTTGATGCCGCGGTTGCTGATCATTTGGAGGCTCAGGTTTCGCGTTTCCACGCGGCTCAGCATCTTGCCCAATTGGTTCGGGTCGTTCGCGTCGTGGTGAAGGAACACATCGACGCCTACCAGTGCCTTGTGTCCTTTTGGCTTGCGTGCGTATGGTTTGATGTTCAGGGCTTTTTGTTCGTAGCTTGCTGCGGGGAGCTGTTCGGGCTTCTGGCCTAGTCGCGCAATCACCGCTTCCGCAAACTCACGGGTTCCCACTTTCATTCGGCTTTGTCCTTCGCGGTAAACATCGTAAGTGTGAATACCGTCTTCCATTGTTTTCAGCCAGGCATTCTGGATGTCGGTCGCGGCGCGGCTTTCGCCAATGTGGTTCAGCATCAGGATCGCGCCCTGGATCAATCCCGAAGGATTGGCCATGTTCTGGCCTGCCCGTCGTGGCGCCGAGCCGTGGATGGCCTCAAACATGGCACACTCCTCACCGATATTGGCCGACCCGGCAAGGCCTACCGATCCGGCTATCTGAGCCGCGATGTCCGAAAGGACATCACCATATAGATTAAGGGTGACGATCACATCGAAATCCTTTGGTGAGTCGGCCATCTTGGCTGCACCGATGTCGATGATCCAATGTTCTTTCTCCAGTTCCGGGTACTCGCTCCCCACTTCGTC
>DAIUED010000208.1:0-6022 GCA_036845295.1 Bacteroidota bacterium
AACTATTTCAGGTAGCTCACGGCAATGATCTGGATCTTACGTTCGGCGGCGGCATAAGGGCTGTAAACCGAATTTCTGACGTCTTTCACGTCGTCGCTCACCGTACTTACCGGCAATTCGCCAATGTCCTCATTGAAAAACTCAATGCGGCCCTCCTTCTCATTTGTATTTTCGACGTATTTTACAAAGCGGCCATTCTCATATTCCATGAAGTAGTTCCGCAAACTGCTAATACGGCGCTTGGCCAGGTTGACGTTATAATCGGTACTCGCCAAGGGACTGCAATAGCCTTTCATCGTGATTTTTACTTTTTCACCCCGCTCAAGCACTTGGCCCAGCAACACCGCAAAACGCTCTAGGTCCTGCATGCCGGCATCAACACTATCTTCAAAAAAATTCTCGATGCGGTTGTAGGCATAGTCCCTGGCATCGCCCTCCAGTCCCTTCGGGTATTCTACCAGGTAACGCGGCTTGAGCGCAATGTAGTCCTCATACGTTTTCTTATAGTTCTTTTTAGTGACAATTACTTTCGTTTTTGGCTCCGGCTCGTCGTTATGGAAATACAGTGTCAGCGGCACCAGCACTTTCATCTGGTTGATGAGCAACTCCGACGTATCTACCGGTTTTACAGGCTCGCTCAGCGGCGTTATTGTAAAGGTATAGATGTCGTTGCAACAGTTGGGTTTATCTTCAAAGTACGAGCCGATCCGGTTGGATGAAATGTAGGCGCGGTCTTTTTTAGAGCTTACGCTGTAGTAAATATCGTTGTTGCTGCTGTTGATAGGATAACCCATATTCTGTGGCTCACCAAACGCCTGGTCTTTGTATGGCGACTGAAAGATATCGAAGTTGCCGAGGCCTTTGTGCCAGGTGCTGCTGAAGTAGAGTGTGTTGTTTTCTTTCACAAACCAGGGTGTGATATCATCTTCGGCAGTATTTACTTTGTTTCCGGCATTCACGGGCGTCTCGAAACTTCCATCGGCGTTCACATAGGCATACCAGATATCCATGCCGCCTTCGCCCGGGCTCCGGTTGCTCGAAAAGAACAACACAGATTTTCCGTTCATTTCCGACAGGCAGGGTTGCGTGGTATTGCTTCCCGGCACGTTGATGGGCGACGGCAATTTCCGAAGTTCCGTCCAGTGGCCGTCGATAAAGTCGGAACCATATATCTCACAGGTGTATTGGCTTGCATTGACGGCGCCACAGCGCGATACGAGTATTTTGGTGAAATCGGCATTGAAAGCGGTGTTGGCATTGTGAATGCCGTGTTTATTGAAAAGGCTGTCGAGTTCCCTGGCTTTCTGCCATTTATTGGGCTTCAGGGGCGATTTATGAGCGGTGTAGAGCTTATTGTAACCAATGGCATTTTTATCTTTTTCGCCCTGGTCGCGCAAGGATGAGAAGTAGAGAGTGCTATCGTATTCGAAGGGCGCATACTCACTTACGCGGCTGTTTACCATGCTATCGAGGTGATGCACTTTTACCGGCACCGGATTTTTAATGAGTACCTGCGCGATGTCGCAGGATTCGTATTCCTGCCTGGCCTTGGCAGCGAGCTTTTTTTTGGCCGCGTCTTTGCTGTTACGCTGCTTCTTGTAGTACTTATCGAATAGTTTCTTTGCCTCTTTGTAACGTCCGGCTGTTTTGAGGTGCGTGGCCATGTAAAACGGCACTTCCTTGTACACGCGGCCGTTATCTTTTTTGTAGATCTTTTGATACCAGTGCAATGCAGTTGCTTCGTCGTAATTGAGACGGGAGGCATCGGCAAACAATACCTGGTATTCAATGCGTGAGGAGTCGATCAGGATCACCTGGTTGTATATCTGTGCGGCCGACGAGTAATCTTTAATGGCCATGGCTTCTTCTCCCTGCTTCAGGAGTTTCTTGATACTTTGCGCGTTTGTGGCTGATGCCAATAACACGCCCAGAACAAGAAAAAACCAACTATGTCGCGTATTCATAAACATTACATGTATATCGGGCAAACCCTCGTTTTTGGAACAAATGGAACCGTTTTACGGATCACATAGGTAAGGTAAATTTCAAAAGCTCCTTGCTTATTGGTGGCTGCCATAAACTTACTGGTATTCACATCGTAAGCAATGCCGGCATTTAAGGTTTTAAACTGGTAAAAAAGCCGTGGCACAAAAGCATCTTTAGCCCGGTAGTTGAATCCAAAGCCTATTTGCTGATCTGTTTTCTCATCGAGATGCAATTTAAGCATGGCAAACGGGAGAAACTCGTTGTATTTTCCCTGGTTTTGGTGCAGCACCTCTACAAGCAGGTCAACAGTAGCCGACACCGGATACTGGAAAGACAGATAGTTGTATATTTTAGGATCAAGCTTTACAGCTGTGTTGTTCTGGTAAGTGATACGAGGTGTATTGATGTGGTGATAAGTAAAACCATATTGAACGTAAGCCCGCTGCCGGATAAGGTATTTTACCAATGTGCCAGCGCTCAGATCCATGTAACTGGTAGAAGTAGCGGCAAAATTTTCGCCGGTTGCCATCGACGAGCTGTAGTGTGTTCCATCGTATTGGCTGTCGAAGGTCATTTTACTGTAATTAAAAGCCAGGTTGGAATAGCCGGCGGTGAGGCCTGTGCTCCAGAGTAAGGTAGAATCGGCGTTGAGCTTATGCTGGTAAGAGCCCGACAGGTAAAGCTGGTTGATGGCATAATTGGCATAGCCGGCTTTGTCGTTATTAAACAACAAGCCAACGCCTATGACATCGCTGCTATTCTTGCGGAACTTCAGCTTTGTATCGCCAAATGCCGAAAAGGTAGAATAAGAAACCGGTACGGTTTGCCACTGACTCCGGTAAATGGCTCCAAACCGGTGATCGCCATCGAAAAAGCCGGTAAACGCCGGATTGGCGTTGAGGAGCGATCCGTTGAATTGCGAGAAATGAATGTCCTGCCCATGCACGCTTTTGGTGATGATGAACAGGCATGCAAGCCAGTGGAACAGATACATGGGTTTTCTTTTCATCAGCGTATCAGCGTCACATTACCTTTTTTAAAAATCTCTTCGCTTTGCTCGCTGCACCTGGCTCTGACGTAATAGCCAAATACACCTGGATCAGAAGGTCTTCCCTTAAAGGTGCCGTCCCAGCCCTGCTTCGGATCCGTGGTTTCGAACAGGAGCTGACCCCAGCGGTTGTAAACGGCAAAATAGAAAATCGCAAAATCGGGGCCGCGTACCATAAACACATCGTTGGCTCCGTCGTTATTAGGCGTAAAGGTGTTGGGTACATAAATCTCCGGATTGCTGATAACACTGATGGTTTGAGCCGAAAGCGTGTCGGAGCAGTTCAGCGAATTGGGCACATAGGTTACGAGCTTAACCGGAAAATTGCCCTGGGAACTATAATAATGAAAGGGGTTTTGTACGTTGGAAGTATCGCCATCGCCGAAATTCCAGCTCCACACCGGCTCGGTTCCTGGCGGACTCACTACTGTTGCGGTAAACTGTACCTGGTTTTCGGAGCACGGCAAAGGTGTGTAGGTAAAGGACGCTTTAAAACCGTTGCTGATGGATACGACAGTATTTACGGTATCGTTGCACAGCGGCTTGCTGGCCACATAGGCAATAAGCGTTACTGAATAGCTTCCGGTGCCGGGATAGGTGTAGGTTGGGCTGATGGCATGCGATGTATCAGCTTGTGTTGTCGGGTCGCCGAAAAACCAGTTGAAACTCAGGCCGGCGCTGCCGCTGCTGTTGTTGGTAAACGATACCGTCGAAGTTTCACAAATTGCCTGGGGCACTTGCGCGGCTGCCAGTACTACCTGCGGACAGGGTTTTACAATAAGCTGAAAATCGCGCTTGGTTTCCGAGAGAAAAACGCCGTTCCGGTATTCTTTCACCTTTATGCCAATCACAAAATAGCCTTGCAAATTAGGCGTAGCGGTTACCTGACCCGTGGAAGTGTTGATCTGCATCGGAACGCCACCCAACATGTTGCTGGTACTGTAAGGTGTTTTCCAAACGATAGATGGGAAAGGTGGGCTCACCGGAACTGGCGGGCACGATAACACGGAATTGGGACATGTAGAAGAAGCCGGCGAGGGCGTTGGGTTCGTTACTACCGGACAAGTCGCCGTCAGGCCATCGTAAGGCATAAAAAGTTCATATACCAGCGAGTCGCCATCGGCATCGATGGCTGAATGATCGAACACCCAAGGCTTATCCACACAAATAAATGGTGGTGGCCAGTATTTGAAAACGGGATTGCTGTTTACTGCCACAACTTCGGGGCCTGGAATCGTTGCGTAATAAGTTGCCCCTACACATTCGGGGTTCACGATGTTCAGGATGTTTTGATTGCGGCAGCAACGTTGGTAAGAGATCTGATAGCCTCCAGCCCGCGGTGGCAAATTAACTGTATCGATGTACGTGGTGACTTCGTAGCAAAAATCGAGCGGCGGGATGGTACATGGATCGTTGATTGTCGGCGGCAAGGTATCGAGTCCCCGAAAGGGCATCTGCAGGGTTTGCAGTAAATTGTTGTTAGAGTCGAAGATGCCTACAAATGCAGGGTTGTCGAATGGCGGCACACCTACATAGCAATCGCGGTACACCGTGAGCCTGATCTCGTAATTATTGCTGCCAAGGTATTTGTAATTAAGCTCTCCGCCAACAATGTGCGTGGCGCGCCCCTGCTGAACAACCAACATCGCAAGAAAAAACAAATACAATTGGTATCCGCGCTTTTTCATAGAAATTAAATATAATGAATTTATCACATATAAATAGGGCAAACCCGGGTTTTGGGAACAAATATCCTTGGTTTTGCGTAAATGTAGATGAACGAAACTTCAAAAGCGCCTCTGCCTCCAGTAGCGGCTTTAAACGCCGAATAATTATAGTCATACGATCCCTGGAGGCGCATGCGGTTGTGTTCCAGGCCTAGGGTAACAATCATGGCGTCACCAAAACGGTTGAAGACACCGGCGTTCAATGTGGTGGCTGTTTTTGGATCTACGGTATAGTAATAGCTCACGCCGGCAAGGTTCTCTCTGAATTTCTGCTGCTGGTTTGCATAATATTCGAACTGCACTGCTGCAATGTTGGAAAAACGATACCTGAGCTGCAACGACTCGTTGTGCCTTGGTCGCAACACTACGCCTGCGGTATTGTAAAACGAAATGTTCGGCTGGTTGATATGACTAAGGCCATAGCCGAGGCTCGCCTCCCACTTTTTACCTATCTGTTTCCGGATGACGGTTCCCAGTGCCACATCGGCATACACCTTACTGAGCAATTGGAAATTCTCGCCATTCTGCAAGGCCCCGTTGTAGGCATCGCCATCCCACTGCCGGTCGTAACTCAAGCGGTTAGGATCCACTTTCACATTGCCTATGCCAGCCTGCACGCCCAGGGCCAGCGTCAGGCCCGAATCTTTGCGAAACGAAAATTTATGATTGAACGGGACTTTTATCTCGGTCAGCGTATAGCGGCCATCACCGGCCGCGTCGTGGTTAAAGAGAATGCCGAGTGCTTCGCCTGTGCCTTTGATGAGGGGTTTGTTCAGATTGAAATCGCCGGCAAAGCTGAAGGTATTATACGGCACCTGAACGCTCCGCCACTGGCTCCTGTAATTGAAAATAAGACGGCCGTCGCCTTCGAACATGCCTGTTTGCGCCGGATTCAAATTGATGGGCGAAATTTGCCAATTCGAAAAATGAATATCTTGCGCCACAATGAATTGCGGTAGCGACAAACCCACCAGCAGATACAGCAGTAGCAAACAGATCTTATATGATTTTTGCAGGTTCATGGTTAACGCATCAAGGTAATGTTCCCTTTTTTAAACGACTCTTGCCCGTTGTTGCATTTGAAGGTCATGTAGTAACCATACACGCCCTGATCGAGTTTCTTGCCTTTGTACATGCCATCCCATCCTTTTTTTGTATCGCTGGTCTCAAAAAGTTTTTCGCCCCAACGGTCGTAAATGGTGAGGTACACTTCTGTGATGAAATTGCTGCGTATGTACAACATATCATTTACGCCATCTCC
>DAIUED010000209.1:0-5993 GCA_036845295.1 Bacteroidota bacterium
CGGCGGACAATTGGGCCGGATGATGATCCAGAGCGCCATCAATTACAACCTGTATATCTGTTGCCTGGACCCCGATGCCAATGCGCCCTGCAAGGCCATTGCCAACGAATTTACCAAAGGAAGTCTTACCGATTACGATACCGTTTATAAATTTGGTAAAGACAAAGACATTATCACGATCGAGATCGAGAACGTAAACGTAGAGGCGTTGAAAGACCTGCAAAAAGAAGGAAAAAAGGTATTCCCGCAACCTGAGATCATCGAGATCATCAAGGACAAAGGTCTGCAAAAGATGTTCTACCAGCGCAACGACATCCCGAGCCCGGATTTTTTCCTGGTGGAAAACAAGGCACAGATCGATAAATACCGCGATTTCTTCCCGTTTTTTCAGAAACTGCGCACGGGTGGTTATGATGGTAAAGGCGTCGTAAAGCTCGGCCATCCCAATAAGATCGACCATGCGTTTGAGGCACCGAGCGTGCTGGAACGCCTGGTGGACTTCGATCGCGAAATTTCGGTGATCGTGACGCGTAATGCGAGCGGCGAAATAAAGTGCTTTCCGGCAGTAGAGTGCGAGTTTAATCCGGAGGCCAACCTGGTGGAATTTTTGTTTTCACCGGCCAGCATCAAAAAGTCAGTTGATAAACAAGCGACCGAAATAGCCGTCAAAGTGGCCGAAAAGCTAGGTATTGTAGGCATTCTGGCCGTAGAAATGTTTGTAACCAAAGACGGAAAGGTGCTCGTGAACGAAGTAGCACCAAGGCCACACAACAGTGGCCACCACACCATCGAAGGCAACATGACTTCGCAGTTCGAACAGCACCTGCGCGCTATTCTCGATCTGCCGTTGGGCGATACCTCTATCGTTAAGCCTGCTGTAATGATAAACCTGCTCGGCGAAAAAAACCACGAAGGGCCGGCGAAATATGAGGGACTCGACGATGCCATGAAATTCAAAGGCGTTTACGTACACTTGTACGGCAAAACAACCACCAAGCCATTTCGTAAAATGGGGCACGTAACAGTGGTGGACGACGATCTGCTACAAGCCAAGAAAAAAGCGGTAGCCGTCAAAGATATTGTCAAAATCGTTTCTTAGCACCATACAATTCGGTTCAGGCGGTCGGAAACTCAACTACACTCAATTTAAATAACAGATACTATGGTAGGCATTATAATGGGCAGCAGCAGCGATCTAAAGATCATGAACGACGCAGCTGATTTTTTAAAGAAAATGGATATTCCGCATGAGGTAACCATCGTTTCGGCACACCGCACGCCGGAGCGCATGTTCGACTATGCTAAAAATGCGGCTTCACGCGGTGTAAAAGTCATCATTGCGGGAGCAGGTGGTGCGGCGCATTTACCGGGCATGGTAGCCTCTCTCACAGCCTTGCCTGTCATCGGCGTGCCTGTCAAATCAAGCAACTCCATCGACGGCTGGGATTCGTTGTTATCTATTGTACAAATGCCTAATGGCGTTCCGGTAGCTACCGTTGCCGTTAATGCAGCCCAAAATGCGGGCATACTCGCTGCACAAATTCTCGGTTGCCAGAACAACGTCATCTTCGACAAGCTCATTGCTTTTAAAGAGGAGCTTAAAGAAAAAGTGATGAAAAGCCTGGAGGAAATTAAGTAATTAGTCGGCCAGTCTATAGAAGCCACGTTTGATCAACTAGGCACAGGACGGCATGGGTTTTACTCAATCACTTTTTCAGGGCTTATTTGTCGTTTCAAAAGTTCGGTAGATCTGGCAGGAAAAGACTTGGCAAACTTGATCGTTGCGTGGCCTTTTGCCGTGCGGTAGCTGAGAGTAATGATTCCGCCTCCATGTTGGCGGGAGAGACGTTGCGAATAATCGCTTAACCGGATAACATCATCATAGCTGATCGTATCTTCCGGTTTCCCGAAAATAGACTTAATGTAAATATGATCATTATCGTAGAACACCTGTTTGTACGTATAATGAACCAGTCTCATAGCCGCATAGCAAATAACAGCTGCTATAAAGAGTGTTAGCAACACAGTCCCAATGTTTTCCCCTTGTATCATCATCACAATACTCATAATGAGTACAGCGATCATCATCAGCGCGGGGAACAGGATTAAAATCAATTGTGATTGGCCGTGCGCCCTTTGAATACCGTGGATCATACCTTTTCTCTGATAATTACATCCACGAGCGAAGGGTCGAGCAAAGTGCTTGTATCGCCTAAGTTTGACGTATCGCCTTCAGCGATCTTGCGCAGGATGCGTCGCATGATCTTGCCTGATCTCGTTTTGGGTAAGCCGGGAACAAATTGTATTTTATCCGGTTTGGCGATAGGGCCGATGATCTTGGTGATCACTGCGTTGATCTCCTGGCGTGTTTTATCGTCGCCCGTTTTTCCGGCGTCGCAAATAACATACGCGTAAATGCCCTGGCCTTTGATATCGTGTGGGTAGCCTACCACGGCGCTTTCAATAATGGCCTCGTGCATATTAATGGCGTTTTCCACTTCGGCTGTGCCAATGCGGTGTCCGCTCACGTTTAGTACATCATCTACGCGGCCTGTAATCTTATAATGTCCGTCTTTGTCGCGCAGGCAGCCGTCGCCGGTAAAGTACATGTTGCGATACGCCGAAAAGTACGTTTGCCGGCAACGTTCGTGGTCGCCATAAGTGGTGCGGATAATGCCCGGCCACGGAAATTTAATGCAAAGGTTGCCACTTACATCGTTTCCTTCGATGATGTTTCCCTGCTCGTCCACCAGGCAGGGCTGCACACCTGGCAGCGGCAGCGTGGCAAACGAAGGCTTCTGTGGGGTAACGCCGGCGAGGTTCGAGATCATCGCGCCCCCCGTTTCGGTTTGCCACCAGGTATCTACCACCGGGCATTTCCCTTTGCCGATATTGGTGTCGTACCAATGCCAGGCCTCTTCGTTGATTGGTTCACCTACAGAACCCAATACTTTCAGCGAGCTGAGATTTTTGTTTTTCAGCGGTTCAAGCCCAAAGCCCATTAAGCTGCGGATAGCGGTGGGCGCTGTGTAAAGGATATTTACCTGGTGTTTGTCCACAATATCCCAGAAGCGCCCGGCATCCGGCCAGGTAGGCACACCTTCGAATAACAGCGACGTCGCGCCAGCACATAGCGGGCCATAAATAATATAGCTGTGTCCCGTGATCCAGCCAATGTCGGCCGTGCAGAAGTGCATTTGCCCGGGTTGATACTGGAACACGTTTACAAACGTATAAGCGGTCCATACCATGTAGCCGCCAATGCTGTGTACTACGCCTTTCGGCTTACCTGTGGAGCCCGAGGTGTATAGAATAAATAAAGGATCTTCTGCATCCATTACCTCTGCCGGGCAGTCGGTATTTCCGGAAGCGCGCACCTTGTCGATCTCATCATGCATCCATAGGTCGCGGCCTTCCTTCATGGTTACCGTGGCGCCTGTCCGTTTGGCCACCAGCACTTTTTTAACCGACGGACACTGTGTCAGCGCTTCATCCACCACAGTTTTCAGGGCTATGTCTTTTGCCGCGCGGTAGCTGCCGTCCGCAGTAATAATGTACTCTGCCTGTGCATCCGCCACGCGGTCGGCGATAGCCTGCGCCGAAAAGCCGCCAAAGATCACTGAATGCACGGCGCCGATGCGTGCGCAGGCGAGTACGCTGATAGCAAGTTCGGGCGTCATGCCGAGGTAGATGCAAACGCGGTCTCCCTTTTTCACGCCATTGTTTTTGAGTGCGTTGGCAAGCAAACAAACCTTTTGGTGTAACTCGCGGTAACTTAAACTAACGGTTTGCTCACTGGGGTCGTTTGCTTCCCATACAAGTGCCGGCACATCGCCACGCGTATCGAGGTGCCTGTCGAGGCAGTTCTCGGTGATATTCAGTTTGCCACCGATGAACCATTTGGTGTGCGCTGTTTCAAAATCCCACTCCAGCACCTTATCCCAGGGCTTGCGCCACACAAAATGCCCGGCGATATCCGCCCAGAATTGCTCTGGCTGTTCAACACTTTGCCGGTAAGTTTTTTCATAGGCTTCGAAAGAAGTAATCTGGTATGGGTAATGCATAGCTTTTTAGGTTTTTTGAAAAGTGAGTGTCGAGGTCGTGTTTTGAAACAAATTAAAAATAACTTAATATTGTTTAATCCGCAACGCATGATGTTAAAAAAAATCATATCTAATCTTGCATTCCAGGTGCTGCTTGCCATCCTGGCTGGTGTGCTGCTCGGCCATTTTTATCCGGCCCTTGGCGTGAAGATGGAGATCATTGGCAAGACCTTTATCGACATCATCAAATTATTTATCGGCCCTATTATTTTTCTTACTATCGTTCTCGGTATCACAGGAATAGATAGCCTGAAGAAAGTAGGCAGGGTAGGTGTGAGGGCACTTCTTTATTTCGAAATTGTTTCTACCATTGCCCTGGCCATCGGTGTTTTGATAGCACATATCATTCAGCCGGGTAGCATTAATGTTTCAGGCCTTGCCGCCAAAGATGCAAGTGCCTACACGCAACATGCCGCCGATAAATTTAGCTGGTTCGGATTTTTTCTGTCTAATTTTACCTTGCAGGTCTTGCTTGCCGGTATTATTGCCGGTGTTATCATCAGCAATCTCAGGCAAAAAAAAGCCATCATCAAACCGCTCGAAAAAATGTCGCATGCTGTATTCAAAGCCTTGCGTTACGTGATGTACCTTGCACCGCTTGGCGCATTTGGCGGTATGGCTTATGCCGTTGGTAAGTTTGGTTTGCAAACCCTGCTGCCGCTCGGTAAACTGATGCTCAGCGTGTATGTTACCATGACTTTGTTTGTGTTTCTTGTGCTCGGATCCATCATGCGGTACTATAAGCTCAGCATCTGGAAATTTCTCGTAGCCATCAAAGAAGAGTTACTCATCGTGCTTGGTACATCGTCTTCCGAGCCTGCCATGCCCTCGCTGATGCGAAAACTGGAAGGCATGGGTTGCAGCAAATCCGTAGTAGGATTGGTAGTACCTACAGGTTATTCCTTTAACCTGGATGGAACATCTATTTACCTGTCGATGGCGGTAATATTCATTGCGCAACTCTACCAGGTGCCGCTCTCGTTTGGTGAAATGCTGAGCATCATCGGTATTTTGATGATTACGTCGAAAGGCGCTGCGGGTGTTACAGGCAGTGGCTTCATTGTGCTTGCCTCTACGCTTACCGCCCTACATAAGATACCGGTAGAAGGATTGGCTTTTTTACTTGGTGTCGATAAATTCATGAGCGAAGCCAGAGCAATCACCAACATCATCGGCAACGGTGTGGCTACCATCGTGATCTCCAAAGCTGAAAAAGAATTTGTAGCACCCCAGCTACCCGGGGATGAAATAACGCCCAACTTCTGACACGTATAATGGTTAGTGTCGTAGCTCAACGACCACATCTTTCGTACCAGCTGGCAGAAAAAATCAGGCCGGCATGTTGATGAGCTCGTTGGTTTTCATGATGAGGTCCATGAACAGGATCTTCGGGTTGGCATTGCGCTCGATGTGGTAGAATGCCGAATTGAACTCTTCGAGCAAGCGCTCGTAGTTTCGGCGGTGTACGAAACGGGAGAATTTAGACACGAATTCTTTTTCGTCGCCCGAATGCCTTACCAGGTCGGCACTTCCGAAATTCAGCATCAGGCAGTCGCGGAAAATCTCGAGACCGTATTGCAGGAACTGTTTTTGTTTTTCGCGGCCGGTACGTGCGTTCTCGTCGATCCAGGCCACGGCTTTTGGCGCATCGAATTTTAGTGCAATGAGCATAAACGCGCGGAAGTTCTGGAGATAGGCTGTGCCACCATCGGCATGCTGTAGCAGGAGTTGCGCTTCGCGGTAGCTGCCATCGCTAAGCAATGCCGCCTGCCTCGCTGCTGCCGGATCGCACTGGTATTGACGCACAAGACCGTTGGTAATATCGTCGGTTGACAATTGATAAAACATCATTTGCTGCACTCGCGAAATAATGGTTGACAGCAGTTGCTC
>DAIUED010000210.1:0-5972 GCA_036845295.1 Bacteroidota bacterium
AGCGTTCTGCTGCATAAGCGCTTCGTACGCAAACAGGCGATTAATAACGCCTTTGCTGTAATCGAGCCGGTCGAGTGAAAAGATAATCTTGGTTTGATTGTAGCGTTGGCGGATCAGGTTGCGCCCTTTCGCCACTGCGGGTTCATCGAAAGCCGCATTGAACTGGTTAAAATCGACACTGATCGGATAATCACGGATGAGTGTGGTATGCCCATTGATATTGACCAGGTTGTTGTTACTCTCGGCCCCAAGAAAAAAAGAAAGACTGCGCTTGAAATGGCTGACATACTCTTTGGTATGGAAACCAACCACATCGGCACACAACAAACTATTTAAAATATCGTTGCGCCAGTCTTCCGGAATGAGTTTCATCAACTCATACGATGGGAAAGGAATATGCAGGAAAAAACTACTATTCAGTGGTTTTGAACCCTGACGGAGCATCCCCGGAAGCAACATCAGATGATAATCCTGAACCCAAATAGCATCCGTTTCATCGGCAATTGCCCGGATCTTTTCGGCAAACTGTGCGTTTATTTCTTTGTAAGCCTTGTAATATTCCACATCGTATTCGGCGAAGGAAGGGAAGTAATGAAACAAAGGCCATATCAGGCCGTTGGAAAACCCGTTGTAATAAAGTTTCTCAGTTTTTTTATCCAGGAACAACGGCACCACGTTGTATTCGCTGTTCCCGGCCGTTCGCTTATATTCGAGCCAGGCCTCCTCGCGGAAGTCAGCGGCTCCTATCCAGGTAATACCTGCTCCTTTCGGTAGCGATTTGATGGCAGATACCAAGCCGCCGGAAGATTGTCTTATCTCGTAACGGCCTGCTCTCCTTTCAATTTTAAATGGTAAACGGTTCGATACAATAATTAATTTTCCAGACATAAGAGGCCTCCTTTTTCTATAGTAACAGTGCCTGAACGGCAAAAACCACGTTGGTTCAATTTTTCAAGTTACTGTTTTTTTTCGGGAGAGGCGGCCATTTTTCGGATGAATTAACATTTATTGAGAGGTTTCGGTTTTATGCAAAACAGGAGAAAACCCCCTGAAAACCGCAAATACAAAGAAGTTCAGAGCCAATAACATATTCGGCGCATGTGGTTTTTACGTTACACAGATCGATTATTTTTTTCCGCCAAACACTCAAAGATCGTCAACGATCTTCAGACGAAGCGCTTTGGCTACTGCTTCTGACGCTGAGTTTACCTGCAGCTTGGAATAAATATTTTTAATATGCGAGCCAATAGTATCTACAGATACAAATAATGATGCAGCAATTTTTTTGTACGAATAACCGCGTGTCAGAAGCTCCAGCACTTCGCGTTCGCGCTTACTCAATTCGAACGATGAATTTCCACGCTTATTGCTTTTCTCACGGAATGCGGCAAGCACTTTTCCTGCAACACCAGGGCTGATTGGCGACCCACCGATGGCGGCATTGCGGATAGCGCCGATAAGCTCGGTTGGTATCGACTTTTTTAAAATATAGCCGTCAGCGCCTGCTCTGATCGATTCAAAGATTTTGTCATCATCTTCAAACACAGTGAGCATGATGATTTGTGTGTGCGGACTTACCGCCTTGATGTCTTTCACTCCCTCAATGCCACTAAGCTCAGGCATGTCGATATCCATCAGCACGACATCCGGCCGGTGAGTCAGCACATGGGATGAAGCCTGAAGGCAATTAGGAAAGGCGGCCGTCAGCACAAATCCCGGTTCGCTCCCGATCAGGAGTTTCAGCGACTCGCGCATATTGCTCTTATCTTCAAATAAAATGATGTTTGTCATGACAGTACTATATTAACGGTGAGTTGAGTGCCTTCATTTTTTACGGATCTGATGACAAGCCGTGCGCCAATCTCCGCTGAACGGCTCCTGATATTAATGAGTCCGTTTCCTTCTTTAGTATCAAAATCATCGAACCCGACACCGTTGTCAGAAATACAAAATGAAAAACTGTTGTGAGTAGCCGATATCGTAACGTCGATGTGAGAAGCATTTGCATGCCTTACTGCATTATTGATCATCTCCTTAAAGATCAGGTATAGATGGTACTTCACTTTATTATCTAACGCGTGGTGTTGCATGAGAGAAGGCTGTGCTATATGGTACGAAATACCCGACGGCTCAATCGTTTCGGAGGCATAGCGCGTCATGCGTCTTACAAGTTCGCTGACGGAATCAAATTTTGGATTCACATTCCAGATAATATCATTGATTGTGTCGCTGATCTCGACTGAGTACCTGGAAATATTTCGAATAACCGGATCGTGCGTATCACCATGCCGATTTAGTAACATATTGGCCATGATGTTGATGCTGCTGACGTTTGCCCCGAGTTCATCATGAAGGTCGCGTGAAATTTGACTTCTGATTGCCGACAAACGTGCCTCCTGACGCCTTCGGTACCAGAACACCGAAAACCCGAGCCCGAAAGCAAATAGCAAAATCAATATAAAAAACCATACTGTGCTGTAAAATGGTTGCTTGATGAGGATAGAGATGACAGCGGTGTGCGTTGACCTCAGCCCTTCGGCATTATAACTATCGATGCTCAGGGTATAATTGTCGGGAGGGAGGTTTTTCAACTCGATGATGCCGTCACGGCTGATGTGCGGAATGGTATCGAGCTTATTAAGATGATAAACCCAATAGTTTTTATCTGCTGCCGGATATACAAGGCTTGCCAGACGGAAGGTAAGGTTATTGCGATCATGTGCCAACACGATCCGATTTCCAGTGTAATCCCAAGGTAAATGGTTGACCAGCAACTCGCGTATCCTGAGCGAAGGCGTAAGCCTGTTGTGAATACCCGTTTCGGAAAAATACTCGACAAAATAATCGGAAACGGTGTACAGGTAACCGCCAGGGATCGTATCCAGTTGATTGAACCATTTCTGGATGTAATTTTCATACACGCTGAGGCGTTTGCTCTCGTGCCGGCTGATATCATAGCTGTAAAGACCATCGGGATTTGTGTACACCAACGTTGCATCGCCTCTTGCAAGCACGTTTACGATCCCGTCGCCCACCAGGCCTTCAGCTGTTTTCAACAACCGCACATTGGCCGGCTTGTCTATTTGCTGTTCGAAGATCCCGGCCGTGCTTGCTATGTAAACATGCCCTTGGTCTGCGGCGATGTTATGGTAGTCGAGCGGAAACTTTTGCAGAGCCTGGGATGTTTTGTAAAGGCAGGCATGTGATTTCAGATCATATACTTCCCAGCCATCAAAAAAACGGAGCAACCAGATTTTACCGTTGATATGCAAAGCATCTTTGCAAAAACGCTTGCTTTTTTCAGAAGAAGAGGAAACGTTTCGCTCGTCCCAAATAACCTTATGATTTGCGGCATCGAGAAGAAGCAGCCCGCTTTGGCAACAAACAGCCAGTATGCCGCCCTCGAGCAACCTCACACGAAGCACTTGTTCCGTGAGGTATCTGCCACCTGTTTCGAACGCGCGGCACCTGTTCGTTTTTACATCGTATTCAAATAAGCCGTTTTTGGTACCAATCCAGATATTCTGCGAAGTGCGACAGATACCGGAAATTGAAACCCCCGGGCTGCCTGGTATGTTTACGGCTTCCGCGCTACGGTTTTCATGATCGTATGTAAACAACCCATTGGCATCAGTGCCGATAAGAAAACGTCCTGGAGCAAGCCGGCATACGGCATTTATCATCACCGATGCCGAAATTACCGGATGATCATAAAAATGATAAGACCTGCTTTTCTGAAGTGAGGGATGGAAATAACTCAACCCGGTGGCAGTAGCGATCCACACTCCTGATTGCCTGTCGGGGTATATTGCCGTGACCTGGCTGCCAGAAAGGCTTCCCGGATCGTCATGCTCATGTTCGTGATGATACACCATGGCTCCGCGCTCATCAGCGATATACAAGCCGGCGTGCTTTGTCCCCACGAAAACATAACGCCTGGATCCCCAGCGGTACACCGCAACTGCCGAATATTCTTTCAGGGAATCCAAACGGTCTGGCAGAAAAAAGTCTGCGTGATTGGATGATGCAGAATATTTCAAAACGCCATGATGCCGGGTTGCCAACAAGAGGGTATCACTACTAAGCTGACAAACAGCGTTAACCACGATAGTTTGCGCCTTACCGCGAATTTGGATCCTGCTCCTATAAGACGACTGCTGATGCACAGGATCAACCCGGATCAACGAGGGTTTATCTTCCGGACAACACCAGGCTACTCCGGCCTGGTCTTTCCATATCATTGGAAAAGAATTACTTTCCGTTCCGTCATAATGCTTCACGCGTGCAAGTGTGCCTCTCCGCTGCTCGAACTGATCGACACCCGTCCAGGAAGACACCAGCAGTTGGCCTGAGCCAGCATACAGTATCTTCCCCCACCCTTTCACCGGCTCCGGAAAAATAATGACCGAATCGAGTCTGGTATCGTAAAAAGCTATTCCCCGGTCGGTATTCATCCATAACCCTTTCCCGGGTTCCTCGTCAATATCCATCACCCAGTTGGATGGAAGCACATGCTTTCTGACCATCGACTGTTGCTGAAAAGGCGTCCAGCCATTACCGCTAAAGCGACTCAACCCATTGAGGGTTGCCACCCAGATATAGCCTTCGGTATCCTGCAGAACGTCATAACAATAGTTTGACGTCAACCCATTTTTCATACTGTAATTCTGAAAAAACGTGTTGCCAAACACATGCCCCGACAATTCCTGAGTTTTGCCTGACAGATGGTACAATAGCAGATATAGGAGTAATACTGGAAAGCGCATGTCGCTTTCCAAATATATTGCTTTTTCAGCTGGTAAAAATCACATAGATTGGTGATGTTTTCTGCTGCCGATTAAAATACCTTTGTAAAAAAACCTATGAAGCCAGCGCTATTATCCATCCTTTTCCTTCTCGCATTTTTCAGAAACCACGCGCAAACAGCTGCGGTTATCCACACCAGTAACCAATACATTCTGGGACCATGCAACGACACGCTTCGGCTTAAGGGTGTGAACTATGCGCCGTATAATTGGGGATATTCCATCAATGAGCTTCATATTGCAGAGATCGCCAAAACCGGCGCCAACACCGTAAGGTTACCCTGGTACCAGAACAACGCTGCCCCGGTATATTCTAACTATGTTGCCCTCGACAGCGCCATCAGTAAATGCGTTCAGCACGATCTGATAGCCATTGTAGAACTTCATGACTTTACCTGCGCCAACAATACGAGTGCGCTTGTGAGCGGAAGTGCCTGGTGGACCAGCAACAGCGTATTGCCGATTTTGAACAAATACCGTCACAGCGTGATCGTGAACATTGCTAACGAAGCCTTGCATGTAAACTGGGCGTCGAACCCTTCGGCAGCTTTGTCAACCTATAAAACGACATATCAGACCATCATCACCAATTTACGGAACGTGGCTGGCTTCGACTTCCCGCTGATGATCGATGCGCCAGACTGCGGACAACACGCCGATGCTTTTATCACCGGGAATACGGCAGCCGACCTGATCAGCTTCGATCCCAGGCATAACCTCATTTTCAGCGCACATGCCTATTGGTATGGGTATGCTAACAACGACAGTACGCAAATGGCAGGAAAGCTCAATAATATACTGGCGCAACCAATTCCATTTGTTTTGGGAGAAATTGCCAACCAGCAGGACGACGTAAGCATGTGCCAATACAATTTAAACTACAAGGCACTGTTACGCTACTGCGAAACGAAAAAGATGTCCTGGCTTGCCTGGAGCTGGGATCACGACGGATGCCCGAACCGTCAGTTATCCACGAACGGATCGTTTGCGAGCCTAAGCACCTATGGCACCGACATCGTGAACAATCCAACTTACGGATTGAGTACCAAGCCTGCAGCCAAAAGCCGCTACTTGCTCAATAACAGTTTGTGCAATCTTTCTACCAGCATTTCCTCTATCAACGAGGCGCGCTATCAATTGGCAATAAACTCCGACGGGAGCTTTACG
>DAIUED010000211.1:0-5966 GCA_036845295.1 Bacteroidota bacterium
TAAGAAGCGATACCTCTGTATGGATGTTTCGCGAGCGGTTGGTGATGAAGAGGTACGATGGCAAGGCTTTATCCAACTGGTCTTTGCTGTAAGCACATTCGGCATAATAGAAATGTGCATCCGCAATAAATTTACCGTTGGGGTATTTGATGATGTAGCTCTCGAATTTCGGCATGGCCACATCACAGTTCTTGTCGCGGATATAGGCGTCGCGGCCCGACTCAAACAGGGAATTCTCTAATTCATTGTTATCGATCGGGTTTCCGACTTTCTTGAAATACTCTTCCATCCCGTCGATGTCGCCCTTGTCTTCAAAGATCTTACGAATATTTCCCAAAGCGCCTTTTGCTTCTTCGCTCTTCGGATCTTTCCTGACGATCTGATCGAAGTAGGTGAAGGCCTTGTCATCCTCTTTTTTGTTGTAGTACGCAAGGCCAATACCGGCCAATGCCGCATTGACGTAAGTCGAGTTGGGATACTTGTCGATGATGATCTGGTAATAAGAGATGGCGTGATCCGCATCTTTCAGGTCTTTACTATAGGTCTCGGCAATTTCAAATACTGCGGGCGCATAGTAGGTTGATTTCGGGTATTTAGCGATCAGCTGTTTAAGGTCGTTGATTTTTTCCTGCTGTTTTTTCAGTAGCCCATTACACAATGCTTTTTGGTACATGCTATAATCCACGTCGAGCTGATTCATGGCGATGGCCTTGCCGTAGTATTCTGATGCTTGCGGATAAATGAGTTGCATGAAATAAGTATCGGCCGTACGCACCGTGGCGTCTGCCATTTTTTTGGCATCGTAGGTGTTTTTAGTCAGTAGAAACTTCCTGAAGGCGAGGTTCGCATTTTCATAATCACTCTTCCCTTTTTGCTGGAACCAGGCGTAGCCGATATTGTAATTCGACAGATCGTACTCTTTCAAACTGAAGGCTCCTTCATTCATTTGAAAGGTCTTCCAGGTTTCTACAGCAGTGGCGTAGTCTTTTTTAATGTAAGAAATCTCTCCCAGCCAGTAATACGATAAGGCATTATACGTCTTGTCGAAATTGACGGCAATGGATTTTTTGAAATAGCGGGCGGCGCTGTCGATCTCAATGTTATTGAAGAACTCTACGCCTTTAAAATAAATGAGTTTTTGGTAAGTGATTTTCAATATTGGATCGAGAGGCTGCACATTCTCGATAGATGCAATGGCCTGACTGTAGTTCTTCGTTGTGGAATACACATTCACCAGATACTGGTAAGCCTCCGATTTGCGTGGCGAAGCAGGGTATTCCCGAATGTACTTTTGAAAAGCCAGGACGGCATCGTTGTACGGTGCAAACGATAGCTCATAGCACAGTTTGGCATAGCTGAACAAGGCATCCTCCTGGATCATCGGATCGAAATCCATGCCTGAAGCAGCGTAAAAGGCGTTGCGTGCCTTGGTCTTGTTGCCGGTTTGCATGTGGCAATCGGCCAGATGATACCAGGCATTTTGCGCCAGACTATCGCTATTAGTGGTAGCACGTTCAAGATGCTGTATCGCATTTTTGTAGTCTTTGATCTGGTAGTAGCAATAGCCAAGGGCGTAATTGCCGAAGGTGTTGAAATTTCCGCCGGTGGCATACGATTTTTTGAAATACGTAAGGGCATTGTTATAATCCTTCAGGTTGAAGTACGATTCGCCGATCATGCGGTTGATCTCTCCTTCTTTTTGCACATGCGTGGAATCGTCGAGCAATGCGGGCGCGTTGCGGATCACCTCTTTGTATTTGCCCTGTATAAAATAGATCTGTGTAATATAATATGGTACTACCGGCCCGAAAGTTTCGCTACTGAGCAAGCGGTTGAAGCCTTGCATAGCGGTTTCGTAATTTTTTTCCTGATAGGCAATGTGTGAATAATAGTAATTGGCGGGTTGTGAATATTTATTGTCCACATCTTTGATCTCGTAGAGGTCTGCTTTGGCTTTTTCGTTGTTGTTTACTGAGAAATAGCTGTAGCCACGCTTGAAATACAGCTCAGCGAGATCCTCTTTGTTGAGTTCGTAGATATCCACTTTCTCAAGGTATTCGATAGTTTCCTCGTATTTCTTCTTCCTGAAGTTCGACTTACCCAGGTAAAAATAAGCCCATTTTACTTTGTTGCTTTCAGGATAAAGACGGATAAATTCCTTCATCATCCACTCGCCGTCTTTATGAAACAACTCAATGCCGCAAGCGGCTGCATAATAGGACGCATCGGCCTTGAGTAGCGTGCGGCCCTGTACACTGAGTATATAATCCGAGAACGCTTTTTGTGCGGCGGTGTATTGTTTTTTGTCGAACAACTCGATACCCGTTTTGTAGAGCGCCTCTTTATCCAACAACAGTTGCGTTTTTTGTGCGGAAAGCATTGCAGACAGGAGCAGCAACCATACACCTAGTAAATACCTGAAAACCATCATGCGTTTATGTCGTATAATTCTTTGGTTAGTGTTTTGTTACGTTAATTTTTTCGCAAATCCGCTCCACAAGGCCTCAACTGAGGTGAACGGAATAACGAAAGAGGCGGAATTTTAGCCGCTCTTAAAATTAAGGCTTTCGCAAGCCTGCTTAAGCGCCTGATTTTGTAGTTATTAACGCAATCCTGTTAAAACTTGCGCGCTGTATTTACCGTTCTTTAACGAAATACAGGCTATTTTTATACGCAGCAATTATGGTAAACGACCCGGTTATAGAATTTAAAGACGCGACCATTTTTCAGGGCGATATCGCTGTGATTTCCAACTTGAACCTGTCGCTCAACAAAGGTGAATTTGTTTACCTGTTAGGGAAAACCGGTAGCGGCAAAAGTTCCCTTCTAAAAACCATCTATGGCGACCTGAGCCTTACCCAGGGCCAGGGAGAGGTGTCTGGCTTCAAACTGCACAGCCTTAAACGCAAGGAAATCCCGTTCCTGCGCCGCAAACTAGGCATTGTATTCCAGGATTTCCAGTTGCTAAGCGATCGAAGTGTGTTTGAAAATCTCCGCTTTGTCATGAAAGCCACCGGCTGGACAGATGAAGCGAAAATCAAAAAACGCGTGAAAGACGTGTTGATAAAAGTTGGACTCGAAAGCAAGGAACTGGTGATGCCTTATCAGCTTTCTGGTGGTGAGCAGCAACGCATCAGCATTGCGCGCGCGCTTATCAACGAACCGGAAATTATCCTCGCCGACGAGCCTACCGGCAACCTGGACCCCGATACGTCGGAAGAGATCATGAAGTTACTGCTTGACATCAGCAAACAAGGGCGCTGCATTCTATTTGCCACTCACGATCTGCTATTGTACAGCAAGTTTCCGGCACGCACGCTGATGTGTGAAAACAATCACATTGCCGATAGCGTGAAGCTTTGAAATTGTTTTCTGATAAAGTCGAGTACCGATTCCGTCAGCCTCTTTCCAATCTTCAGCTTAGTAAAGCAAATCTGTACATTTCCCAATACCTGGTCTATTCCGGTCTGACACTGATCGCCAACTATGGCGATCGCTTCGAATTCCGATCCGGCTTTTTCTCAGGTACGCAAACGGCACTGTTCAGATTCGACCGGGGAGTAATGTTTATTGATTCTGAGCGCCTGGAGCTACACTTTCACAACAAGAGCCTGGGTTTCATTGTATTTGTCATCGCTATGACCGTTATCCTGGCTACTCACCTGGTCATCCTGCCGATCCTAATCTCTTTCGTTGTTATACGCATTCATAAACTTCTGGCGAAATCCTTCGCCCAAGAAGCATTATCTGACCTGGGCAAAAGGCTTGATTGGACGACAGACTTGAAACAGTGATATACAAAAAGGCATTGATCGTCGTGAACTTCTATATCAGTTAAAGACTTTCAGTTGAAGAATTGATTGATAAATGACATTGTCATATTGATATAGTCCTGATTTTGTGCTTGAGACGCCCAAACACCGTGCCCCGCACCGGGATAAATCGTATCGTAATGCCAAACACCCTTGCTTTGCAATGCTGCTCGTAATAAGGGCATTTGTGTAACTGGAATGAGGGGATCCTGATCTCCATAGAACGAAATTGTCGGCGGAGAGTTTACCGTTACCTGCTTTGCAGGACTAGCTTCCACAAAGAGTGATTGGTTTGCCTGATAGTTGTTTACAGCATCACCCAACAACCCGCCTACAACCCCCATTAAAAAAACGCTTTTTGTAACAGAAGTATCCGTTAAATCAGCCGGGCCAACCGTATTTACAATACCTTTTACGTAGTGATTAGGGTCGAAAGCATAACCATACAGAAGCGATAAATGTCCGCCTGCCGAGCCACCATAAAGCAAATATTTTTTTGCCAGATTGTATTTTTCTTTCTGGATTTCGTTCAATGCTGCCTGAATATCGTTTATCTGTTTGGGATATCCAGGATTACCCTGACTACCCAACCGATAATTGAGATTAATAATGGCATGATTGGGGTAATAAGTTTTAAGGGCCGCAACTGTAGATGCATAATCAGATTTGTCGCCAGCAGTCCAACCGCCACCATGAATCAATACAAACACTTTTGTTGAATTGCCATCGCGGTTTGCAGGTAAATATACATCCATTTTTTGTTTCGAATCACCGCCATATGCTATATCTGTCAAATCGTAAGATTTTGCGATGTCATACTCTGTGGCCGACACATCATTATTGTTATTGCTATCTTTCTTCTTGCAAGAAATAGTGATACAAAATAGTAAGCCTAGTATAAATTTTATGTAAAAACCCCTTTTCATTTTCTTGCAGCTTTGGTTATTCAACGTTCATACTTGAGTGCTTTTTGCTTCACTTCCGAACGAAAAATCATGTGTATTAGCCGTTGTTAGTAGTTAGCAGTCATACTTCCCAAAAATATTGTTTGAGCGGCCCACGACTATTAAAGCAAAAACCAATTTAAAGGTACATCGTTTCGATGTTTTATTCAAATCAAGATTAAAAAAATGTCACTAGAACGCTCTGCACTGACTATGCATTTAGCATTTAGAAGTCTTGTTGGCGACAGACTCTCTACTTGAGTAGATCGACATAAACATTGCGGTCTAGTGTAATACGTTTCACTTTCGGATTTACTTGAATACTCCGCCAATCCGTAGTTGGATGAATGAGTAGCTCTTTCCCAACAGTGATCTTCACCGGCATATTGAATCCGGAAACGCAATTCGCATACCGAAATGATAATTTGCCTTTGTTTAGTTTGTACTGCAGTACAGGAATTTTTGTTGTACGCAGGTATTGATCGAATACAGACCTTAAATCGAGTCCCGTTTTTGCAATGATAAACGCCTCCAACTCTGCCGTGGTTACCACTTTATGGTAAAACTGTGCGTTGATGTCGCGGAGAAGTAACCTGAATTGTTCGTCGTTGTTCACGAGTTGCCTGATGGTATGCAACAGATTACTGCCTTTATTGTATATATCGGCACTGCCTTCGCGGCGAACGCCGTATGGGCCGATCAGCGGCACATCGTTGGCGATCGTTTTTCTCACGCCCTCGCAATAATCATTACCAGCTTCTTTTCCAAACTCGCATTCGGTAAAAAGCACTTCGCTGTACGAGGTAAATCCTTCATGTATCCAATTATCGGCCACATCGGCAGCCGTTACACTATTGCCGAACCATTCGTGCCCCGACTCATGCACCACAATGAAATCCCATTTCAATCCCCAGTCCGTTTGCGACAAGTCGCGACCCAGGTAACCGTTCAAAAAGTGATTGCCGTAAGCTACACTGCTCTGGTGTTCCATTCCCAGGTAAGGCGCTTCCACGAGTTTGTACGAATCTTCGTAAAATGGATAAGGCCCAAACCAATGCTCGAAACAGGCAATGGTTTTTATTACATTGGGCTTCAGGTGTGATGCTACTTTATTTTCATGATAACCAAGCACCCAGTAGTCGGTGTGCAAGATCCCTTTTTCGCCTTGCACCGAATCCCTTAGCAATTTGTATTTACCGATGTAAGGAAT
>DAIUED010000212.1:0-5963 GCA_036845295.1 Bacteroidota bacterium
GGCCCGACCATTTGTCGTTATCATCTTTGTAGGCTACCACGATATCTTCGTAGTATTGCCCATCAAGTGCCTTCTCTCCACCGGTAGATGTATTTCGGCGGGTGGTGTATATGATCATGCGCTCATCTGCACTGAGTACCGGGCTGAAATCGGGATATTCGCTATTGATGCTATCGCCCAGGTTTTCCACTTTTACGTTGATAGGCGCAGCAACCAACTCTTTTGCATAAGCGGTTTGCATTTTCAGGAACGCAACGTCTTCTTTCGCTGTTTTATCCTTTGCGTAATTCTGTTCGAAATACTCGTACTGCGCGTTGGCTTCATCGAACTTATAGTTCAGGTGCAGGGCTTTACCATAAAATAAAAAGGCCATCGGAGGAGCTGCTTTTTCAGAAGCATTGTCCGAGTCATAGTTCTTGCTGATATTGGTAATAGCTTTGGCCAGGTAGCGTTCGGCCAGATTCTTTTTTGTTGCCGATTTAAGGTAACAGTAACCAACGTTGTAGTTAATATTTGCTGATGAAGAGTCGATTTTGTAGGCTTGAAGAAAGTTTTTAAGCGCCATATCATAGTTCTCTTCCATCAACAGAAATGTTCCTTCGCGGAAATAATCCGAATAACTCCCGGAAGGCATTTGTGCTTTCAGAAGGTGAGAACCAAACAATAAGGCTATGAGTAATACGTAATACTTCTTCATAAAACTAGTTTAAAACAATTAACAAAAATAGCACTATTTGCATATAATGCACTATTCCGTCTATAAAAAAATCCCGCTGGACGGCGGGATTTTAACATTTTACGAAGTTCTGGAAACATCCCAGGCCTCGAGGTAATCGGCTACTTTTCGGAGGAAACTTCCGCCCAGGGAACCATCTACCACGCGGTGGTCGTAAGACAGGGAAAGGAACATGAAATGCCTGATGGCGATCACATCGCCCTGAGGTGTTTCGATAACGGCTGGTTTCTTTTTAATAGTACCTACTGCCAGGATCGCCACCTGCGGTTGCAGGATAATAGGTGTACCCATAACGTTGCCAAAACTGCCCACGTTGCTGATGGTAAATGTGCCGCCCTGAATTTCGTCAGGAGCCAGTTTATTGGCGCGCGCGCGCGCAGCCAAACCGTTCACATCTTTGGTAATACCTACCAGGTTTTTGGTATCGGCATGTTTAATTACCGGCACGATCAGGTTTCCGCTTGGCAGCGCCGTTGCCATACCGATGTTGATATTTTTGCGTTTGATGATCTTACTGCCGCTTTGATCGACAGAAACATTGATCATCGGGAAATCTTTGATCGCTTTTACAACAGCTTCGATGAAAAGCGGTGTAAATGTAATTTTTTCGCCTTCGCGTTTTTCGAAATCTTTTTTGATCTTATCCCTCCATTGTACCAGGTTGGTAACGTCTGCTTCCACAAACGAGGTGACGTGAGGCGATACGTGCTTGCTCATCACCATATTATCGGAGATCATTTTACGCATGCGGTCCATTTCAATGATCTCGTCTTCTGCACCCACCGATACGGCCGGGCGCTGCACCAGAACTGTATTTTCCGGCACACCGGCCAGCGAAGCGCCTTTAGATGCAGGAGCAGTAACCGCTGCCGCTTTTTCTTCCGACTTAGCCGGTGTTTGGCTGGCAGCTTGTTTATTGCGGTTAGGCAGGTAAGCCAGGATATCGGCTTTGGTTACGCGACCGTCCTGGCCGGTTCCCTTAATAGTATCCAACTCCTGTAATGAAATGCCTTCTTCCTTGGCAATGCTTTTTACCAATGGAGAGTAAAATTTATCAGAAGAAGCGTAATCGTTGGCTGTAGTTTCTGTTGCTTTGGCAGGCGCCGATGTGCTGGCGGCATCTGATGCCACAGTCTGCTGGGCGGGCGCCGTGGTTTTAGGCGTTTCACTTACAGCAGCATTTGCATCCGACGAGATGATGGCAATGACTGCACCTACCTGTACCACATCGTTCTCATTAAACAATTTTTTAACGAGCGTGCCCTCAAATGGCGAAGGAATCTCGGAGTCAACTTTGTCGGTGGCTATCTCCAGAACCGTTTCATCAATCTTTACAGAATCGCCTTCGTTTTTGGTCCACTTAATAATAGTTGCCTCCGCAACGCTCTCACCCATTTTGGGCATGGTTAATTCGAATTGTGCCATCGTCAGTCAATAAATGTAGAACGCAAAAATAACGTAATATAGCTATTACACAAAATTAATTGACGAAACTGCCCCAAGCCTCTTTGCTGGCGGCAAAAATGGCTTTCACCCGTTTTACCTAACTGGCAACGATATCTATAAAGCCGATGGAATCTGAATGCCTGACGCTGAGCGAACGCGAATAATTGAGAATGGCACGAACAACCGAATCGGAAACCTCGGGAATTTGCACAGAACCAGAGGCCTGAGGCTTGCTTTTGTTAGATTTTCCGGATGTAGAAACAAGAGTAGAGGTTTTTTGCATAGAATTAGATTAGAGGTTTCAGTAAAAACGTTGTTTACCTAACTTTATTGTTTCGGATGGCTTTTTTTCAAAAAAATGCCGGAAAGGGCTGTCTGGCGATTTTACAGCCCTTATGAAGACGCTCTGCGGTTTCTACCGATACGGCTCATGAACTGCAAACCCCTCGAAAATGCGAATTTGTAAAACTCAATGCCGTGCGCCGATCCTGCTTTTTCGTATATGCGCCGACGGCTTTTTTCCATACCACGCTTCGACATACCTATTTCGCAGGCAATTTCTTCGTTGGTTTTGCCTTCGAACAGGAGCGGCATGATGTCTTTCTGTCGTTTTGTAAACTTTCTTTTTTCGCCCAGTTTTGGATGAATGTAAATGTGGCCGGCGCGAATTTGCTTGATGGCATCTACGAGAATGGTGATATCGCCGGCGATCTCATCCTTTGGAATGAATCCGCGGGCGCCGCGATCCATATAATTTTCCACCAGTAAAAAATCATTGTGCAGCGTAAGGATCAAGACCTTGGTTTCCGGGAAATCACGCATGATATGATTCATGGCTTCATTGCCATCCATTACCGGCATCTCCAGATCAAGGAGTACAACATCCGGCCGGCGCGACCGCAATAGCTTGAGTAGTGTTTTTCCGTTGCTGGCTTCACCCGAAATACGGATGTTATGCTCCTGAAGCTGACCGGCAATCGCTTTCCGAAGGAGTTCTTTATCTTCGGCAATGATAATTTCGATGACTTTTTCCATAACACTTAAAAATGCTTGGTTTGGTATGGTGTTCCCAAAAAACAAAAAGGACAAAGAAGCGGGGACAAGGCTAAGATAGGTATTTTTTGTTAATCCGTCGTGTTTTTTAACGTGGTCGGTCGATTTTTGACCTAGGTAAATTACCAGTATTTCAAATTTCGCTGCCAACCGCTTTTTTTCTACTTTTGGTTCATATCCCAAAAACCATGTCAGTTAAAACCATCCTGGCTGTGTTCCTTATCACAGCGCTTTCTATCGCGGGGCTTACGTACTACTCCTCCTCGTCGGCCAAAAACGATACACAATATATTAACCCGGCCTACAAAGAGTATATTGCTGCTTATACGGCCGGCATCATACCGGTAGAAAGCCGGATCACCATCGTGCTGCAGGAAGAAAGTGCGCAAGCAGCCGAAGAAGGACAGGAAACCGAGAATACGCTGTTTCGCTTTAACCCAGCCATCGACGGCAAGCTGGTGTGGATCGACAAAAAAACCGTGGAGTTTAAACCTTCGCAGCGTTTAGCCAATCACCAAACGTATAAAGCAACCTTTGCCTTAGGCCAGGTACTTGAAGTGAGCGACGAACTAAAGAATTTTGAATTTGAATTTTCGACGATCAAACAAGCCATGGAAATTTCTGTGGATAACTACAAAACCGTTGAGAACAATCAGCTCGATATCGATGGCACACTGACCACTGCCGATTATGCCGACAACCTGCTGGTGGAAAAAACACTACAGGCCCGCCAGGGATCACAAAACCTGGCGATAAGCTGGCTTCACGAAAACACGACTACGCACCACTTTACCGTTTCGCAGGTACAAAAAGGCAAAGGAAACTTATCGATTGCCTATAACGGCGAACCCATCGGTGCTGTAGAGCAGGGCACTAAAGAGATCGACATTCCAAACACCAACGAATTCACCCTGCTGAATGTTTCAGTAACGAATGAACCCGATCAATACATTACCTTACAATTTTCCGATAAAATAGATCCGCACCAAAATCTGGAAGGCCTTATTGCAATCAGCGGAACAGGAACTTCGACCGAACCATCGTATAATGCATACGGCGAAATGATCGAAAAAGCACCGGCAACAGATCAAAAACTAACTTTTTCGATTGAGAACAACAGCATTAAAATATACACGCCCGAACGCTATACCGATAGCCGTGACATCACCATCAGCAACGGCCTGCACAATAGCGATGGGCGCCATCTGAAAGAAAACATCTCCTACGCCGTTTTCTTCGAGGATCTCAAACCTTCGGTTAAGCTGAGCGGAAAAGGTGTAATATTGCCGGGTTCTAATGGACTCGTGTTCCCTTTCGAAGCTGTAAACCTGAGTGCTGTAGATGTGAGGATCACCCGCATTTACGAAAAAAACATTCTTCAATTTCTCCAGGTAAACAACCTGGAAGGCAGCCAGGAACTACGCCGGGTTGGCAAACTCATTGTGAAGAAAAAAATAACCCTCCAGCCAAATGGCGTGCCTCAGCGCAATAAATGGAACCGCTATTCGATTGACCTCTCTTCACTTATCAAAGCCGAACCCGGAGCCATTTACAATATCCGTTTGAGCTTTAACCGCAACTATTCAATTTATAACTGCGAAGGCGACACCACATCGCATGGCGAGGACGATGTATATACCGATGCCGAAGCCGATAAGGACGATAAGGATTGGGATTATTACAATTCATACGACGACTATTATGACGATTATTATTACTACGACTACGCTGAGCGAAACAATCCCTGCTCGCGCGCCTATTACAACAACAAGTCGGTAAACCGAAACATTCTGGCCACCAACATCGGGCTTATTGCCAAGCGCGGCAACAACGGGCAAATCAATGTATTTGCCTCGGACCTCATTACTGCTAAACCGGCGGCAAATGTGCTGATTGAAGCCTACGACTACCAGCAGCAAAAATTAAAACAGGTAAGTACTAACGGTGAGGGAACTGCAGTTCTGGAAACAAAACAAAAACCTTTTGTACTCGTGGCCCACCGCGGCCAGGAACGTACTTACCTGAAACTCGACGACGGCAGTTCGTTGTCGTTAAGTTCGTTTGAGGTAGAGGGCGACGTGGTTCAAAAAGGGGTGAAAGGGTTTATTTACGGAGAGCGTGGCGTATGGCGCCCGGGCGACAGTCTTTACCTGTCTTTTATCCTGGAAAATAAAGAAAAGCAACTTCCGGAAAACTACCCGGCATCGTTGGAGCTGGTAAACCCGCAAGGCCAGATCGTGCAGAAACTCACCCGCACACGGCATGTGGACGGCATCTATAATTTTTCAACCCGCACCGAAAATGCG
The DNA here is from genome assembly GCA_036845295.1 of Bacteroidota bacterium. Lineage (GTDB taxonomy): Bacteria > Bacteroidota > Bacteroidia > B-17B0 > Aurantibacillaceae > UBA4416. Next base: position 5,542 of record DAIUED010000212.1, read on the forward strand.
GCGCCGACCGGCGTTTACCAGGCGCGTGTTAAAGTAGGTGGCGCAACATTTACCAAAAACATCCGCATTGAAACCATCATGCCAAACAGGCTCAAAATTAACCTTGCGTATGATCGGGAAATGATTTACAGCAGCGACCTTAACCTCAACAGTCCTCTCGAGATCAAATGGCTTCATGGCGCGCCGGGGCGCAACCTCGAAACTAAAATTGATGTTTCTCTGTCGCAAACAACTACCGAATTCAAAAACTTTAAAGGTTATGTTTTCGATAATCCGGCCCAAAATTTTTATTCCGAAACCCAAACCATCTTTACCGGCCGCACCGACGACAATGGCCTGACGAACGTAAATGCACCGCTTAACGACACAAAAAATGCGCCGGGCTTCCTGGCGGCTAACTTTACCATTCGCGCCTTCGAAGA
>DAIUED010000213.1:0-5936 GCA_036845295.1 Bacteroidota bacterium
AGAATGGCCTCGACGGGCAGAAAAACTATATTTTTTACCTGCGCGACAATACCCAGCAGAACATTATCCGGAAAGACATCATCAAAAAAAGTCTGACCATCGAAAACCTGTCAAAATCGCGCATGATCCGCGATGGCAGGATCAACGAAGCCATTTACGAAATACTCGAATCCTCGTCGCGTGCCATGAACACCACGCGGGTAAATGCCTGGCTCTTCGATACGAAGAAAACGCAGATCCAGTGCATCGGCAACTTCGATGCCCGGGAGAACAAGCTCGTGCCGCAAACAGCGCTGCCGCGACTGGCTATGCCACTGTATTTTTCGTTGTTCGAAACAGAAAAGATCATCATTACCCGCGATGCATACACCGAAACCAAAACGGCCGAGCTCTACGAGTATTACCTGAAGCCACATGGCATCCAGGCCATGATGGATATCCCGGTGCGCATCGAAGGGGAAATGATCGGTATTATTTGCTTTGAGAACGTTGGCGGCCCCCGCGACTGGACTTTGCAGGAACAAAAATTCGGCCTCGTGGCCGCGCAGATGCTTTCTCTCACCATCGAAACACATAACAAACAACAGGCTTCCGAAGCCCTGAAGTGTTCGCTCGAAGAAAAAACGGTATTGTTGCAGGAAGTGCACCACCGCGTGAAGAACAACCTGAGCATTGTGGGAAGCCTTATGAACCTGCAGGCCGAGAAGTCGGCGGATGACTACCATCGGCAGCTGTTTTACGAATGCCGCAGCCGCATCGACTCGATCGCTGCCGTACACGAGCTTATTTACAAAGCCAAATCCTACTCGCATCTCAATTTCAAAGAATACCTCGATCAGATCATCGACCACATCATCAGCACCTACCGTTCGTCGCCGCACATCCGCATCGAAAAAGGGATCACCGATGTTCACGTTGATATTTCCACGGCCATTCCGCTGGCGCTGATCGTCAATGAGCTGATCACGAATGCCTACAAGCATGCGTTTACCGATCGGGAAGAAGGTGTGATCGAAATATCCCTATTGGAAAATAACAAACGGGTGTTCCTGACAATCAAAGATAACGGTCGTGGTTTCGATCCGTCTTGTATCCCTGCCAAATCTATCGGTATCGGTATTCTCAATGGCTTAGTGGAGCAGGTAGAGGGCGTTTATGAGCTGAAAACGGATAGCGCCGGAACCTGCTACAAAATTTCGTTTTCTAAAAAATAATTCCCGATTTTAGCGGCGTAAAATGTTTGTCTCATGAATTTTATTCTCAAGGAAATAAAAGACCAGGTGATGGTGCTAACCCTCAACCGTCCCGATAAATTCAACAGTTTTAACCGCGATATGGCCTTGCAATTACAGGCTGCGCTCGATGAAGCTGCGGCCAGCGAGCAGGTGAGGGCAGTGCTACTTACCGGTTCCGGAAAAGCATTTTGCGCGGGGCAAGACCTGGCTGAAGCGATTGATGAGAAAGGACCAGGCATTTCTCGCATTGTAGAGGAGCATTATAATCCCATTGTCACCAAAATCAGAAACATCGAAAAACCGGTGGTTGCCCTTGTAAATGGCGTAGCTGCCGGCGCAGGTGCCAATATTGCCTTGTCTTGCGATGTTGTATTGGCTGCAAATTCCGCCTCATTTATTCAGGCTTTCAGCAAAATTGGCCTTATCCCAGATAGTGGCGGAACATTCTTTCTTCCCCGCCTGGTTGGTTTTCAGAGAGCTTCTGCCCTCATGATGACAGGCGATAAAGTAACTGCAATTGAAGCCCAGCAAATGGGAATGGTATATAAAGTCATTGCCGACGAGCAAAGTATGGACGAAGCGCTGAAAGCGGCCGCAAACCTGTCGGCCATGCCCACCAAAGCCCTCGGTCTTACCAAACGCCTGCTCAACGAAAGCCTATTCAATACCCACGAAAAGCAGTTGGCCTCCGAAGGCCGCGTTCAGGTTGAGGCTGCATCTACCTACGATTACAACGAGGGTGTGAACGCATTCCTCGAAAAGCGCAAGCCTGCTTTTAAAGGTCATTAAACGCACGGGTTTACGCTTAACGCTGTTCGCCGGAATAACATCGGCACAGATACGTTTTCTGCTGATTACCAGATTATTAAACGCTGGTTTGTTTACAAATTTTAGTGTATCGCGTCGGTGTACCCGCGTTATACCCTTAATTTTACACCATGATACATTTTAGATTCCTGCTGCTCCTCTTGGTATTGCTTGCGCCTACGGTGAAAGCGCAACCCAAAAAAGAATATTACGATACCGAACAAAGCAAGCTCAAGTCTGAAACAAATATCGTAAAAGGTATTCCGCATGGCCGTCACGTAGAGTATTACCGCAACGGACAAGTATCTCGCAAAGGTTCATTTTATAATGGTAAAGAAGATAGCACCTGGTATTTTTATTACGAAACAGGTAAGCTCAAAGCGATAGAAAATTACCGGAGGGCCAGGAAAAGCGGCCATAACCGCTACTATTTTAAAAACGGCGAACTGGCGCAGGAAACCGTGTTTAAAGACAACCTGGCGGATAGTATCTGGACCTCGTACTACGAAAACAAAGTTGTAAAAAGCCGCGAAGCCTTTGCCGAAGGAAAAAAGCAGGGCGAATGGTTGTATTACTTCGACAACGGGCAACTTGAGAGTACCGGTAAATTTGTCAATGATCTGAAAGAAGGCGAGGTAAAAACATTTTACCGTAATGGAAAACCGGCATCACTGGCTCATTATTGCAAAAATAAGCCTTGTGGCACGCATACCGAATACTACGAGAACGGGAACCTGAAACTGGAAAAAGTGTATCAAGCCGGTGGCGATACGTCGCAGGTGTCTAAAGATTCGGTGGTTGTGTTGCTCATGACGATGAACGATGAAAAGGGCCGACCGGTAATTGCCAACGGAAACGGTACCATTACTGCGCAATATGCCAGCGGCCTGATCAAGGCGCAAGGTGCTTATAAAGATGGGCTGATGGATGGTGTATGGCGCTATTTCCATACCAATGGGGAACTAGACTATAGTGCCACCTACCAAAAGGGCGTACTCGATGGTTATTATTCGTCGTATTACGCAAATCACAACGTCAAAAGCGAAGGCCCTTTTGTGAACGGCAAAAAAAATGGTGTTTGGAAATTTTATACAGAAAAAGGCGAAAAAGAAATGGAAGGCACCTTGAAAGATGGCCTCCGTAATGATCGCTGGATCTATTATTACAGCAACGGGAACAAAGAGTCGGAGGGCTATTTTCTGGATGATAAGCAAACAGGAACCTGGGAATATTTTTATCCGACCACCGAAAAATGGAAAATCGGTAATTTCGATAAGGGATTGAAAACAGGAACCTGGACAACCTGGTATGAGAGTGGGAAAAAATTACAGGAAGGCGCTTACAATGCCGGCAAAGAAACAGGAACCTGGCAGAGTTGGTACAACAATGGGCAGTTGAAAGATGAAGGAAATTTTAAAGAGGGAAAACTGAACGGTGTTTGGCAGGGCTGGTACAGCAACGGCAAGCAGAATTATTTGGGGAACTACGACGACCAGGAGAAAAAAACGGGTCTTTGGCAATATTGGTATGAAACCGGCCAGTACCGCGAAACCGGTAGCTATGTGAGCGGCATCAAGCACGGGCACTGGACCAGCTATTATGAGAAAGGCAACTACATTGATGCCGACGGTAATTACAGCAAAGGAAAGCAAAACGGCAAATGGGTGTATTATTACGAAACGGGCGGCATCATGCGCGAGCAGCATTTCAAAGATGGGCATCTTTCAGGCAAGTCGATCACGTATTACAGCAATAACAAGATTCAGTCGGAGTGCAATTACAAGATCGTAAACGACAAGCGCAAAGGCAAAAAGCAAAGCGTACCGCATGGTAATTGGATCTTTTATGATAAAAGCGGGCGGGAAGTCAGCAGGATTACCTACGATAATGGCGTAAAAAAGTAGCCCCTGGGCCGGCACTCGTATGCAAATAAGTACTACATTTAGCGTATCTCAAAAACAGATGAAGTTATGCGCTTAAATAGTAAATGGTTGATAACGGCATTTTTTGCAGGAGCAGTTTTGGTGGCCTGTACAGGAAATAAAAGCGAAGAAGGCGAAGACGCGGATATCGTTGCTGACGAAACAACACTTGATTCCCAGAAAATTTCAGCACAGTTTGTGTTCAATGCATTGCCTGAACGCGACCGGGTAATCGCGCTCGCGTCTCAATCGAAATCAGAATACAACCCATCGGTTCTCAATAATCCCGAATCGCTTAATAAGTACTCTACCGAAAGTGCCAAAGCGCTCAATCTTGGTGTGTATGGCGCCGATCTGAATGTTACCGGCGTTTACGAGCAAACCCAGGAGTCGATGTTATTCCTGAAATGCGTCAACATTTTGGCCAAAAGCCTGGGAGTAAACAATTCTTTTGATGAAAAAATGGTGGATCGCATGGAGGCCAATAAATCCAACCGTGATTCTACACTGGAAATTGTTTCCGAATCGTTTGTTAGTGCCGATACCTACCTGAAAAACAATGGCCGTCCGGGGACGTCTTCCCTGATTGTGGCCGGTGCCTGGATAGAAGGCATGTACCTGGCTATTGCCACCGCCGATGAAACGAAATACGAAGGCATTGTTACAGAAATTTACGCTCAGAAAGAATCGCTCAAATACCTTGTGCAATTGCTTGAGCAATCGAAATTGAGTCAGGATGCAACCTATGTACTGTCTGATCTGAAAGCCATGCAGCCCTTATTCGAGGTACAGAACCAGGATGCGGCTTCGTTGGCAGCCATCGCCAAAGCATGTAATGGGTTAAGAACCAAAGTAATCTCCGGAAACTAACAAGATGCCCGTTATATTACCTGTAAATGGCGTATCGCCACGGTTAGGCGAAAATTGTTTCGTAGCTCCCAATGCCACCATCGTGGGTGATGTGGAAGCTGGCAATGATTGCAGCTTTTGGTTCAATGCCGTGGTACGTGGCGACGTAAATTCGATCCGGCTTGGCAACAAAGTAAACATCCAGGATGGAGCCGTGATCCACTGCACCTACCAAAAAACCAAAACCATATTGGGAAACAATGTATCGGTTGGGCACAATGCCATCGTGCATGGTTGCCTGGTGCATGACAATGTGCTTATTGGCATGGGCGCTATTGTAATGGATAATTGTGAAATAGGCAGCAACTCCATCATTGCAGCCGGCGCGGTGCTTACCGAAGGAACCATTGTGCCTCCGGGTTGCATTTATGCCGGTGTTCCGGCCAAAAAAGTAAAAGATATTTCGCAGGAGCTCATCAGCGGCGAGATCGACCGCATTGCCAATAATTACCTCATGTACAGCACCTGGTTCCGTTAAGGCTGGGCAACACTGTGCAACAGGTGGAAAGTGTTTTCCTGCGCCTTGCTTTCAGCCATTTTTTTTGCTCTATTTCAGCTTACAGGTAGTTTCGCCGGCCGAGAGGCTTTTGCAGTGTTTTTTTGCCTGGCTTTTGGTCATTTCCACGGTGCCGGCGTCGTAAGTGGAAAACGAGTTGCTACACTGGCAAGTGCGGTCTTTTTTACAGGAAAACAGCATTAAAAACGTCAGGCAGGCGATGGTAGTGACAAATTTCATGATCTTTGTGCTTAATATAAGGCTAAAATAAACAAATTATTGTTACTAATATTTGCATATTCAGGCAGAAGGCTATATATTTGCCACCCAATTTAAAATTTAAACAAAGAGACCAAATGTTAATCGTAACAGTAAAAGAAGGCGAAAGCATCGAAAAAGCATTAAAAAAATTCAAAAAGAAATTTGAAAAAACAGGTGTTGTAAAACAGCTGCGTGCCCGCAAAAACTTCGAAAAACCATCTGTCACTTACAGGCAAACCCGCATTAAAGCTGTTTATAAGCAAAAAATGCAAATGGGTCTGGCCGACGCATAGGCATAGGCTTTTC
>DAIUED010000214.1:0-5899 GCA_036845295.1 Bacteroidota bacterium
TCCGCTGGACTGATCGACGAAATTGCCGGTTTCGAGCGCTTCCAGCGGATTCGGGTTAACGATAAAGTCGGCGCTAGGACCGGGAATCACAGTGATCTGTTTCACGATGGTGTCTTTACAGCCAAATGAAGAGGTAACCACCATTGTTACTGTATAATTGCCAGCCGCACTGTACGCATGTGTTGGATTTTGAATGCCCGAAGCGGTATTATCACCAAAATTCCATGCCCAGGCGATCAAGCTGCCCGACTGCGACTGTGAGTCGTCCACAAACTGTGTGGCATTACCCACACAAGGTGTATTTTGACTAAACAGTGCCTGCGGTAAATTATATATTTCTATCGGTTTCTGAATCGTGTCGCGGCAGCCGTTACTGCTAAATGCCACGTGCGTTACCGTATAAGTTCCAGGGCTTGCATACGCATGTGTGGCATCTTCTGCAATGGAAGTTCCCAGATCCCCGAAATTCCAGCTCCAGCCGGTGAGCGATCCTGTAGGTGTCGTTGAGTTATCAGTGAATACGGCCAGGCTTTTCGAGCATGCGTTGTTTGCATTGAAATCCGCTGTAGGGGCAGGTTTGAACGTTACCCGCATCGTATCGCGTATGGCAGCGCAACCTTTGTTGTAGGTTGATGTAAGTATCAGCGTTACACCACCCGACGAAATATCGAGCGGCGACGGTTGATAGTAAGTTACCAATAATGAGTCGTCTGGTGTAAAAGCACCGGTGCCAAGTGTTGTCCAGGCACCAGTAGTGGTAAGGCCAAGCACCGATCCATTCAAAGGAATCAGTTGGTTGTCGCAGAAGGCATTATCCGGTCCGGCATTCACCAGAGGCGATTTCGCAATCACGATCTTGATGGTGTCTGTTTCCGGAAGGCAATTGCTGCCGGTTGAAGTCAGGATCAATTTTACGCCACCACTCAGGGTGTCATTTTGGCCAAGGGTGTACACGGTACTCAGGCTGTTTGCATTGCTGAAGCTGCCGTTACCCAATGTCGTCCAGAAACCGGTGCTTGCACCGCCCGTTACCGAGCCGTTGAGTGGATAAATCACATTGCTGGAACAAATGGTATCGTTAATGCCGGCGTCAACGGTTGGTTTAGGGGTTACAACGATTCTTAAACTGTCATATACCTGGTTGCAATTGAGGTTATTGGTAGAAGTAAGCCTGATCACGAGGTTGCCCTGGGCAATATCTGCCGGGCTCAGCTGATACACTGTGTTGAGCGACGTGGTAGAAGGAGAAAATAAGCCCGAGCCGGTACTTGACCATACACCCGTAGAAAAAGTGCCTACGCCTACCGTGCCCGATATGGCCACAGTTGGGTTGTTGGCACATACCGATACATCGCCGCTGGTAGTTACCACCGGTGGGTCGATGAAATTCACCACTAGGCTATCGTATGTATTCGGACAGCCGTTGAGGCTGCCGGTTGACGTCAGTTTAATTTTCACGCTATTAGCCGCCAGATCCGAAGGTGATGGAAGATAAGTTGTATTAAGAGATCCCGGATTACCGAATGAACCATTTCCTGAACTCGTCCAGTTAGCGCCGGCAGCAAATTGTAAGGTACCTGTTAATGGAATCGGCGCGATGTTGTTTTTGCATAAGGTAAGGCCGTTGTTCGCATTCACGATCGGCGACTGGAAAATATTCACCACCACGGTATCCATTACCGGTGTACAGTTACCCGTTGAAGAAAGCACCAATTTGATCTGCGGCTGCGCCAGGTCGTTGGTACTTAAGGAATAGGTTGTGGCCAGGCTCGTGGCATTGGCAAAACTGCCTGTTCCACTCGTCGTCCAAATACCTGTTGTTGAGCCACCGCTAACCGTTCCGTTCAGCGAAATGGTTGTCGTAGCGGTACAGATGTTCTTATCAGGATCGGCTACGGTGAATGTTTTTCGCAAGAACGACGACATGTAATGATAATAACAACCACTACTTGCGCCGCCATTGATCACGCCCATCGAAAATACATCAGTAGAGTTCGTGAGCAGATTCGCAATGCCCGAAGGGATCTCGACGGTGGTATAGCTGCGTTGGAATCCGCTAAGCGTACCGCCGGTACCCGGAACCACGGTAAAGCCCGACGCAGGTACCAGTGTGGTGCTTCCGTTAAGGGTAAAAGTACCAACGGCGGCAGTCTTGCATAAAATGTTGAGGATAAAGGTTTGGTTATTGGTGCGCGTAAAACTTACCTGGTTAGAACCGGCACAGTTCAACGGTGGCAGAATGGCTTCACCCATCTCACAGCCGAAGCCGCTGGTATGAATTACATACACGTTTTTGTCGGAAGTAATATAAGTGAGCGGTTGCGTTACCGGAGAGTAATATGTATCACCTTTGTTCAGGAGGAAATTGCTGAGCGTGATCCCGTCGTTTACAGTAACCTGGGTAAAGTTATCTGTAGCCACGATGTAAGCACCTTCATTTTCGCCCGGGTTGAGGCCGCCTTTATTGATAACGTATTGCGTTCCTACAATATCTACGGGCACGATCTGGTCGCCCATGAGATCGTAACAACCCGATACACCATGTACAGAGTCATCGGAAACAGTGACAGAAATCGGCTTGTCGGAAACGACAATCGTTCCGCTAAGGTTTTGACCCGCCAGCGTTGGGTTGCCGCTTACGTTTTCAATGTTATAGCTTTGTCCCACATTTAGTGTAATAGAGTAAGTTACGTTAGCCGCATGGCCTACCACATTGCATTTCGGCGTTATCCACACGGTGGTATTATTATCGGTAGCAATAATGCAAATCTGTGATTTTGGAGCAGGACTATACGGGCCGTTGACGCCGCGGTTCTGGAAGGGGCACACGAACTCCTTACCCATACCGTTTTGTCCTTTCATGGAATACGTTTCAGGATTGTTAACCACTGTCTCCACTTCATACACTACCGTGATTGGAAAATCGGAGGTGATTTTGAGTCCGCGGTTGTGAACGGTATTAGCCGGTATGTTTTCTACCTGCGAAATCAGGTGCGAGAGCGATTGCGAGATGAGTGAATTGGCCGGAATGGTGTAAGTGGTATCAAATGTACCGGCCGGTTGCCTTACACGTACAGTCGTTACGTTATTGAAAGAGGAAAGCCTCATTTTCACCGGCACGTTTCCGGCGTGGCCTGGCGTTACCCATGGCGCAGCGAACCAGAAAACGGTGTCCACCTGGGCTGTTAGGGATTGGCTGCCTGCCAGCAGCAGGATCAAGACCAGTCTATTTATTGCTTTCTTCATTTTGTTTCTTTAATTTGGATTTAATACTGTTGTCAATATCATTCAGCTCTTCTTCGTCGGCGTTCAGCTTCCGTTTTGGTTTAATGAACTGGTAGCTTAGTATGATCTCGTGCGACCCGCTGGTATAGGTCCTGATCTTGGCATTCGGAATGTCGTAGGCATAACCGATGGTGAGCTTATTTTTGAGGGTTGTAATCCCTACAAGAATACTCGTGGCATCGTTTAACCGGTATGAGCCGCCTACCCAAAACATGTTATTGTAAAACGCACGTAAACTGAATTCGGGTTGCGGCGGAACAGGCTTGCTGAGTTTGAGAAGCGCAGAAGGCTGTACCGAGATTTTTTTCGACAGGTCAAAACGGTAGCCGGCTGTGAGGTAAAAGTGTGGATTGAGTGTACTCTTCGAATCTTTCCAGGTAATTTTATTGCCCAGGTACTGGAAGCCGGAAGCGCCTACAAATAATTTGTCGCTGTAGAAATAAAGTCCGCCATTGGAATCGAACACGTTGTTGGATAATAAATTGCCTGTGAGCAATTCATCGCCGCTGTCAGCTACTTTTGCATCGTATAATTTAATACGGTATTGTACCATGCCTACCGATACGCCGAGCCCAAGTTTATAAGTTTCGTTCAGCTTCACATGATAAGCAAAGGTAAGATAGCCCGATGTTTTGCTGAGCATGCCAGTATTGTCGGCGTTCAGCAAAGCACCTACAGCCGCTTTTTTTTCTTTGCCCAGGCCGCTGTGCAGGTTAACGCCATAGGTAACCGGCGCATCCTGGAAGCCAACCCACTGGTTGCGGTAATTGAGATTTACCACCATGTCTTTTTTAGAACCAGCCACGGCTGGGTTATACGCATAGGCGTTGAGCAGGTAGTTGGTGTAAATGGGCAATTGTTGCGCACTCGTTTCGCCGAACAAGGTAACAGCCAGTATGACCGATAGGAATAAATGTTTCTTCATAGGTGATATTATCTGATGAGTAATACGCCGCCCCTTAACGGATCACTTTGGTTCGTATCATTGAGTTTAATAACGTAGTAGTAAGTGCCTACCGCCAGCTTATTGCCATTGTAGGTGCCATCCCACGGAACCGGGTAGCCCTGCGAGTGAAACACATTTTCGCCCCAGCGCGTGTAGATGTCCACTTCCGCATTAGGATATAACAGCGAGAGGAAATCGAGTTTCCAGATGTCGTTTTTGCCATCGCCGTTAGGCGAAATGGCATTAGGGATGAGTGTGGAGATCTCGTTGGTAACATTGTTGATCCGGATAGCTACCCGCGCGGTGTCTGTGCAGCCATATGTGTCGCTCACGATCTGCGTAACCACATATACACCATTAGCATAATATATTGTGGAAGGATTTTGTAATGTACTTCCCGGTGATCCGTCGCCGAAAGTCCATCCCCAGTTAATGGCGTATTTCGAGGTATCCACAAAGCTCACCGAGGTTCCTACATTGATGCCGGTAGATGCAGAATAGGCAAAACCAGCTACCGGGCGAGGGGTGAGGTTCACTTGTTTCACAATGGTATCCTTGCAATTATGGTTACTCGACACAACCAGTGTAATGTTGTATAAGCCAGAGCCAGGGAAAAGTTGAGTGGGGTTCTGCAACGTGCTTTGTCCGGGTCCGCCGAAATCCCACTGCCACTGGGTGATGTTTTCAGGAGAGGCAATGTTGCTGCTATCAGAGAAAATCAGGTTGAGATAAGCGCCTGTACAGATCCGGTTGATACCGAAGTTAGCTGTTGGCAACGGATAGATCAGCGGTGATTTGCGGATGGTATCGTAGCATCCAAAAGTGTTGCGCACAATGAGCTGCGTTGTATATGTTGTAGATGATGAATAGGTATGTACCGGATTTTGCGCCGAACTGGTCGTGTTATCGCCAAAGCTCCAGTTCCATTGATCGAGCGTGCCTGATCCTGGCAGCGAAAAATCAGTAAAAGCAGTAGCATTGTTCAAACAACCATTGTTGAAGTTGAAATTGGCAAATGGTTTAGGAACAAAACTGATGCGTACCTGGTCGTTTACGGCGTTACAGTTCAGGTTGTTTGTGGATGTTAGTGTTAGATTCACAAAGCCTGCTGAAATTTCGGCTGCGGTGGGCGTATAGGTTGCCGTTAGTACCGAGTTGCTTGGCGAGAATGTTCCGCTTCCGCCGGTCCAGGTTCCGGTGTTGGTAGGCCCGCTAATCGTGGCAGTGAGTACTGTACTGGCGCTATTTTTACAAGAGATGATGTCTGCTCCGGCATTTACACTTGGCGGCGGCGTAAACATTACATAGATACTGTCTTTGGAAGCATTGCAATTACCATTGTTGGTAGAGTTGAGGTAAAGGGTTACATGGCCGGCGGCTACATCGGCCGGGCTTGGTACATAGCCAGTGCTCAGCTGGATATTACTTGGCGTAAAATTGCCGGTTCCGCTGCTGGTCCACTTGCCTGTGCTGGTCGATCCGGATACAGTTCCATTAACACTCAGCGACGGGTTGTTTGCACACAACGAAAACGTAGCGGGTCCTGCATTTACTAACGGTGGTTTGGTAATGGTGATTAGCATGGTGTCGCGCTCCGCGGCACAAATGCCATTGGCTGTTGAGGTCAGTACCAGTTTCACCGAGCCGGCAGCTGTATCAGCGGTGCTC
>DAIUED010000215.1:0-5896 GCA_036845295.1 Bacteroidota bacterium
TTTTCATTTCGGCAATGGTTTTTTCGATGTTTTCGGCAGCATGGATCAGGTTCTCACCCGAGCGTTTGATCACATTCAATGTAATAACGTTCTTGCCATTCGAACTTGAATAACTTTCCTGTTCTTCGAAACCATCTTTCACTTCAGCAAAATCCTTGATGAACAGCTTAGCTCCCGAAGCCGATGAAACCACGATGTCTTCGATTTCTTTCGGATCCTGGAATTCGCTCTTGATACTGAGTGTTGGCTTCATGCCGTTCAACGGAATGGTACCGCCGGAAAGTGTAAGGTTCTCCTGCGCAATAGCGCGTTGAACATCTGTTAAGGTCAGTTGTGCTGCCTGCAATTTGTAAACATCAATGTTCACCTGGATCTCACGGTCCAATGCACCAACCAGTTTTACTTCATTTATCTCTTTGAGGCCTTCTACACGATCCTGGAGGTCTTCTGCATATTTTTTCAATTGCTTGAGATCGTAGTTACCCGCCACGTTGATGTACATGATCGGAATCTCCGAGAAAGCGATCTCTTTGATGATCGGTTCCCGCGTCAGCGTTTGCGGCATATCTGCCCGCGCCTCATCTACCGCATCTTTCACACGCTGCTTCGCGACTTCTACTTTTACGTTGGTATGAAATTCAACCACAACCACCGAAACATCCTGCAACGATGTACTGGTAAATTTCTTTACACCCGAAAGACCTTTCAGGCGTTTTTCGATGGGTTTGGTAATCGTATTTTCGATATTGGTTGGAGAGTTACCGCCGTTGATCGTGTTGATATAGATTGTCGGCACGGTAATATCCGGAAACTGTTCTTTGGGCAAGGCATTGTATGCCATGATGCCGGCCAGGGAGATGAAGATCGTCACGAGGTAGATCGTCATCTTATTGTCGATGGCCCAGCTCGACGGTTTAAATTCTTTTATTTTATCCAGCATAGTCTTTGTTTTATAGTTACGGCGTTATTTCATTGTTATACAAGCTGCCTTATTTTTTCACATTAAGTTTATCGCCTTCGTTGATCAGGTCGTAACCTTCGGTAATAAGCAGATCGCCTTCTTTCAGGCCTTCGGAAATCTCGGCATTGCCGTTGTACTCATGCGAGATCTTCACCACACGGCGCACCGCCTTTCCATTTTCGGCAATAAATACGTAGTTCTCGTTCGTTCCTTTCTGGATGAATTTTACCGGTACAACAACCATTGGTGTTGGCGAGTTGTAATCGTTGATCTTTACTTTCGCCACCATGTTTGGATGGTATTGTCTTGATTTGTCGAGCAACAATTCCACACCAAAGGTACGGGTGAGGTTGTTGATAGCACGTGACGCGTAATTTACTTTGGTCGTAATTGAATCGTGCACGTCAGGGAACAGGATCATCGCTTCGTCGCCGGCTTTAATACGCGACGCATAACTTTCCGATACATCGGCTTTTACTTTGAGGTTTGCAAAATTAATCACGTTGATGGCAGCAATACCTGGCGCAATGGCCTGGCCGATCTTGATGTTCACTGCATCTACCGTTCCGTCGATTGGCGAAATGATCTTGCTCATGCGCACCTGCTCCTGCATGGTGGCAATTTTATTTTCAAGGCTCTCTTTGGTGTTTTTGCTTTGCAGGAATTGGATCTCCGTACCGATCTTCTGATCCCAAAGATTTTTTTGTTTCTGATATACCTGCGTAGCCAGATCGAGGCTCGTTTGCAGATCGGAAATCTGTTGCTGCGTGGCGCGGGCGTCGGTTTCGGCCAGCACTTGTCCTTTGCGTACCTCGTCACCCACTTTCACGTTAATTCTAGTAATTGTACCAGGCATCTCAGACGACAAAGACACGTTCTCGTCGGCATCAATACGTCCCTGAACCTCGATGTATGTTTTAAACGGGCGGGCCTGGAGCGGCATGGCAACCACATCGGCCATTTTTTCTTTTGTGGTGTCGGATTTTGCGAGCTCCTCTTCGAGCGAGGCGATCTTGGTATCAAGCTCCGCTTTCTGCGACCTTAATTTTTCCAGCTCCGCCTTTTTATCAGGAGTGCCGCATGCAACCATCATAGCTGCCAAAGTGATGTATAAAATAGAAGTTTTCATATCGTGGTCTTATTATTCTTATCGTATTTATTTAATTATTTTACTAAAGTTCCAATGGCTTTCTGGTAGTCGATCTTGGCCACCAACATATCATATACTGAATTATAATAATTGGTTTGCGCCTCTTTCAGCGAGCTTTGTGCAGTGGTTACCTCGAGGTTGCTTCCGACACCCTGCTCATATTTTTTCTGGGCCACATCGAACACGTGTTGCGCCAGTTCCATATTACGCTTTTGCGTTTGAAGCGATACAAAGGCGTTCTCGTAGCTGATTTCCGCTACCTTGGTTTCCAACTCTGCCGCCAGTTCCAGGTTTTTGATCTGGGCCTCGCCTTTCAACACCGCTATTTTTGCTTGCTGGATGCGGTTGTGGCGCTGCAAACCGTCGAACAACGAAAAATTCAGCGTTCCACCGATCACAGCCACTTTAAACCAGCTTTTGTCTTTATCGAAGAAATCAAATTCCTGGCGCTGCGCATTGTACTGATAAGATCCGTAGAGGGCCAGCGTAGGCAAATAACCCAAGCGATGGCGTTTTACATCTGTATGGTACAGCTTCTGTTGCAGTTGCAGCAATTGGTAATCGGGGCGGTTGCTGATATCGATTTTACCACTGCCGATCGTTGCCTGCTCATCGGTTCCCACGGCAAGCGAATCCGTTAATGTAATTGGTTGACTTATTTTATAGCCCATTTGAAATTTCAGCAGGTTTTCGGACAGACCAATGAGACGAAGCGTTTTTTCCTTTTCGGTAACGAGATTGTTATACTGCACTTCCAGGCGCTCGGCATCGATCTGCTCAACGAGACCTTGTTGATTGAATGCCTTGGTATCGTCGTAGGCTTTTTTCAGGCGCTCGAGGTTCGCATCAAGCAATTGTACGCGTTCGCGGTTTACCAATACATTATAATATGCCTTGGAAACGGCCGAAGCCAGTTCGCTTTTGCTGCGTAGCACATTGATCTTGGAAAGGGCAATGAGCTCTTTGGCTGCTTTGAGACCCACAATATAGTCACTGCTAAAAACAAGCTGCGAAGCGCTAAGACCAGCCGTAGCATTGTACTTTGTACCAAATTTCACTGGAATAAAAGTACCTGCCGGGCCGCCGAAAAATTCGGCCGGTAAAAGCGAGGTCGGGATCTCGAGGTAGTCTTTCAGGTCCACGCTTCCGTTTACCTGCGGTAAGCCCACACCCAATAACTCTTTTCGCTTGTAGTTGGCATTCTGCACATCATACTCGGCGTTGAGGTAACTAGGGCTGTTCTTAAGAGAATAGTCGATGGCCTGCTGCAACGTAAAACTGGTCGAATTTTGCGAAGTGGCATCCTGGGCGCTTAGCGGTGTTATTGCTACACCGATAAGCAACAATGGAAATATTACTGTTTTTCTCATATATAACGGTTTATTCGTCGTCTTTTATTTTTTTGTAATTATTAATCAATTTATGGCCTTTTACGCTACAGATACTATACACAAACATGTCGAGGATAAGTTCATGCGCTTTTGAAAAACTAACGGCATCGTAAGAGAAATAATTACCGAACATCAACATGTCTATCTGTGCCATACGGTACTCTGCCGTAAACGGAATATCGATGTCCTTGCGGTAAAGTCCCATTTCTACACCTACCTTAATATTCTTCACAATAAGGTTGCTCGCGCAATACGTACGGAATGAGCGGAATTGCTCATAGGCCGTTGGGTAAAATTTTTGCAAATCGAGAAAAAAGATGGGATTGATTGGCTGCAACATGCTCCTGATTTTTTCCGAAATGAGCAGGATCTCGTGAAGCGGATCAGCAGATTCCTGCTGTAAGCTCGAAAATTCACGAATCTGCTTATCAAGCTCAATTTTGCAAAGCTGACTTACCAGGTCATCTTTTTCCTTATAGAACTGATAAATCGTTTTTTTCGACATGCCCAGTTCTTTCGCAATATCGTCCATGGTCACCCGCCTGATCCCGAACTTAAAGAACAATTCGAGCGATACTTTCAATATTTTATCCTGTGTTTCCATTTTCGGGGACAAAACTATAGAAACTTTTTTTGTTCTACAAGTTTCCGTATGAAAATATTTGGTTCGATTTTTGTTAAATTTTCACGTTTTTTGGCGATCGGCGTTTCTATTTTCGATACTTTTACACTTATTACCACCTAACGAGTATTTATGATAAAAAACTTTACTCTCCTTCTTTTTCTCCTCATTTTTTCCTATGATGCTAAATCACAGATTGATACATCATTTTGGTTCGTGGCCCCGGATATTTCCCAGGGCTTGGGAGACAGGCCCGTTTTTCTGTATTTCAATACCTATGCCCAGCCTGCTACGGTAAGGTTACGCCAACCGGCAAATGGCTCGTTTGCCCCGGTAATACTGAACATCCCGGCAAACTCTATCGACTCGGTATTGCTTACTCCTTTTATCAGCAATATCGAAAATGATGTAGCGAACAGCGTGCTGAACCGCGGCCTTTACATTTCGTCCACTGAGAAAATTTCGGCGCTGTATTCGGTTCGGGCAACGACTAATAAAGAATACTTTAGTTTGAAGGGACGTAAAGCCCTGGGCGTGGACTTCTATGTTCCCATGCAGGAATTCTGGAATCAGGCGCCTGCCACCAGTCCAAAGTCGTTTTCCTCTGTTGATGTGGTGGCCTCTCAGAATAACACTACGCTTCTTATTACACCGCGCACCAATATTATCGGTCACGCTGCAAACGTAACCTATACAGTTCTGCTGCAACAAGGTCAAACCTATTCCTGCCAGGACACGGCGCGGTCGGCTGCAACCAGCCTGGCCGGCTCTATCATCTCATCAGATAAACCTGTAGCAGTTACCATCCAGTCGGGCGGATTGTCGCAAGGTGGATGCCTGAGCACCACCGGCGACCAGATCACCTCATCGGCCTATATTGGCACCGACTATATCGTAAACGGTGGCACAGGCAGCGTGGAGAAGATATTCATCCTTGCTACTCAAAACAATACCCAAATTACGGTGAATGATGGCGCCACCACCGTGCACGTCTCCAACTTCGGAGAAAACTACATTTATACTGCCACCCAACCCATTACTTATGTGAAAGCCAACAAACCTGTGTATGTACTTAGTGTATCGGGTTACGGCTGTCGCCTGAGTGGCGCCCAGGTTCCGCCCTTTTTCTGTGCCGGCACCTTTTCCACGTCTTTTACCAGAACGTCGTCTGATTCGTTGGCTCTTAATATTTCCACACGCACAGGATTCGAAGGAAACTTCGCCCTCAACGGGAACGCGTCTCTCATTCCGGCAAGCGCCTTTACGGTAGTTCCCGGGTCATCCGGCAACATCAAATCGGCACGCGTTTACCTGCCGCTCAGTGCCGTGCCATTAGGCTCTTATAATGTGCTAACGAACAGCGGCGATGTTTACGGCTTAGGTGTTCATAACGGATCAACGCTGCGAGGCAGTGCTTATGCTTACGTATCGGATTTTGTGTCCACACCTCAGATCAATGCAGGTTCAGATTTTACCATTTGTGCCAATGGATCCATTGCACTGAACGCCCAGGTAGGCGGCGGCAACATCAACGGCACCTGGTCAACAAACGGCTATGGCA
This sequence comes from Bacteroidota bacterium, assembly GCA_036845295.1. Lineage (GTDB taxonomy): Bacteria > Bacteroidota > Bacteroidia > B-17B0 > Aurantibacillaceae > UBA4416. The sequence goes on from DAIUED010000215.1 coordinate 5,686, forward strand.
ACTTCAGCAGCGGCTTTACTGCACTTACAAACACCTATACGCCAAGTCAGCTCGATACCACATTGAGGCCTGTGAAATTGATCCTCACGAGCAACGGCCCTTGTCCTACCCAAAGAGATACGCTCTTCCTAAACGTAAAACCTTCGCCTTTGGTTAATGCATCGGTAAACCAAATTGTATGCGGGAATAACAGCACTGTAACCCTTAATGG
>DAIUED010000216.1:0-5881 GCA_036845295.1 Bacteroidota bacterium
ACCAACGCTTGGTCGCTTGTTTTCCAAAGATACGCGTGCTTACACGTATTTGCCTGAATCGATCAAGGCTTTTCCCGACAACGAGCGCTTTACCGCTATTCTCGAGAAGGTCGGTTATAAAGGGGCTTCTTACAGTTCAGTGGGTCTTGGCCTGGCCGCCATCTACCTGGCAAAGAAATAGGCGCTAAAAGCAAATCATACCTTTACCTAAGTAGCCGTTAAAGGCATTTTCGGTACCGGAACTCATTAAAAAAGCAGGTTAGATACCTGCTTTTTCTGCTTTTGCTTTTTCGTAGAGTTCATGTACAATCCCATCCGAAAGACCTATCTGCGGCACAAAAATGTTGTCGATGTCCGCTGTTTTCATGATGGTGATAAAGATCTTGGATGCATGGACGATCACATCGGCCCTATCAGGCTTCAGGCCCAGAACTTCTACCCGTTCGTTGTAGGTATAAGAGTTGAGCATGTCGTTAATACCTTTGAGTTTATTGTAACTCAGGCTCTTATTTTCCTTTTTGGTCATTTTAAAGATCTTGTTGATGTTGCCACCCGATCCGATGGCACTGAGCGGACGCACCCCCAGGGTAGTGGATTTGATCCAGCTTTTCATGTTGTCCCATTCGTCTTTTTCAACCTTATTAAGTAGCATACGCACCGTACCGATATTGAAGGATTTTGAAGCCATAACGCGGTGGTTATAATACAAAGTCAACTCAGTGCTTCCGCCGCCCACATCAATATACAGGTAGGCATGCTTAGGGTTCAGCATTTCTTCGATATGGTTCGAGAACACCAGCTGGGCTTCCGACTTGCCGTCGATAATCTCCACGTTCAGGCCAACATCCTGCCTGATGCGCGCAATAACGTCCATGCCATTGGCAGCATCGCGCATCGCACTGGTTGCTACCGCACGATAGGCATCTACTTCATATACTTTAATCAGCTCATGAAAGCCGCGCATGGCCGTTGTGAGTTTCTCCACTTTCCGGTCGGAAATGCGACCGTTCAGGAACACGTCTTCTCCAAGCCGGATCGGAACACGGATCAATTCCTCTTTGCTGAATACGGGTTTGCCGTTTACTTCGTATGCCCTGCAAAACAACAGGCGCATGGCATTACTTCCTATGTCAACTGCGGCAAAGATCATATATTAACCGGTTGTTTTTTGTTAATGGTGAGTGATTTTAAGTACATCTCCTTATCCTTTTTCAAATAATTATAAATCTCGTCCTGCACCCGGATTTTTTTGTCGCCCGGTTTAGGGTTCCGGTAAAGGTTTTGTTGGGTACTATCGAGGATACGCACTTTGGTATTACCCGAAAGCTGGATGTTGATGATCTCTTTGATTTGTTTTTTTACTTCGGCACTTTGAATGGGCACTGCCACTTCGCTTCGGCTATCGAGGTTCCTGCTCATCCAGTCGGCTGAAGTAATGAATATTTTTTCATCGCCGTTATTCCCAAAAATAAGCACCCGCGCATGCTCAAGGTACTTATCTACAATGCTGTAGGCGGTGATGTTGTCACTGAAGCCCGGCACGTCGGTTACCAGCGAGCAGATACCACGTACAATCAGCGTGATTTTTACACCAGCCTGTGATGCCTCGTAAAGTTTGGTGATCATGTCTTTGTCCACCAGGCTATTCATCTTCAGGATCATGTAAGCCTTTTTACCGGCTTTGGCAAATTCGATTTCCCTGTGAATGAGGTTCACGAATGTTTGGCGCATGAAAAACGGAGCCACGGCCAGCTGTTTGTAGGAACCTGTTTTGAAATTATTGGCGTAGAAATCGAACACATTGGTGATTTCTTCTGTAATTGTTTTATCGGCAGTGAGCAGGCTGAAATCAGTATAAATGCGAGCCGTTTTCTCATTGAAATTTCCGGTGCCGATGTGGGCGTATTTTACTTCGCGGTTATTCACGCGCGTGGTGATCAGGAAGAGCTTGCTGTGCACTTTAAGACCGGGAACACCGTATATCACCGTAGCGCCTTCTTCCTGTAATTTGCTGGCCCAGTAAATGTTGTTCTCTTCATCAAAGCGCGCCTGTAATTCTACCAGAACGGTCACTTTTTTTCCGTTTTTGATGGCGTTGATCAGGGCATTGGCAATTTTGGAAGAGTCGGCCACGCGGTAAAAGGTGATCTTGATGGATTCTACGGTAGGGTCGATAGAAGCCTCCCGGAGCAGGGTGATGATATGGTCGAATGTGTGGTACGGGTAATGCAGTAAAATATCTTTTTGCCGGATCACTTGTAGAATACTGGTTCTGATGTCGTGCAGGTATTTGTGATCGAGCGCCGGCGGGTGGTTGTACGTCAGTTTTTTCTCGCCAATGTCCGGAAAGCGGATAAAGTCTTTGAAGTTGTGATAGCGGCCACCAGGTATGGCATTGTCTTTTTTATCCATCCCCAGTTTTTTCATGATAAACCCGAGCATCTCGCTGCTCATGTTGCTATCATATACAAAGCGTACAGGTTGGCCTTTTTTGCGGTCCTTCACACTTTTAGATATCTTTTCGAGCATGCTTTTGCTCACATCCTGGTCGATATCGAGTTCTGCATCACGGGTTAGTTTAATATTGATCGCCTCTTTCACGGTGTAGCCGAACACGGCAAACATTTCGTTGGCGCTGTACCGGATCACATCATCCAGCAGAATGATGTATTTTTTATGTTTCTCCTGCGGCAGGATCACAAAACGCGTAGTGGTTTTCGATGGGATCTCGATCAGCGCATATTTGTTTTTTTGCTTGCTGTTATTGGCAATGAGCCTCACAAACAAATAGCCTGATTTGTCTTTCATGTAAGGGAAAGGCTTATTCTCATCTACCATAATCGGAAACAGCGTGGAAGCCACCTCGTTGTGGAAATAGTCCTTTACAAATTTCTGTTGTTCAGGATTCAGCTGTTTTTCGTTGATGATAAACACATTTTCGCGCGCCAGTTCGTGGAGCAACTCCTGGTAGATACCTTCGAATCGCTGCTGTTGCTCGATCACCTTGCGCTGCATTTTTTGCAGCAGTTCTTTCGGATCGTCGCCGTATATGGCAATGGCTTTTTTGCCGAGCTTACTCAGGCGGTTGATGGTAGCCACGCGCACGCGGTAAAACTCGTCGCGGTTGTTGCTGAATATGCCTAAAAATTTGAGGCGTTCGATGAGTGGTGTGGTTGGATCCGATGCTTCCTGTAATACCCGGTCGTTGAACGATAGCCAGCTGATCTCCCGGTTTATGTACGGAATTTTCTGTTTTTGCATGGTGTTGGAATTCGCAATGATCAACCAAATATAGGCATTATGCTCCAATAGTTTTTTACATTTTATACCGTAAAAAAACTAAATTTATTCGCGCTAAGAAACGCATCTGTATTATCAAATTGTTAGGAATGAACTTGCTGAAAAAAAACCTGCCTGTTGCCATTATTACTATCTTTCACCTGGTAGGTTTCGTTGGATTTCTCATCAGCCCGGCCTATTTTCGATCGCTTACACCGGTCAACCTGCTGCTTTCTGCATTTTTGGTGCTGGTAATGAGCGGTCAAGTCTCTGCCCGTTTTTTTCTAACGATGTTACTGGTTGCCATAGCGGGTTGGCTCGTAGAGGTGGCAGGCGTTAACACTGGCCTTGTATTCGGCCACTATCACTATGGGGCAGCGCTGGGTTACAAAGTCTTTGCCACACCTGTACTTATCGGCGTCAACTGGGCTTTGTTAATATACGCAACGAACCAGTGCATTCGGTTCACCAACAAGTACCTGAATATACTGTTCGCAGCTTTGCTAATGCTTGGCCTCGATTTTTTCATTGAGCAAAGTGCTGCCCGGTTCGATTTCTGGTATTGGCGTGGCGGGCATATTCCCTTGCAGAATTACATCGCGTGGTTCATCATTTCACTGATGATGAACTGGGGAGCACGTGAGCCGCTGTCGCAGAAAGCTAATCCGGCGGCCAGGGCATTTTACGTAATCCAGGTTTTATTTTTTGTCGCACTTTATATTGTTAAGTAAGTCATGGATCAACATTATACTTATCTTCTACTCGACGTTCTTAGTGTTCTGTTTCCACTGTTGCTTAGCTTCGATAAAAAAGTAGCGTTCTACAAGCATTGGAAATACCTGTTGCCGGCCATCGTGTTAAACGGAACCCTGTTTGTACTCTGGGACATGTATTTTACCAGAAAGGGCGTATGGAGTTTTAATCCAGACTACATTTGCGGTGTTTACCTGGTGAACCTGCCGTTGGAGGAGGTCTTGTTTTTCCTGGTGGTGCCTTATTCCTGCGCCTTTATCTACGAATGCCTGAATGCGTATGTTACGCGCGAGATCGTCACGCGGCCTAAGCTCGTAACCCTCATCGTTCTGCTTCTTTCTGCGGCTTCGTGCGTGCTGTTTTACGACAGGATTTATACCATCGTCAATGCGGGTATTTGTTTCCTGGTGGTTTTTCTGGCAGCTTTCGTTTATAAGTTTCCGAACATGGGACGGTTCTACCTTTCTTTTTTCGTGGCGCTTATTCCCTTTCTTTTATTCGACGGCATCATTACCTATCTGCCCATTGTGCAGTACAACGATGCAGAGAACATGGGCATTCGCTTTATAAGAATCCCGATCGAAGATTTTTTTTATTGCCTCAGCCTGCTTTTAAATACGGTGCTGGTCATGCATCTTTATAAAGCCCGCTTGTCGCGCAAACTCAACCAATAACACACACCTTGTATGGAAACTACTTTGAAATTCCTGAAGCAACTAGCCAAAAACAACCGCAAAGAATGGTTCGACGAGAACCGTAAAAGCTATGAGGCTGCCAAAGCCGAATTTGAAAAACTGGTGGCCGCAGTAATTGCCAAAAGCCTTTCGTTCGATCCGCAGTTGGCAGGTCTTGAACCTAAGAACTGTATGTTCCGCATCAATAAAGACGTCCGTTTCAGTAAAGACAAATCGCCGTACAAGACCAACATGGGAGCAAGCATTGCACCGGGTGGCAAAAAGTCGATGGTACCCGGCTATTACCTGCATGTAGAGCCTGGTAAGAGTTTTCTTGCCGGTGGCTGCTGGCAGCCTATGCCCGAAGCCCTGGCTGCTATACGACAGGAAATAGATTACAACGGCAAGGAGTTTAGGAAAATCCTCTCTGCAAAAGCGTTTAAGACCTATTTTGGTGCCTTGTCTGAAGAAGGAAAATTGAAAACGGCACCGAAAGGCTATGAAAAAGAACATCCGGATATAGACCTACTTCAACACAAAAGTTTTATCGTGGTACACGATCTTACCGATGCGCAAGTGGCAGACAAAAATTTCCCGGCGTATGCGGCCAAAGTATTCAACGCCATGTTGCCGATGAACAATTTCCTGAGAAACACCATGGATGTGGCCTAAGAACGGTGTTGCCGGCAGTTGGGCTTTTTTGACTCAATCTTTCATGCAATGCGGGCCTGCTTGCGCCAGGGATTGCAGCGGAAAGCTCCTGTGACAACAGGACTTGCAGCGAAAGCCCGCCCGGGCGCCCTACTATCAATATAAAAACACAGGGCCGGAACTCAGGCATCGAGTTTTTGCGGCACAAATTCTTCGAGCGATTCCATGCGGTAATCGGCCAACACAAATTTAGGATTGTGCTTATTTTCCTGGTCGGGAATCGCTACCACTTTCATTTGCGCGGCTTTGGCGGCAATAATGCCATTCACCGAGTCTTCGATCACCAGACAGGCTTTGGGCTCAACACCTAATTCGGCTGCGCAGGCCAAAAATACTTCGGGGTGTGGTTTACCGTAGGCCATGTGCTCGGCCGAACACAAGGCATCGAAATACGAACGGATCTGTAAAGCATCTACTACCGTGTTCATGAAAGCAGTGTTCGAAGAGGTGCCAAGTCCGATTTT
>DAIUED010000217.1:0-5849 GCA_036845295.1 Bacteroidota bacterium
ACCGTGTGTAAGCCTTTAAACTTACGTCGCGGAAATAACTGGACTGGTATTTAATGAATTTTTCAGTTTCGCTTGCCGGCGTTGAGTCGGCAAAAGGCACTTGTGCTTTCAGAAATAAGGCATTGATGTCGATATCCAGAATAGGCAACTCAAAATCAAACGATGCTTTATGAGGCAAAGGCGCCAGGTTATAATTTTGGTAGAGGTTATACTGTGCCCGGATATCGGTGGTGTTTTGGATCGCCTTCAGGTAATCGTCGCGGGTAATATCCCGTGTTGCCCACAGGCGTTCGGCAATTTCCAGTTGTTTGGCGTTGAGTTTTTTGCGGCGATCCAGTACTTGTATTTTTTTCTCATTGAAGTATCGGATGATCTGTTCGGTACTGGCTGCCTGAAGGACACCGAGATTGTTATCCATTGCCTGCCTTTTAAGAGCGGCTTCTTCCAGTTTTAGCACCTTAGCCCGCAGGCGGTTCTCATACAGGCCGTTGTTCAACAGATCCCAATCGACTCCGGCAATGGCCCGGCGTTTGAAAATAATAAAATCTTCGGGGTCAAAAAGGGGCGTGTTCAGGTTTTCCTGGTAAGAAAGCGTGGCATGAAGCCCGACGTTTTTTTCCTGAATGCGCTGTTGGGTGCGGTTAGAGGCTAGTAATAAAGAGCGATATCGCTCGGCACGGGTATCGGCCTGAAGTTTAAACGGGTCTGCCTTTAGCTGATAACTGGAATCTACAATCAGACCCTCGAAACGGATCGGCTGATTTTCGTCCCATAGGTGGGCAAGCAAGGTAATAGATTCCGACACTTGGTTTTGGCCCAAGCCAGAAATTGCCATAAAAAACCCAAAAAAAATGGTTAACCCGCGTTTTAACACGTTTGTCGTAAAATTTTAATTTTTCAGAGCGCAAAAGTAACATTACGCCGAAACGACAAACAGAATTTAACAAATTTAACTCGCTTTAAATCAAACGATTAAGACAATTTTTAACAAAAAAACTCGTTATTTTTACCAATAATTGTTGGTACAATTATGGCGTTCGTCTATGGTAATTGCAAATTCGTGGAAACAGAATTTACTTGAGTAAAAAAACGGAAAAGTTAAAAAGATACGGGAAAACCCCAAAAAATCAGTTGCCGAATTCGCTGATAAATTTGATGCGCATCAACCTGACTTCCTCTTCACTATACTCGTCTTCTCCCAAATCTTTCAAAATAGCGTTGATGTCGTCCGTTTGCGATTCGCGAAGGCATTCGTAGATTTCATCTTTTTTATCCTCATCAATTACCTGATCGATGTAATAATTGATGTTGACCTTGGTGCCGGAATGAACAATTGTTTCAATCTCCGTCAATAGATCCTCCATTTTCAGGTTTTTGTTACGCGCCATGTCTTCCAGGCTTACTTTGCGGTCAATATTTTGGATGATGAATACCTTAAGGCCCGACTTGTTGACTACCGATTTGATAACCATATCACTTGGGCGCTCAATATCGTTCTCCTCCACGTGTTTTTTAATCAGTTCCAGGTAAGGTTTGCCATACTTAGCCGCTTTACCGGCACCCACACCAGTAATTTTTGTCATCTCCTCCATCGTAATAGGGTAGTTGATCGACATCTCTTCCAACGATGTCTCCTGGAAGATCACATAGGGAGGCAAATTGTTTTGCTTGGCTAATTTCTTCGTGAGGTCCTTCAACATGGCATACAACACCTCGTCGGTTCCGCCGCCTTTGCCAGCCGACATCTCATCGTCATGATCGCTGTCGGCATTGCTGAAATCATTATCGCGGGTAAACTTGATGCTGTGAGGATGCTTCACAAAATCGCGACCTTTTTCGGTGATCTTCACCAGGCCGTAATTTTCAATGTCTTTTGCCAGATAGCCATTCACAATTGCCTGGCGCAACACAGCATTCCAGAACTTGTCGTCTTTATCTTGCTCCACACCACGGCCCCAGGTTTCCAAGCCATCGTGCTTGTATGATTTGCCAGTGGCAGTGAGTGTGCCTGTCAGGATATTGATGATGTCTTTTACCTTGTGTTTCTCTTTGCTTTCAGCGATGCATTCGATCGCCAGTTCCAGGTCTTCCTGGGCCTCAAACTTTTGTTTAGGATGGCGGCAATTGTCGCACATTTCGTTGCATTTGCTGTCGTTGAACTCCTCCCCAAAATAGTGCAGGATAAATTTGCGACGGCAGGAGGATGTTTCGGCAAAAGACGCAGTTTCGGCCAGCATTTGCTTTCCTATTTCCTGTTCGTTCACCGGCTTGTCCTTCATGAATTTTTCCAGCTTTACAATATCGTCGTAGCTGTAAAATGTAATGCAATTGCCTTCGCCACCGTCGCGGCCGGCTCGACCGGTTTCCTGGTAATAGCCCTCGAGCGATTTTGGAATATCGTGGTGGATCACATAGCGCACATCCGGTTTGTCGATTCCCATGCCAAAAGCAATGGTGGCCACAATTACATGAATGTCCTCCATCAAAAAGCCATCTTGTGTTTTGGCCCGCTCTTTGGCATCGAGCCCCGCATGGTAGGCCGAAGCCTTGATGCCGTTTACTTTCAGTGCCTCGGCAATCTCTTCCACTTTTTTGCGGCTCAGGCAGTAAATAATACCCGATTTGCCAGGGTTTTGCTTCACATATTTAATAATCTCCTTAATCACGTTTTGCTTGGCACGCACCTCGTAATACAGGTTTTCGCGGTTGAAAGACGATTTGAATAGCTTGGCCTCGAGCATGCCCAGGTTTTTTTGAATATCCTGCTGCACTTTTGGCGTAGCCGTTGCTGTAAGCGCCATTACCGGTACCGAACCCAGTTTTTCAATAATAGGCCTCAGGCGGCGGTATTCCGGGCGGAAATCATGTCCCCACTCGGAAATGCAATGGGCTTCATCGATGGCGAAGAACGAGATCTTGAATTCCGAGAAAAACTCAATGTTGTCTTCCTTATTCAATGTTTCCGGCGCCACGTACAATAGCTTTGTTTTTCCTGAAAGCACGTCGCGCTTTACCGTTGCGATTTCCGACTTGTTCAGCGACGAATTTAAAAAATGGGCAATACCGTTCTCGTTGCTGAATCCCCGGATGGCATCCACCTGGTTTTTCATCAACGCAATAAGGGGCGATACGACAATGGCGGTACCCTCGCTCATAATAGCCGGAAGCTGATAACAAAGAGACTTGCCACCACCTGTTGGCATAATCACAAAAGTATCTTGCTTGTTGAGGATATTATTGATGATGGCTTCCTGGTTTCCTTTGAAACCGCCGAAGCCAAAAAAGGCTTTTAGGGGTTTGAGTAAATTATACGTTTCAACTTCTGCAACCATGTTTATAATGATTAAAATGTATGTTTTGTTGAGTGAATGCTATGGAAGAAATATATTATAAAGATATAATTAAAATCCTGAACAAAACAAAACTATTTGACGGTTAAATCGGATTTTCAGATTAATTAACGCTTAACAGCGATGAACGAAATGGGCTCAGGGCTTAAAAAAGAGGCTTTTGACACCAGCTTGTCACTTTTAAAGGCTTGTACCGTTATACAAGCCAAACTCCAAAAAAATTACAGAATGAGGGTAAATCTACGAAGTCTTGGCGGCTTTGTGATGGGTTTGTCGGTAGCATCCTGCACCATCCAGAAGCGTGTGTACATGAGCGGCTACCACATCGAATGGAAAGCCTTTGCCAAAACGAGCCCGCGGGCTTGCGGAGCCGACATCACCGGCTATTCACTCAATGCCTATGATGCGCTCTCTACCAAACTTTCCCAGGAAACCATTATCGACGCGGCCAACCCGGCAACCATTTACGGCATCGAAGGTACGCTGGTCCATTTCCCTGAAAACGCATTTGTTTACGAAAACGGAAGCGCTATCCGCTGCAACCAGGTAGCCGTTTATGTAACTGAGTTCTATGCCATGTCAGATATTATTGCATCCGGACTTAGCACTACCGATAATAAACGCTTGTTGGCATCTGCCGGGATGGTGCATATCGAAGCCCGTTGCCATGGCGAAAAGCTGAAACTAAAGCCCGGCAAAAAACTAACCGTGAAAATGCCAGCATTTCCGGGCGACCGCAGCATGAAAGCCTTTTCCGGTAAACTGAAAGACGGGATCATCGACTGGAAAGTCGATGGCAAACTGGCACTCGATAATTTCCAGAACAGCGATCCTGGTGCCGAAAGTAATGCAGAGGGGAGCCCTGAAAGTGAAAGAAGTTCCGAAGGCGATTACCAGGAAACATATATCATGAGCCTTACCAAGCTCGGCTGGATCAATTGCGATCGTTTTTACGACACCAAAGAACCCGTGAAGTTCCTGGTAAAAGCCGATTCGGTTGATAAAACGGTTGTAGCGCTCATTTTCAGGGACATGAAGTCCGTATTGCCCGGATACCGGCTCAGTAATCTGAGCACAGAATTCAGTGGGGTTCCCAAAGGCGCGGAGGTTACCGTGCTGGCCTACCGCATCGACCCCAAAACCAAGGATGCCATGGTGGGCAGGGAAGATTTGATCGTGGGCGACACAAGCCTCGTACAGTTGGCCATGCAGCCCATGAACGCCGGCGAATTCAAAACCATGCTGAAAACCTTCGATTGAGGGCCGATGCCCTTATAAATTTGTATCCATCCGTTTCACGTAACGCAGGAAAATCACAATAAAAATCAGGGAGTAAAAGATATTGAAGTAGAAACGGAAGCCCAGCATATCGAGGTACATAAACGTGAGAACCCTTACGGTAAACATGATGATGAATAGCACAACGCCCCACCGCTTCATGTGCCAGATGCCTATTACAGACACAAACTGCAGGGTGATGATAATACCCAGCACCATTGGCACAAAGTCGCCCAGGTGTTTCACCGAAGGCATAAAGAGCATCGGAAAGGCCAGCAGGATGAGGATGATGGCAATGACGCTGATTACCGAAATGGTTTTGGGTCGTGCAATGTGGGCCATAGTTTTATCAATTGGTTCGTATTGCTTCTACCGGATCGAGCTGCGAAGCACCATAAGCCGGAATAAATCCGCTGATGATGCCGATCAGCACAGAAATAGTAAGGCCTAAAATAACGTTCGAACGCGTCAGGGCAATATCCATGTCGATGGCGCCGCGGGCCATAAACGTAAGCAGGTATATCAGAAGCAATCCAATGACGCCACCCATCAGCGAAAGGAAAACGGCTTCGAACAGAAATTGCGTGAGAATAAAATAGTTTTTGGCACCAAGCGATTTCTGAATGCCAATCAGGTTGGTTCGTTCCCGCACCGACACGAACATGATGTTGGCAATACCAAAGCCGCCCACGAGGATGGAAAATCCACCGATGATTGCACCGGCAATTCCCACAATATCAAATAAACTATCGAAGTTTTTGCTCAACAGGTTTGTTTCATTCAGGGCAAAGTTGTCGTCGGCCAGGGGCTTAAGTCCGCGCACGCCGCGCATGAGGCCGGTAAGCTCGTCTTTAAGCTGGGCGTTGCTCACGCCTTCGCGGGCTTTTACAGCAATAAACGGATCGCTGCTTTCCGAACGCACATCCATAAACAAACGGGCAAAGCTATAAGGCACCACAGCCTGGTTGTCCATGCTGTTGCCAAGCATACTTTCCCCTTCTTTTTTGAACACGCCGATTACTTTGCAGTTCCGGCCCGCAACTTTAATGGTTTTACCGATGGGGTACTCGTTGTTCGGGAACAGGCCTTCGGCCAGCGTATTTCCCAGTATCACAACATTATAGCCTCCCTCGGCCTCATCTTCCCGAAAATAACGCCCTTCGGCAATGTCAAATGTTTTTACCTGTCCGTAGCCATACGACCACCCCGACACGATCCCGT
>DAIUED010000218.1:0-5843 GCA_036845295.1 Bacteroidota bacterium
CAAGGTTTACGAGTACCTCGCGCTTGAGCAGCAAAAGAACTCTCTTTACGTTTACCTGCGTGAGCATCTGTTTTTCAAGGGAAAAGAGAATATTTCCAAGTCTCAGCTCAACAAAGACCTGGCTTTTTTCGATAAGTATATCAACCATCCGTCGAACTCGATCAGCATACTGGCGCGTTTCGGAAAGTACTATGAACTTAGCTTTTTAGCACACCCTGATTTTTTTAAAAAGGAAACAGAACAGGAACTCGACATGCTCGAAAAAGATTTCCTGAACAATTCGTTTGTATGCTACCATTACCTGGATGATATTTATTTTAAGATACTCGGCCAGCGTTTGCAACACAAGATGAACGCCACCGATACGGAAGCCATGCTTGCTGAAGTAAAAAAAATGAACAGCAGCAGCACCTTTCTCAAATATTGGAAAAGCTACATCAATATCCCCGAGTTGTTTTCCATTTCCGTACAGGTAAGCCACTACATGAGTGCTTACGGTTTTGTGTTTCGGGACGATTACGAACAAAAACTACCCAAAGAGGTGAAAGAAAGCGCTGCTTTCCTGAAACTTAAACTTGAGGATATTCTTGCTAAAGATATTTGGGAGGAGGGGCATATCATCAAATTCATTAATGTGCGTTGTTTTTATTCGGCCATTTTGCTTACTGGCGATGAAAAAGACAAACTTAAATCCATTAAGATCCTTGAGGACACACTTGTTTCCTATCAGCAGATCCCGTTTCAAAAGTTTCTCGATGGTATCTTCGTGGCGCTCATCATGGGCTATTTCAGCCTTCGCGAATACGACAAGGTAATCTCCACTTACAAACGGTATAAAAAAATCACAGCAGAGCAAATTGTGATCCGTGAAAACGACCTGACGATCGATGCGTATTATTTCGCGGCCCAGTATATTACCAACCAGCGTAAACAATATACCGAAAAGCTGAAAGCGACGTACGATGAGGCCGAATCGTACCGCCATATCCGTAACCTGATCGTGGAACTCTCATCGTATTTTTCGATTCCGGTGAAATTCGTTCAGTGAGCGGCATCTATTTACATATCCCTTATTGCAAACAGGCCTGCAACTACTGCGATTTTCATTTTTCAACATCGCTGCGCAGCAAAGAGGCATTGGTGGAGGCTTTGTTGGCGGAGTTCGACCTGCGCCGCAACTACCTGTCTGATAAACGCATCCAAACCATTTATTTCGGAGGCGGTACCCCTAGCTTATTGCCGGAGAAAGACACATTTCGGCTTCTCGAAAAAATCTACAAGTTGTTTGATGTATCGCGCGACGCAGAGATCACCTTCGAGTGCAATCCAGACGATTTGTCGGTAGAAAAACTGAAAGAATTGAAACGGCTGGAAATAAACCGTTTGAGCATAGGCCTGCAAAGTTTCAATGAGGAAGAGTTACGCTGGATGAACCGTGCCCACACGGCCGAACAAAGCGAAGCCAGTGTGAAGCGCGCACAGGACAAGGGCTTCGATAACATTACCATCGATCTTATCTACGGTTCCAAATTCTCTAGCCTGCGTAGCTGGAAGGCCACGCTTGATAAAGCAGTTGCGCTTGGTGTGCCGCACCTGTCGAGTTACAACCTCACGATCGAGGAAAAAACACGCTTAGGACACGATTTCCGGCATCAAAAGGAAGCCGCTATCGACGATGAACAGAGCGCGGAGATGTTTATGGAAATGTCGGATCGGCTGGAAAAGCATGGGTTTATCCATTACGAAATTTCTAATTTTGCGAAAGAGGGTTTTTTTAGTATTCATAATTCCAATTACTGGAAAGGCGAACACTATTTAGGTTTGGGGCCTTCGGCACACTCCTTCGATGGCGTCTCGCGGCAATGGAACCTGCCAAATAACAACACTTACATTAAACAGATAGCTGAAGGCGAAGGCTTTTACCAGCGGGAAGAACTTACGGAAGCCGAACGCTTTAACGAGTACATGCTTATTGCGTTGCGAACCATGTGGGGTGTGGATATTACTTACCTAAAGCGTACTTTTGACGGAGAACTGGTAAAGCACTTTTTGCACGAAAGCCAGGCATTGATCACCAACGGCAGCATGGCCTTGAAAGGCGAATGCTATGTGCTGACGGAAAAAGGCAAGCTACTGGCGGATCGTATCGCCAGCGAACTTTTTGTTTAGCTCACGCCTTGTATAAAACGAAAACACGTATTGATTTGATAACATAAATGATTTAGACAATGAAAAAACAACCGGTTATTCTTCTGATAGGTATCGATCCGCTGTTGCTGGATTTTTCGGCGCCCGATTTTGCTGCCATGCCAGGCATTAGTGCAGAGAAAATAGAAGCAGGCACCAAAGCGGCACTTGATGAGCTAAAAACATTGGGTTATGATGTTACCAAATGTTGGGTTGATTTAGGAGCCACTGCGGCGCAGACGGTTCAGGCCCGCCTCGCAGAACGAAACTACGATGGTGTCATTATCGGGGCAGGTATCCGCGTGGCAGAAAGCAATTTTTTGCTCTTCGAACAATTGATAAATGTGGTACACAGCCATGCGCCGCAGGCAAAGATTATGTTTAACACCAGTCCCAAAGACAACCCAACAGCCGTGCAGCGTTGGTTATAAACGAGAGTACAGTTCAACGGGAAATTTAATGAACGGCGGGTTAGGCGCCCATGCTTTCGTAGCTTTCGTGCTCGTCTTCTCCCAGCACGTCAAATACAAGGTCTTTTTCATAGCCTTTGGAAAGGGCATAGCTCACGAGTTTGTACTTAAGTTTGTAAGGATTTTTTTCGGTGAGGCTGCGGCGTTTTACCTCAAGGAGCTTTTTTAAGGTGTTGAGGTATTCCTGCTCATCAATTTGAGCAAGCGCTTTTTTCAGGCAGTAATCGCTCACCCGCTTCTGCTTTAGTTCTTGGCGTATCTTAATTCTTCCCCATTTTTTGATTGCGAACTTCCCGTGGGCAAAAGCGATGGCAAAACGTTCTTCGTTCAGAAAATTATCTTCGATGAGCCTGGCAATGATATTTTCCACCGCTTCCTGCCAAAGCCCCAGTTCGTATAGTTTGTCGCGAACCTCTTGTTGTGAGCGTTCCTGGTAGGCACACCAGCTTTGGAGCTTGACCAGCGCCAGCTGCGGATCGGTAATCTTGGGCTTTTCTTTTGGTTCGCGCACCATCAAAAGTAAATAAATAATTACATTTGAAAGCGTAGCATGACCCATCTGCCCGATATATTTTTGCAATCCCTGGCATCGTGTCCCGGATTCGATGAAGCGGCATTTGTGGAAGCGCATGCTCATAGCTCACCAGTGAGCATTCGCCTCAATCCGTTTAAGCCTGTTATTCTGCCATACGATTTGCAGGATCCCGTTCCCTGGAGCCGCCATGGCTTCTATTTGGCCGAACGCCCAGCCTTTACGCATGATATGTTATTCCAGGCAGGTTGCTACTACGTGCAGGAAGCAGGCTCCATGTTTATAGAACACGCCGTTCGGTCGGCAGTGGATCTTAACCGTGACCTCACCGTTTTTGATGTATGTGCGTCTCCGGGAGGAAAAAGCACCCTGCTCAATTCACTTCTTAGCGCCGGAAGCCTGCTTGTAGCCAACGAGGTGGTGAAGCCCAGGGCTGAGGTGCTGGCACAGAACCTTGCTAAATGGGGAACAGCAAATGTAATCGTTACCAATAATGATCCCTCGGCATTTGCGGGCGTGGAGGAGGTGTTCGATCTTATTCTGGTGGATGCACCATGCAGTGGCTCGGGCTTATTCCGGAAGCAACACGACGCGGTAGAAGAGTGGAGCCTGGACAATGTTAACTTATGTTCGCAGCGGCAAAAGCGCATTTTGGCCGAAGTCCTTATTGGTCTGAAGCCGGGAGGTGTTTTGGTATATTCTACCTGTTCCTACTCAGTGTCGGAAAATGAATTCATTGCCGATTGGCTCGTTCGTGAATACGGTTTGGAAAGTCTGCAGGTGCCCTTGCAAGTCGATTGGCAAATTGTGGAAACGCGAAGCGATGAGCAACGTGCGTATGGCTACCGGTTTTATCCTGACCGTGTGCGCTCGGAAGGTTTTTTCTGTGCGGTCTTCCGCAAGCCGGGCCAGGACGAAGGAGCGGGCGCTTCGCGCAAAAACAGGCACGAACACCTCACAGTACTGAAGCCCAAGGAAAAAGACTTGTTCCGGCCATGGCTCGAAAATATAGAGGCCCTCGAAATGGTGAAGTTCAAAGACGATTACCTGGCTACCAATGCGATGGCCTTGCAGTTTGCAAACCGCTATCCGCAATTGTACCTCAAAAAACTGGGAACCAATATTGGCAGCATGGTTAGGAACGATGTGATCCCACATCAGGATCTCGCCTGGAGCATTCACCGTTCGCCCGAGGTGCAACATGTCGCCTGCACGGATGAAGAGGCACTCCGTTTCATGAAGAAAGAACTCCAAACCATCGGCGGGGAAAAGGGCTGGAATCTGATGACATTCGATGGTTACGGTCTTGGCTGGATCAAAAACCTCGGCAACCGCCTTAACAATTACCTCCCCAACGAATTCAGGATATTAAAATAGCAGGTGTTTGCGTGGTTTTATGATAGCGTAACGCAGAATATAATATATTCGTGTTATAAATATAAATAACATGCTTGATAATTTATTGAACCTCGTAAAAGAACACGCCGGAGATGCCATTATTGACAATCCGGCTATCCCGAACGAAAAAAACGACGCTGCTATCCAAAGCGCTACACATTCTATTGTTGACACCCTCAAGACACAGGTGGCGGCCGGAAAGCTCGACAGCGTGCTTGATCTCTTCAAAGGTAACCAGGTAAATGCCTCTGGTATAACAGCCATGATTCAAAGCAATGCCGCAGGCGACCTGATGCAAAAGATCGGCATCGATCAGGCGCAAGCCAGCCAGGTCGTATCAACGTTGTTACCAAAAGTCATGGAACAGTTCATTCATAAAACCAACGATCCTGCCGATAACAGTTTTGACCTCAAAGATATTGTCAGCTCACTTGGCAATGGCGCCGGTAGTGGACTATTGGGAAACATCACCAACCTTTTCAACTAAAACAACGAAACCATGCTTGGAAATTTAGGAGACATGATGGGCAAACTGAACGAGATGAAACAGAAAGCCGATGAAATCAAGCAGAAATTGGATAACATCGTTATTGATGTGGAAGGTGCCGGCGGCGATATCAAAATATCGATTACAGGCAACCGCGAGATCAGGAGCCTGAGCATTGCGCCTTCTTTGCAACATGGCGACCGGGAGGAACTGGAAGAGCAGCTTACTGTTACGATCAACAAGGCCATTTTCAAGGCATCTGAACTGAATGACCATGAAATGAAATCCGTGGCAAGCGGCATGCTGCCGGGTTTTATGTAAATAGCGGATGAAGCCGATCAAGGACTATAATATTCTGGTTATCCTGTTCTTGTTGAATGTGATCATCAAAAGCATTTATCTTGGAGCGGAGCCTCTCTGCCATGATGAGCCTTTTAGTGTTTACCATGCTCAATTTGAGCCGGCCCAGCTGATCGCCTATCTGAAGCTCTACAATAATCCTCCGTTGTTCGAACTGATGCTGCACGGATGGATCAAGGTTTTTGGCATATCGGAGCTATCGGTGCGGTTTCTTCCCATGCTGTTCAGCAGCGCTTCCGTTGTGTTTTTGTATCTCATTGGACGCGATTTTTTTAGCCGTCGGGTGGCAGTTACAGCCAGTCTGTTGTTCACCTTTTCTACCATGCAGATCTGGTATGCGCACGATAGCCGCGTGTATTCTCTGTTCTTGTTGCTTACACTCGCGTCCTTTTATCTTTTTTTCGGGCTA
>DAIUED010000219.1:0-5832 GCA_036845295.1 Bacteroidota bacterium
AGATCAATACGATTTTATTTACACCAAAGGATTTACCGGCTGGAAGCTGATCAATGAGAAATTCAAAGGCCGCCTCAACTGTGCGCCTATAGGTGTGAAGTTTCATGGGTATGAAATGTTTCAGATCCCGCCCGATTTTAAAACAAGGCTTCAGCACTATCTGCTCAGGCCTTTTGTCAAGCGCCTCAGTCTCAGGGCCGATCGCGTGTTCTCGTATGGCGGAAAGGTAACAGCGATCATCCAAACGATTGGTGTTGACCCGCAAAAAATAGTTGAAATTCCATCGGGTACCGAGCGAGAAATGATTTCGTCAACAGCGGCCGGAGACACATCCACACCCGTAACGTTTGTATTCATGGGACGGTTCGAGCGCAGAAAAGGTGTACCGGAGTTGAATGAAGCGATTCGGCGGCTTTTGGCCGATACACAGGCATTCCATTTCCATTTCATCGGTCCTATCCCTGAAGTGTTTCAGATTTCAGCTCCAACAGTAACATACCACGGCGAAATCCGCGACTTTAACGATATAAAAAAGATTCTGCGCCGGTCGGATGTTTTGGTGTGCCCGAGTTGGAGCGAAGGCTTTCCGAACGTGATCCTGGAGGCAATGGCTAACGGCCTGGCTGTAATTGCCACAGATGTGGGCGCGGTGGCAGCCATGGTAGATGCGCGCAATGGCTGGCTGATTAAGCCTGGCGATACGGATGCGCTCGTTCGTGTATTGCGCGAAGCCATGCGCGAAGATGCTCGCCTTGACGACAAAAAGCGTGAGTCGCTATTGCGGATGCAGACCGTCTTTAACTGGGACAGCATTTTCGACAAGCTGATGAATGCCATGCGTTAAATGTGAAGGACGTGCCATCTTTGGGATATTCTTATTATCTTCATGCGGTAGAACATGCTGAGTAAGCTCACGGATATTGCTATATTTTCTGTCATTTTTATCAGTTCCATTGTACTGTTTAAAGTTCCCTTTGAGTTTTACATTTCTTACATCGGGTTGATCCTGCTGCTGATCTCGTTTATTTTCAAATACCGCTTCCCTACCCAGTTACTCTACCTGTTTCTGCCCTTGCTGGCATTTGGTATCATTAACGTCTTTTTTGGCAACAATACATTTTCGTTCTTTATTAAAATATACGCCAACCTCTTTGTGGGCGCTCTTTTCTTTTATTATGTATTTGAATATTACGAGCACAACGTGGTCCGTTTTTTCGAAATATACATGTATTGGGCCTACATTGCGGCGGTTATAGGCATCATACAGCTCATTTCATACAAAATAGGATTTAAACCCGGTTATGATTTCAGGATCCTGTTTGGCTTCAATAAATGGGGCGTAACACCGGGAGGCCTCGGTATTCGCATCAACAGCATTTTCTGCGAGCCTTCATACGTAGGCGCCACACTTGGCCCGGCATTTTTCATCGCCTGTTATAACCTGGTATTTAATAAAACCTATTTTATAACACGGCTTCAATGCCTGGCCATTGCTTTTACGTATTTATTTTCCACCTCGTCGGTAGCTTATCTCGGTGTGTTTTTCATCGTTATTTTACTATTGATCAACTTTGGCGTTGTGCGTTACATTGCCTTTGCAATTCCGCTAACGGTCGTCATTTTCTATGCGCTGTATAACAACGTAAAAGAGTTTAAAACCCGTATCGACGGAGTAAACGCTTTGTATATAGAAGGAGTGCTGGAGCAGGAAGCAAAAAGAGATGATCGCGGAGGAGCCATGGTACAGCTGATGCGAAAGCGACGCCTTTTAAAAACCATTCACGGCTCGAGTTTTGTGCAGTACAACAACTACATTATTGCCAAGAATAATTTCTATGAAAATCCGCTTTTTGGAACGGGTCTGGGCTCGCACCAGTTCATTTTTTCGAAATACGATTTGAGCTACCTGCTTGGGGGCGAATACGATAATAACGTTGCCGATGCCAATTCGATGTTGCTGCGGACGGTATCCGAGACCGGCTTGTTCGGGATCATTTTTCTGTTCCTGTTTATACGCAACAATTACGTGCGCAAAGATCCCGAACATCCCGAGGCGGATTACCACTGGCTTATTTCAAACGCCGTGCTGGTGATTATTTTGTTACAACTGGCACGCCAGGGAAATTATACTTTTGGCGGTTTCATGGCATTTATGTGGCTCTATTATTACACCAGGATCGATTATGAAAAGTTCCTGGCTAAAGGCGCTGAAACCCCAGCAGAAGAAACAACGGCCGAAGTCCTGCAAATAGACCCGGCACTAAGCAAATAAGTTTTTTTTATATTTGCTGCTCAAAAAACGCCATTATGCAAGCTCTTACCGCTACCAATTTTGATTTACCCGGACAAACTGCTTTTTACAAAGGCAAGGTCAGGGACGTTTATACGATCGGAAACAAACTACTGGTGATGGTAGCAAGCGACCGCATCAGCGCTTTCGATGTGGTGTTGCCCAAAGGCATCCCTTATAAAGGCCAGGTATTGAACCAAATTGCCTCCAAATTCCTGGAAGCTACCAAAGATATTGTACCCAATTGGATCACCGCTGTACCCGACCCGGTAGTGAGTATCGGCAAAATGTGTGAGCCGTTTAAAGTGGAAATGGTTATCAGGGGTTACCTTGCCGGCCATGCTGCCAGAACGTATAACAGCGGCTTGCGCACTCTTTGCGGCGTAACGCTGCCCGAAGGTCTCAAAGAAAACGACAGGCTGCCGGAGCCAATTATTACGCCTACAACCAAAGCATCGGAAGGACACGACGAAGACATTAGCCGCGAGGAGATCCTGAAAAAAGGTATTGTGGAAGAAAAATATTATGTACAGCTGGAGGACTATACCCGGAAACTATATGCCCGTGGGCAGGAAATTGCCCGGCAAATGGGTTTGATACTCGTAGATACCAAATATGAGTTTGGATTGTACAACGGCGAAGTAACACTCATGGACGAAATCCATACGCCCGACTCGTCGCGCTATTTTTACCTGGAAGGCTATGAAGAGCGCCAACAGAAAGGAGAAGAACAGAAACAATTGAGTAAGGAGTTTGTGCGTCGCTGGCTCATCGAAAATGGCTTCCAGGGAAAAGAAGGCCAGTCTGTGCCTGAGATGAGCGATGCCTGGATAAACGAAATCTCCGAGCGCTACATCGAACTGTATGAAAAAGTAACCGGCGATAAATTTGTAAAACACCCGTCAGGAGACATTGCTGCGCGTGTGGAGAATAATATCCTCAATGCCTTGAAAACAGCGTAATAAACCTGCCCAAACCCTTGCAGGAATAAGCAGAGTTACCAACATTTTAAAAACAGGCTTACGATAATACAGCCTGTTTTTTTATTTTTACCACACTAATCTATCCGCATAAACATGTATCAGAAAATCAGCAAGAACATTCTCGAAACCATCGGCAATACGCCCCTCGTTCAAATCAATTCTATTACCAAAAACCTGCCGTGCACTGTATTGGCAAAAATAGAAACCACCAACCCTGGAAATTCTATTAAAGACCGGATGGCTCTGAAAATGATTGAAGATGCTGAAAAAGACGGCCGCCTGAAACCAGGTGGCACCATCATCGAAGGAACCAGCGGAAACACAGGCATGGGTTTAGCCATTGCCTCTATCATCAAAGGCTATAAATGCATTTTCACCACTACTGATAAGCAAAGCAAAGAGAAAGTAGATGCCCTGCGGGCATTTGGCGCTGATGTGATCGTATGTCCTACCGACGTTGATCCTGAAGATCCTAAATCCTACTATTCCGTTTCTTCGCGCCTGGTGAAAGAGATTCCGAATGCCTGGAAGCCAAACCAGTATGACAACCTGTCGAACTCCGCGGCCCATTATGAACAAACAGGACCCGAAATCTGGGAGCAGACCGAAGGGAAAATTACCCACCTGGTAGTGGGTGTTGGAACCGGCGGAACAATTTGCGGAACAGGCCGTTACCTGAAAGAAAAGAACCCGAATATCAAAGTATTGGGCATTGACACTTATGGTTCTGTTTTTAAGAAATACAAGGAAACGGGCATTTTTGATAAGAATGAAATTTACCCTTACATCACCGAAGGCATCGGGGAAGACTTTTTGCCTGAGAACGTTGATTTTAATGTGATTGATCATTTTGAAAAAGTAACCGATAAGGACGCGGCAATCATGACAAGGCGAATCCCCCGCGAGGAAGGTATTTTTGCAGGTAATAGCGCCGGATCTGCCATGGCGGGCCTGTTGCAAATGAAAGACATGTTCAAAGGCGGTGATGTGGTGGTGGTAATTTTCCACGATCATGGCACGCGTTACCTCGGCAAAATGTTTAACGACGACTGGATGCGCGACCGCGGTTTCCTGGAAATTAAAAAGCCGAAAGCCATTGACCTGATCGCATCGCATAAAAACCAAAAATTACTGACCGTGGAGGCGGATGCTTCGATTGCTGACGCACTGGGAATGATGAATAAATAAGGTATTTCTCAAATGCCTGTAAAAAAAGGAGCTGATTTTGTAGGATCGCTTAACGACAGCGTGTTGTTTGCCAAATTGTTTGCCGATCCGTCGCTAAAAAGCAAACAGGTAAGTGAACTCATGCAGCCGCCATTCCCGATGGTAAGCGAGCATGCACCCATGGAAGAAATCTCTAAACTGATCAATAAAGAGAACAATGCCGTGTTAATGACCGATTTGGGCGGAAGTGTCCATATCATTACCAAGCATGATCTCATCCAGGGCATTTCTCAAATGAGTAATTAACCTTTCATCCTTGTTTGAGCCAATCTGCAAAAATTAACAATTTGGGTAGGAAATAATAACTTAACTTGGTGTTATATAACTCCGCATCCGATGTGGTAATTAACAAATCAACAATAAACCTGATATATGAAAAAAATCACCCTTGCCGCCGCCCTTTGCTTCGCGCTTATGAGCCAAGCCCAGACCAAACGCCCCGATAATTGGTTCAACCTGGATGCCACCAAAGATGGTGTGAACGGTGTAAGTACAGAAAGGACTTACGAAGAACTTCTGAAAGGCAAAAAATCGACGACTGTAGTCGTGGCGGTGCTCGACAGCGGGGTAGATTATCTGCATGAAGATTTGAAAGGCGTGATGTGGACCAATCCGGGAGAAATTCCGGGCAACGGGATCGACGACGACAAGAATGGCTACATCGACGACATCCATGGCTGGAATTTTCTTGGCAATAAAGACGGTACAAACATCGAGAAAGACAACCTGGAGTTGACGCGTGTATATAAAGACCTGAACGCAAAATACGCCGGTAAAACAGAAGCCGATCTGACAACAAAAGACGAAAAAAAGGAATTTAAGTTTTACCAGGTTGTAAAGGCAGACTACGATAAAGAGGTTGCTCAGGCTGAAGCGACAGCTAACCAGTATAAATTTATCCGCGACGCCGTTGAAGGCGTTATCGAAAAAATAAAAAAGGAAAAAGGCATTGAAAAAGTAACGGCTGCCGACCTGAAAGGGTTTGATGCCAAGGAACAGAAAGACAAGCAGGGAAAAGCCATAGCACTGGCACAGGCTGCCAACGGTATGGAGCCTGAGGAGCTCGTGCACCAGTTGGACGAAGCACTTAAAACCATGGACGGAAGCCGCCTGGACGTGAACCTCGATACGCGTAAAATTGTAGGCGATAATTATAACGATATCAACGAACGCTATTATGGCAATGCCGATTGCAAAGGCCCGGGCGCATTTCACGGCACGCACGTAGCTGGGATCATTGCTGCCGAAAGGAAAAATGGCATCGGCATGGATGGAGTGGCCGATAATGTACGCATCATGAGCCTGCGTGTGGTACCCGATGGCGACGAGCAT
>DAIUED010000220.1:0-5830 GCA_036845295.1 Bacteroidota bacterium
GAACAGAAGTGCTTCTAACCTCAGCTCGTTATCTGCATAGGTTTTTAGCAGGCGATAGGGTAAGGACTTTGCCAGAAGCTCAAACGCATCATGATTGATCTTGAACCCGAAATTACGCGCCAACAGTATGTACAAGGTTTCACTAAAGTCGTTTGCATTGTATTCAAACAAGTGGGAAATGTAAGCCGCTTTTTGTTCGAGCCGATTCACTGCCAGGCGATCCAGCCAGGCAATCCAACGAAACGATTCGAAACTGGCAATGGACTTGCCGCAGGCAATGGATTGTTTGGAGCTTTCAAGTGAGAGATACGTTTCTATCAGCGTCGGGCTGATGAATGGCTTTAACTCCAACACCGACACATTGAATTCGTTGTTTTGCGATAACACTGTATCGTGTTCGTAAACCACGTGCAATACAAGGTTATTATATGCCTTGTTGTTTTGATGTTGATGCCGGAGCCAGTCGGACGTTCGCACATGAATTTCGACATTTCCGGCCAGCAGCAACTGATTGATGCTTATTTTGGCATTGAAAAAATCAGGCCCCGAATCGTTGTTGTGCTCACCGGCAGAAATCACGCGGATCTGTTCGCCGCGGGTACCAGTAAAATCCTGCCTGCCGAGTAATCGGTATTTCCAGATGGTATGTAAAAGGGCCTCGTTCATAAAATCAGGGGGAAAGTGATGTTCAGAAAAAGAGGACATGCCGCCGGAGCGGTTCAGGAACAGGTCTGTTAGCGGGCGTAGGCGTTTTGTGTGGCCTTCATCGACAAAACGTATTTATACAGATCGTCGGTTTGTTGAGCATTGAGCTTGGAGCGGGCAGCCATATCGGTGATAATATCTTTCCAACGGCTCTCACTATAAGCAAAAATATTCTTTTTGCGATGGCAGTCGGTACAAGTGCCAATGTACAATTCGTGGCCGTTGGCCAAGTTTTGTGCGGTAGTTCCGGGATACTTGGCTTGAATAGCTTGCAATTCCATATCGCCCGGAATGATTCCGTTACGCACTGGCAAAGCCGCAACCGTAGCCGAAGGCGCTACCACAGGAGCAGGTGCCTGGGCAGCCTCACTGGCTTGTGTGGTGCTACTTTTTTTTGTTCCGTGGCACGACAGGAGCGCAATAGCAGACAATGCGACCACCAGACTGGATTTAATGAGGATGTTCATGAGCCAAATGTAATATTTATACAGGTAGTGTGGTTCTTAAAATTTGTTATCCTTGCTTAACTTAAAAAATCAACGCTAAACGCCGATGATCACCAGTGTGATATCGTCGGTTTGCTCAAAGCCTTTCATATACTCAAGCAATCTCGCTTCAATTTCGCGGATCTGTTGCGCAAGCGGCAACCGGAAGGTATCTGTGAGCCAACTCTTAAACACTTTGGCTTTCAGTTTTTTCCCATTTTCTCCGCCAAACTGATCTACGATCCCGTCACTATACATCACAATACGGTCTCCAGGCATCAGCTCATACTCATATACCGAAAATTTTTCGTCTTTTTCGGTTAATCCTACCGCTTGCCTATCACCTCTTAGCTGTATAAGGTCTCCGTTCCGGAGGATATGGACCGATTGGTTAGCGCCCGAAAAACTCAGATGGCGATTGTCGAATGAAATAAGCGCCATATCCATGCCGTCTTTCTTATCACTTTGCGACGCATCCGAATTCAAACTTTTTACGATCCCTTTTTTCAGGTCATTCAACATCTCATCGGGCCGAACCATGCGTTTTTCCTCGACGAGTGTATTGAGGCAATTAATTCCGATGATACTCATAAACGCGCCAGGCACGCCATGCCCGGTACAATCGGCCAGCGCAAGTATGTGCCGGTTGCCATTTTTGGCATACCAGTAAAAATCGCCGCTTACAATGTCCTTGGGCTTGAACAGTATTTCTACCTCAGCATATTGCCGCTGTATTTGCTCTGAGGTTGGGATCAGCGACGACTGAATGCGATGCGCGTAGGTGATACTATCAGTGATGTCTTTATGCTTCTCCTCTATCAAGATTTTTTGTTTCTCCACTTCTGCCTTCTGATCGGAAATGATCTTGTTCTTAGCTTTATTGAGTTTCAAAGCCCTGAAAATGATGATAAGGATCACAACCAGTACAAATAGTACCAGACTTACCATAAGAAGCACCATTTGCTGCTGCTGTTTATCGGCCTTGTTCTTCTGATCACGCAATTGTTGCTCCAGCTTAAACTTAGCTTCGTTTACTTTGATATCCTCTTCATATTTCTGCTTCAACAATAATTTTTGCGCCTTGGTTTTATCCAAACTAACGCCAATGGCCTTTTCAAGTTCGTAAACCTTCATGGCGCGTATAGCATACTTCGCCGGATTTGTTGCATACATTTCATGCAAACTAAGTAAGGCTTTTTGCAGATCCGCTTTATCGTCATTCTTTTCAAAGAAGCGAACCGACTTTTCAAGACTAGAAATTGCTAACTCTGTCTTTTTAATTTCGGCATAGTATTGTCCCAAATGCAAGCAGTATAGCGCTTCGACATTCGACTCCGGAAAGTTGACAACAAGTTGAGCAGCATCGTCGAGGTATTTTTTGCTCAGCGCAAGGTTTTTGTTTCTGATCTCGATCCCTGACAACATGAGGCTGGTTTGCAGTATTCCTTTTTTATCTCCGATCTCCTTCCTTAGAGCCAGCGCTTTCAGCAGGGTTTGCTTACCCGTTGGATCGTTTTGATAAAATGCCAGTGAGCCGATGTTATGAAGCAGGCTTCCCTTTATGACATTGTCGTTTGTTTTTTGGCTGATGCGAAATGCCCGTTTCAGGGTTTCAATCGACTTTGCCGTATCGCCGAGATAAAAATATACCTGCACAATGTTGTTGAGAGGCGCAAGAAATACCCTGCTCTCAACGTCCTTGCCTTCGAGCGCCAGCGCTTTCTGAAAATAAATGAGCGCTTTGTGCAAATCGCCGCGGTTTTGAAAAATATTCCCAATATTGGAGTAATTGGGAACGAGCGCCTGGTAATTTTTCACCTGCTCATTGATTACCATACTTTCCAGGTAATATTTCAGCGCAAGATCGTAGCGGGTGGTGTAATTGAAAAAATAATAGCCAAAATCGTTAATAGAAAGTGCTTCCGCGCTTCTGTAAAGGTAGTAGGTCCGCCCAGTGGTATCCTTAAGTTCCTTCAGTTTTGCTTTCGCGGTTCTATTCAGCAGGCGGTTGTATTTTGTCCAGATGCCGTCATCCTGCGAATTTTCAACAAGGTCGCCCAGTAACTTTATTTTGGTCGTATCGGCCTTGGCAAGCCTGATGTTCCGGATCATGCTATCCAGAAACAGCCGGTCGCCCTGACTGATTTCGTCCGCTACCAGTGAATCCACCAGGTAATAGTTTTTATCAAGGAATTGCGCATGGGCTATCCCTGCAAAAACACAAAACAAGGTGGCTATGAAAAACTTACTCTTCAATATGGTATTCGTTGATTTTACGATACAGCGTGCGCTCGCTGATACCCAATTCCTGGGCGGCATATTTCCTTTTTCCTTTGTGTTTTTTCAGGGCTTTGCGTATCATATCAATTTCTTTATCCTGCAACGATAGCGACTCTTCCACTACAATCGGCTGATTGAATCCATCGGCATTATCTTTTACAATGATCGGGTTATGCACTTTTACATCGTTACCGCTCACTACCGGGTAGTTATCGCCCGAATGGTAAAGCCGGTTAATCGTTTGCAGATCGTCATGCGGCATGCTGCTCACGCTTCCTCCGCCGTTAACGATGTTGTGTACCACCTTTTTGAGATCGTTCAGATCTTTTTTCATTTCAAACAAGACCTTGTAAAGCAGGTCGCGTTCGTTCATGTCGGTAGTGCTTCCTGAACCCGAAACAGGTGTTCCCACCAAAGCAGGCAATTTGTTGGTATTGTAGTCGGGCAGGTAATTCAGCAAAGTTTCCAGGCTGATGTCGCGTTCTTTTTCAATGATCGAGATCTGCTCCGTAATATTCTTAAGCTGCCGGATATTTCCGGGCCAATAGTAATTTACCAACGCCTGTTGTGCTTCGGTGTTCAGCTTCACGGCCGGCATGCGGTATTTGGCAGCAAAATCGCTGGCAAATTTCCTGAAAAGCAAGTGTATATCTTCCCGGCGTTCGCGCAAAGGCGGCAACAAAATCGGAACCGTGTTAAGGCGATAGTAAAGATCTTCCCTGAATTTCCCTTTTTCGATAGCGGCAGCAAAATTAATGTTGGTGGCAGCTACCACACGCACATTTGTTTTTTGCACTTTGCTGCTCCCTACGCGGATGTACTCGCCTGTTTCGAGTACCCGCAGTAAACGTGCCTGCGTGGTAAGCGGTAGCTCGCCTACTTCATCCAAAAAAATAGTGCCGCCATCAGCAACTTCAAAGTATCCTTTGCGCGCTTCGTTAGCCCCTGTAAACGATCCTTTTTCGTGGCCAAACAGTTCGCTATCAATGGTACCTTCCGGAATTGCGCCGCAGTTTACGGCAATGTACTGCCCGTGTTTGCGGGCACTGTTCTGGTGAATGATCTGTGGAAATACTTCTTTACCGGTTCCACTTTCGCCGTTGATTAATACGTTAAGATCTGTTGGTGCCACCTGGTTGGCAATATCAATCGCACGTTCCAGGGCCGGACTGTTGCCGATAATGCCGAAACGTTGTTTAATGTCGTTGAGTTGCATGCTAAGTTGATAAGATGAGGCACAAGAAGCAATTCTATAGTTCCGGTGAATAAGGAATTAAAAAAACGCTCCCACCTCATTAATTTAGTTAATAATCTTTTTTTGCGGGCTGCCGCCGGCACTCTCCTATACACAATGACCAATGAGTGTACCGCTGGTACAGCTGGTCGCAAGCACATTTACGTAGTCGCCCGGTTTAAGTTCTCCTTTCGGAAACACCACAACAGTGTTTTGCGAATTGCGTCCACTCATCATCTCCGTCGATTTTTTAGAAACGTTTTCTACCAGCACGCGATGTACTTTACCTACACCCTGCCGGGTGCGAATCTCGCTGTGCTTGCGCTGCCTGTCCACAATTTCAGTCAGGCGACGTCCTTTTACATCTTCGGGCACGTCGTCTTCAAATTTCCGTTCGGCCAGTGTTTTAGGGCGCTCACTGTAGGCAAACATGTACGCAAATTCGTACTGCACGGCGTCCATCAGCGACAATGTATCCTGGTGTTGCTCTTCTGTTTCGCCACAAAACCCGGCAATGATATCAGCACTGATGGCTGCTTCCGGCATAATGCGGCGAATAGCAGCAATGCGATCGAGGTACCACTCGCGGGTATAGCCACGGTTCATTTTTTCGAGCAAGGCACTGTTACCACTTTGTACCGGTAGATGAATGTATTTGCAGATATTATCGTACTTCGCCATCATGTGTAGCACATCATCGCCCATGTCTTTGGGATGCGAGGTCGAATAACGTACCCGCATATCGGGATGCACCAAGGCCACCATTTCCAGAAGTTGGGCAAACGTGGTCGCCTGTGCCCTTTGCTCGTCCGTCAGGTTCTCTTTTTTGAGGCCGCCGCCCGTCCATAAATAAGAATTCACGTTTTGCCCTAACAGCGTCACCTCGCGATAGCCTTTATCAAACGCCTCTTTCACCTCGCGCACGATGGTTTCCGGTTCACGACTGCGTTCACGTCCCCTTGTAAAAGGCACCACACAAAAACTGCACATGTTGTCGCAGCCGCGCATGATGCTCACAAAGGCACTCACCCCGTTTTGATCGAGGCGCACCGGCGAAATATCGGCATAGGTTTCTTCCTTGCTCAGAATAACATTAATGGCTTGCTGCCCGCCTTCGGCTACGGCA
>DAIUED010000221.1:0-5809 GCA_036845295.1 Bacteroidota bacterium
AGGCTACCGTATAGCCCAGCCTGCAGACATACCTTGCTGTATCGGCATTGGCATCTGTAACTGCCATTGAATACGTTCCTATTGGCAAGTTTGAAATCACCGTATTTGTATAGGCGCCCGGCGTGCAGAGGTAAGTGTAAGGGGCCTGTCCGCCTTGTGCCGACATCATGATACTTCCGGTAGCCGTTGTAGCTCCTGCTACCGCATGAATCGCATCTACCTGCAAGGCCAATTGCGCATTGATCCCAATCGGAATTAACAATAAACTCAGTATTTTAACTATTTTCATACGCATTGTAACTAATAAATTATTGAACAGAAATCCATACTGGACCCGGTTTTGCTTGTTCATTTTCAACGGTTAACTCGTAAATAAAGGGCTTCAGGGCAAGAGGAAACGGATTGGTGATCAGTAAATTATTCCCCTGTTTCCTGAATAAAACAATTCCATCAGTAACCAAATCCGGAGAAACAAGATCGTATCTAACCTCATATAGGAGTGTTTGCGTTTGCTTATCTTTCATCCGCAACACAATGCCGCTGGCAAGGGAATCATTTTTTAACAACACCTGTACCTGAGCCCTTACCATGGGCGAAGCCGCAACAGGCTGTGTAGATCCCACGCCAAGAGGCCTATAGCTGGCCTTTACCGACTCTATGGACGGATGCGTTGGCATTTGTGCCATAGCATCAATAAACGACAAGACGGCCAATACCGCCAAAAATACATGCTTGCTCATTGTGATCGTAAAATTAAATGTGTTCTGGGGAGCAGATTATTGTAACAAATGTAGATGATGTTATGAATAAATTCTCGCCATGTTAATCAAATTTTAATAACTCACCCAAATACCCAAACAGTGCCTCGTCACACAGCGCCACTTCCCTACCCGATCCTTCCCTAAATTTTCTTTTTTTAACGTTGGAGAGCAGGCAATAAAAAGTATATTTGTTTGTTAAACACAACATGTCGATCTCATGAGTAAATTCCTCCAATTCGCCCTCGTAGGCCTGTCTTTTTCTGCAATGGCCCAAAAACCGGTAAATTTCACCATTAGCGGAACACTTCGCCAGGTGAAAGGCGACTACGCCTACCTGCATCACAAATGGGCCAATAAAGATATAACCGATAGTGTGAAAGTGAAGAACGGTGCATTTATGTTCAATGGCAAGACCAATGAGCCCAATATGTATTGGATCACCAAAGGACGCAATGTAGGCGAACAACCCAACCTGGTATTCTTTGTGGATGGTGGAAAAACAACCATAAATGCCTCGGCAGACAGCCTTCCTTACGGAAAAGTACAAGGTGGGAAAACCCAGGCCGATTACCAGGAATATAACACCATGATGATGGGCTTTGGCCAGCGGCAGCAGGATATGGTAAACCGCTACAACGAAGCCCGTAACCGCGGCGACGCCACCACGATGAATGCTGTGCAAAACGAATACCAGGCCATGGAACAGGAAGTAAGAAATTCGCTCGATAATTTCATCAAGGCGCATTCCAAATCTGCGGTGAGTGGCTATGCGATCTATTTCAATTACCAAAACAGCAATGTGCCGCCCGAAGAACTGGAACGCGTGGTGGGCCAACTCGATAAATCCATTCTCGACACCAAATACGGGCAGCTGGCACAGGAAAAACTGAAGCAAATGCGTGGCACTACCATTGGCTATCCGGCACTGAATTTTGCCCAGGCCGACCCTGAAGGAAAAATGGTGAACCTTACCGACCTCAGGGGAAAATATGTGCTTGTCGATTTCTGGGCCAGTTGGTGTGGTCCGTGCCGTGCCGAAAACCCGAACGTGGTAAACGCTTTCAATAAGTACAAAGACAAAGGCTTTACCGTGCTCGGCGTTTCGTTTGATCAGAACCGCGAAAAATGGCTGCAGGCTGTGCAGGCCGATAAACTGACCTGGACACAGGTGAGCGATCTCAAAGGCTGGGGCAACGAAGCCGGCAAATTATACGGCATCAGCAGCATTCCTCAAAACCTGCTACTCGACAAAGAAGGAAAAATCATTGCAAAAAACCTGCGCGGGCCGGAGCTCGACGCCAAGCTCGAAGAGGTTTTTAAATAAAAATAAGTTACTATTTACCAACAACTTAAGATCCACTACCCGATCAAAAAATTGAAAACAGGAAACTATTAAAACAAATGATAAATTTGTCCAGCAAAAAACCACTTACTTTATGAAAAAACGCACGTTAGGACTGTTAGCCCTTTCTACTTTAAGCCTGGCTGCCCTGGCCCAGACAGCCTCCACGGATCCGGTAATCATGACCATAAACGGCAAACCGGTTTATAAAAGCGAATTTGAGAATGTTTACAAAAAAAACAGCGGCAAAGAAATCAACAAGGAAACCAAATCGGTAAAGGAATATGTTGACCTTTTCTCGACCTTCAAAATGAAAGTATTTGAAGCCGAGGCCAACGGACTTGACACTAATATCACGTTTAAAACCGAGCTGGCAGGCTACCGTCGCCAACTCGCGTCGCCGTACCTTACCGATAAAAATGTAACCGATGCTTTGCTGCACGAGGCCTACGAGCGTATGAAAACCGAGGTGAAAGCCTCTCACATTCTTGTGCGTATTGCCGAAGACGCGTTACCGAAAGATACCATCGAAGCCTATACACGCATCCTAATCATTCGCGATGCGACCATGGGAAAAGCTCCCAGTGCTGCGAAGATCGCAGAATACGAAGCTATCCTGAAAAAAAGCTCTTCAGGCCTCAACAAAAACTCGACAGCGGCCGATAGCGCGGAGTTCCGCAGAAAACTCGACGCCATCAAAGGCCTTGCTGCCGCAGCCAATGCCGCCGGCGATAAGTTTGAAGCAGCCGCTAAACGCGCATCCGAAGATCCTTCGGCAAAAGATAATGGCGGCGACCTGGGCTATTTTACATCCCTGCAAATGGTTTACCCTTTCGAAAATGCAGCTTACACAACCAAAGTAGGTGAAGAAGGCATGCCAATCCGCACCCGTTTCGGATACCATATTCTGAAAGTGTATGATAAACGCCCAAGCCAGGGTGAGATCCTCACAGCCCACATCATGGTGAAATTCCCGAAAGATGCCGGTGAGAAAGAAAAAGCCGAACTAAGAAGCAAAATCGATGAAATTTACGGAAAATTACAGGCTGGTGCTAAATTCGACGACCTTGCCCGCCAATATTCCGACGATAAACCGAGCGCTGAAAAAGGCGGTCAACTTCAATGGTTTGGCAGCAGCCGCATGCCGATCGAATTTGAAAAAGCAGCCTTTGCGCTTCAGAACAATGGCGACTACAGCAAACCGTTTGAAACCAAATATGGCTGGCACATCGTAAAACGCCTCGATAAAAAAGGCCTGATGTCTTTCGACGAAATGAAGGGCGATCTGAAACAACGGATCAACAAAGACAGCCGCACACAAGCCGGACAAACTTCACTGATCGAAAAGCTGAAAAAAGAATACAATTTCAAAGAAAATATGGTTAACCGCAGGGAATTGCTGAAAGTGCTCGACAGCACGGTATATCAAGGAAAATGGGAAGCTAACAAAGCACAGAAACTAGGCCGCAAGGAAATTTTCCGCCTTACCAGCATGCAGGACAAAGCCGTTAGCAAACAAGTAATTTACGGCACCGACGACCTGGCGCGCTACATTGAATCGCACCAAACAGCCCGTCCTGCAATGGATTATAACATGTTCCTTCAACAATCCTATAAGCAAATGGTCAATGAGGCGATAATTGCGTTCGAAGACTCACTGCTGGAACAAAAATATCCTGAATTCAAAGCACTATTGAAAGAATACCGCGACGGTATCTTGCTGTTTGATCTTACTGACCAGAAAGTGTGGAGCAAAGCCGTAAAAGATACTGCAGGGCTGCGCGAATTTTACAATGCTAACAAAAATAATTACCTGTGGGGCGAGCGCGCCGATGTAACCATCTATAACTGCGCCGATGAAAAAGTAGTTAAAGAAGTACGCGCCCTTCTCAAGAAAAAGAAAAGCGAAAAAGAAATTACTGAAACCGTAAATAAAACATCGCAACTGAACGTTTCGGTTGAAAACATTACCTACCTGAAGGGCGAAAACAAAGATGTAGATGCCAACTGGAAAGAAGGCGTGGTAGCTAACGATATCAAAAGAGACAACGGCGTACAGATACAGGTATTGGTGATAAATAAAGTAATGGGTAAAACACCGAAAACCATTCCGGAAGCCAAAGGCATGATCACTGCCGATTACCAGAACTACCTCGAAAAAGAGTGGTTGGCCTACCTGAAAAATAAATACTCGGTGAAAGTAAACGAAGACGTTCTGAATACCGTAAAATAAAAAGAAAATACCAGGTAAGAGGCTGTAACACGTTCATGGTACAGCCTCTTCCGTTTATACAGCCAATATGCCCGCCGCTTTTCTATACCGTTATTGCTTCCTGGTGCCCGGAGTGGTTATGCTACTGGCATCCTGTGGCAGCGAGCCTTCGGCAACGGCTACACAAGGAAAGGTTGTTGCAAAGATGAATACGGCTGTGTTAACGGATAAAGAAACGGAACACGTGGTGCCGGCGGGACTTAGCCGTGCCGATAGCCTGGCGTTTCTGCAAAGCTACGTCAACAAATGGGCATACCGCGAAGCCTTCTACCAACAGGCACTGAATTATTTGAGCGACGAAGAACAGGATATCAGCAAAGAGGTAGAAGAGTTTAAAAAAGAGCTGATGAGCTATCGTTTCGAAAAGAAACTGATCAATGAAAAATTAGACACCAACGTTACCGATGCCGAGATAGAAACGTACTACAATGCCAATGCAGACAACTTTTTGCTGAAAAGTAATATTGTCAAAGTGCTCTACATCAAAACGCCGGTATCGATCCCTAATCTCGATAAATTCAAAAAGCTCTGCTACTCGTCTAACCCCAAAGATGCCGAACAACTAAAGAACCTGTGCATCCAGTATGCCAATAACTATTACATGAACGACGATACCTGGCTGATGTTCGACGACCTGAAAAAAGAAATGGCACAATTGAACGACGTACCCGAATACACGGTGCAGCAAGGAAAAACATTCGAATTCACGGATGTGGCAAGTTTCTATTTCCTGAAGATCCTCGATGTAAAATCGAAGAACACA
Organism: Bacteroidota bacterium; assembly: GCA_036845295.1. Classification (GTDB taxonomy): domain Bacteria; phylum Bacteroidota; class Bacteroidia; order B-17B0; family Aurantibacillaceae; genus UBA4416. The sequence goes on from DAIUED010000221.1 coordinate 5,139, forward strand.
CTCTCGCCGCTCAACTTCGAAAAGAACAATATCCGCAACATGCTCATTAATCAACGGAAGCAGAAACTCATCAATACCATCAAAAAGGACTTTTTCGACAAAGCCAAAAGCAGTGGCGAATTGGAAATTTATAACTAACTTCGTGAGGCTCCAAAACCCGCGTCAAACAAAGAAAAGAGAAACCATAGTACCCATGAAACTTAAACTCATCGCCATCCTTATTGCCCTTGCATCGGTGTGCAACGCACAACCGCAGGTGCTTGACAAGGTGGTAGCCATTATCGGCAAAAATCCGCTCCTGCTTTCGGAGGTAGAAACCAACCTTTTGCAAGAGAAAGAAAAAGGCAGCGAGATCACCCCGCAGATGCGGTGCCGCGTGTTCGAAGACCTGATGTTCCAAAAATTATTGCTATCGCAGGCCGACCGCGACAGTATTACCGTAGCCGATGCAGAACTGGATGCGGAACTCAGCAAACGGATCAACTATTATGTGGGTATGCTCGGCAGCGAAGAAAAATTTGAAGCCTTTTATGGCAAGCGCATCAGCGTATTCAAAGAAGAACTGCGCGACGACGTGAAAAACCAATTACTCGCCCAAAAAATGCAGCAGAAAGTTACCGGCGATGTAAAACTAACGCCGAGCGAAGTCCGCAATTACTTCAACACACTCA
>DAIUED010000222.1:0-5771 GCA_036845295.1 Bacteroidota bacterium
TCCAATGGCAGCGTACAGATTTACGACGCTTTGGGTAAACTGGTTATTTCACAAAACCTCAATGCTGAGCAAACGGTTGTTAACACAGCAGCCCTGTCAAACGGTGTTTACATCTTCAAAGTGCTGAATGCAGATCAGCCGGTGAAAATCGGAAGGATGATCAAACAATAAGAAAGGCGCTTCTTTTTAAGACCAGAAAATCCCGCTGCGACATTGCAGCGGGATTTTTTTGCTTAACAAAAATGCTTTTCAGGTGTTTTTAAGGTGCATGAGGCAAAAATTGCCTATTATTATGCTGTTTTACATACCTTTGTCCTTATGATTATGGAAAACCCTCAGGAAGTAATTGCCCAGTCGGAGCGTATTGGCCATGAACTACAAACGATTGCTGCAAAGGTGCTTGCCGGGCAGCGCCTTTCGTTCGACGAAGGCGTTTATCTCTACGAGCATGCAAGCCTTTCCTACCTCGGTACCCTGGCCAATTTTGTGCGCGAAAAGAAGAATGGAAACCTGGTTTATTTCAATCGTAATTTCCATGTGGAACCTACCAATATTTGCGTGTACACCTGCTCGTTTTGTGCCTATTCGCGCCTAATCAAACAGCGCTCGGAAGGCTGGGAACTGTCCATCGAGCAGATGCTTGATATCATTAAGCAATACGACGGCAAGGAAGTAACGGAAGTACATATGACCGGCGGTGTGATTCCAAAGCAGGATCTAAATTTTTATACAACGCTATTCAAAGAAATCAAGAAACACCGGCCTGAGCTTCACATCAAAGCATTGACGCCGGTGGAGTTGCATTACATTTTCAAAAAAGCAAAACTGGGCTATGCCGAAGGCATGAAGATCATGAAAGAGGCCGGCCTTGACTCCATGCCAGGTGGCGGCGCCGAGATCTTCGACCAGGGAATACGCGACAAGATAGCGGGTGGTAAATGTTCGGCCGAAGAGTGGCTTGCTATTCACGAAGAATGGCATAAACTGGGCATGCAGTCGAATGCAACCATGTTGTATGGCCACATCGAAACGTTTGCCCACCGCGTGGATCACATGGAGCGCCTGCGACAATTGCAGGATAAAACCGGTGGGTTTAACGCCTTTATTCCACTGAAATTCCGTAACGGAAACAATGAAATGTCGGATGTACCGGAAGTGAGCGTGATTGAAGATTTGCGTAATTATGCTATAGCGCGCATTTACCTCGATAATTTCGATCACATCAAATCCTATTGGGCCATGATTGGGCGCAACACAGCACAGCTTTCGCTCAATTTCGGTGTTGACGATATTGATGGCACGATCGACGATACCACAAAGATTTACAGCATGGCTGGTGCTGAAGAGCAGAATCCTAAACTAACCACACAGCAGCTTGTAGATCTGATCAAGCAGGTGAAGCGCACGCCTGTAGAGCGCGATACCTTGTATAATGTGGTGAAAGACTATTCTGAGAAATAAGGAATGGTATTATTCCTGTTGATAATGTTTGGCTTGTGCCTGATGGTACCGCTATTCAGCTATGGTATTTTCCCATGGCTGATGAAACGAAAAGCAGCAAAAGTTCCGGTTATTCCGCATGATTATGCCTCGGTAGGCGACTGGCCACCAGTAACCGTTGTGTTTTCGGCCTATAATGAAGAAAAAGTTATCCGTAGGAAGCTCGAATCGCTGCTGGCCTCCGATTATCCCGCCCATCGGTTGTTTGTATTGATAGGCTCGGATCGCTCGACGGATGCAACCAATAGTATAATCAGGGAATATGCAGCCCTGCATCCTGGTATTCGCCTGGTAGAAAAAAACGAACGTTCGGGGAAGCTCAGGATCATTAACGAGTTGGTGGATCTGACGGAAACCGACTATTTGATCTTTACCGATGCCAATGTGTTTTTTGAGCCTCACACGGTAAAGGCACTTGTATATAACCTGCTTTGCAAAGATGCGGCCATGGTATGCGGCAATATCCGTAAGTTTTCGCCGCGGAGTGAAGGTATTTCCGACCAGGAGATCCACTACATGAATTTCGAGAACCAACTCAAGTTCCACGAAAGCCAGGTTTATCAATTCGTGGTGGGTGTCGAAGGCGGTTGCTACGCCATCAAAAAAGCGCATGTTGTGAAAGTGCCGGACGGCTTCCTGATGGATGATTTTTTTATTACGCTACATGTCGTTGCCAACAAGGGTAAGGTGTTGTTTGAACCTGCTGCCTTGTGCGATGAGGATGTGAACGATGCACCAATGATCGAATTCCGGCGCAAAGTACGGATATCACTTGGCAATTTCAGGAACCTGAATTACTACCAGCATTTGCTGTTCCCGCTACATAAAGGCTTCGGCTTTGCTTTTTTTTCGCACAAAGTCCTGCGCTGGCTGACGCCTTTTGCCTTAATTGTGTCGTTTTTTATGAGTGTGTGCATCGCGTTTTACCTGCATTGGTTTGTTATCGTGGCGTTGTTATATAGCATGCTTATTTTATTGCCACTTCTCACCATCTACCTAGAAAAAATAAAAGTAAAGTTACCCCTGGTAAATGCGATTGGCCATTTTCTATTGATGAACGCGGCTTTGCTCGCCGGTTTTTTCCGATACATCTCGTCGGGCAACGAAAGTGCCTGGGAACCGCCCAAACGAAACGTTTAACCTGGTTTAGCGCTTACCCTTCCTGATAACTCTGGTCGTCGAAGCGGTAAACAACCAATTGCTAAAAAACGTATCTTTGCGGCCTTAAAATTCATTATTTCATCAGTCATGGTTTCTATTAACGGCGTTACGGTTTCTTTCGGAGGGTTTACCTTATTCGATAACGTGTCCTTTTTGATCAATCCCAAAGACCGTATTGGCCTGGCAGGCAAAAATGGGGCAGGGAAGAGTACGATGCTTAAACTTCTGGCGGGTATTCAAAATCCAACCAAAGGCGAAGTGTCTATTCCGCGCGAGTGCAAGATCGGGTATTTGCCGCAGGACATGACGCATCAGCATGGTCGTACGGTTTTCGAGGAAACGGAAACGGCTTTCGCGGAGATCCGTGAGATGCAGCAGCGCCTCGACGACATCAATCACCAGCTCGAAACGCGTACCGACTACGAAAGCGATGCCTACATGAAATTGATCGAAGACCTGACCGACATCAATACACGCCTCGATGTGGTAGGTGCTGCCAATACCACGGAAGAGATCGAAAAGATCCTGCGCGGATTGGGTTTCGAACGCAAAGAGTTTCATAAGCAAACCTCGGAGTTCAGCGGTGGTTGGCGCATGCGCATTGAGCTGGCAAAGTTGCTGTTGCAGCGCCCGGATGTGTTGATGCTTGATGAGCCCACCAATCACCTTGACATTGAAGCGATTCAGTGGCTCGAAGAATTCATGGAAACGTTTCCGGGAGCGGTAGTGCTTATCAGTCACGATAAAACGTTTCTGGATACAGTAACCAAACGCACCATTGAGATCGTCAACCAGAAGATCTACGATTACCGCACGAATTATTCACATTACTTAGAGTTGAGGCAGGAACGCCGCGAACAGCAAGAGAATGCCGCTAAGAACCAGCAGCGCATCATCAATCAATACGAAACGCTCATCGACAAGAACCGCGCAAAAGCAAGTAAAGCGGCCTTCGCCCAATCGCTTATCAAAAAACTCGATAAGATGGAGCGCGTGGAAGTGGACGACGTGGACACAGCGGCTGTGCGCTTTCGCTTTCCGGCACCGGCACACAGTGGAAAAATAGTTGTTACGGCCGAGCATGCCGGTAAAAAATACGGCGACAAACAGATTTTTTCGGATGCGAATTTCATCATTACCAAAGGAGAGAAGATCGGTTTGGTTGGAAGAAACGGTGAAGGAAAATCAACGATGATGAAAATGATCGCCAAGAAAATCCCGTTCGATGGCGTAGTGCAGCTTGGGCATAGTGTACTCATGGGATATTTCGAGCAGGATCAGGAAGAAAAATTGAATCTTGATAAAACGGTTTTCGAAACCATCGATGAGCTGGCTGTAGGTGATGTGCGCAAACAGGTGAGAAGTCTGCTTGGTGCATTTCTTTTTCAGGGCGACGACATCGATAAAAAAGTAAAAGTGCTGAGTGGCGGGGAACGCGGGCGTCTTGCATTATGTAAACTGTTGCTGGAGCCATACAATTTATTGTTGCTCGATGAGCCCACAAACCACCTCGACATCAGGTCGAAAGAGATCCTGAAGCAAGCGTTACTCGATTACGAAGGCACGATTGTGATGGTAAGCCACGACCGGGATTTTATGACCGGTATGTGCGATCGGTTATTTGAGTTCCGCGATGGCCATGTGAAAGAACACCTGTGTGACATCAAAGAATTCATGGAAATTCGTAAGGTGGAACGCCTTAACGAGCTGGATCTCGACAAATCAGGTTCGAAAGCTGCGCCGGTTGCCGAAAAGAAAGTTGCCCCGGTGGTGAACACCAACGACCAGGAGCAAAAGAAAATCCAGTCGCAGATCCGTAAAACCGAAGAACAGATCGAGCGCCTCGAGTCGGAAATAAAAGCACTGGACGCCAAGCTCGCCGATGCCGATGGATATAACGAACTAACCAAAGACCCGAATTTCTTTAATGCCTATAATAAGCTAAAGAAAGAGCTGGAAGCCGAAATGGCAAAATGGGAAGAGCTAAGCGCCAAATTGTAATAAAGTAACATTTAAAAAAGCCGCGGGTCAGACGATCCGCGGCTTTTGCATGAATTGGGAAGAATGCTAAGCAATACTTACTTCACCGAGATCATCGTACTCGATCCATTGCCCAATACGGTAGTAGGGTTTTTTCCATCCCAACGCTCGATTTTCATGTATTCGATGTAAAGCGGCGTCAGCGTCATTTGTTTCCGTTTGATAGCCTCTGCTTCACCGGCAGCCTGGATCACCATTTGGGCCGAGTCGCCGCGTGCAATGGCAATTTTACGCAAAGCATCGGCAATAGCTACCTGCTTCTGGTTTTCGGCAACCTGCACTTCCTGAAGCGCTTTGGTTTTGGCTTCAATTGCCGATTGAAGAGCAGGCGGCGGCGTGATGTTGGTACGCAGCTGGCTTACTGTAAACCATTTCGAAATACGCTTATTGCATTCTGTAACAATAGAAGATTCGAATAACTCACGATGGTTGAAGATGCTATCCACGGCCCATTTGTTGGCCACGTCGTTTACCGAGCCCACAATGGCCGTTTTGAGCCAGCCTTGCTCTACTTCGCGGATAGGTAGCCTCAGGTTTTGGAACATGTCTCCTACCGCTGTAGGCACAAGCGCATAGTTGAACGAGGGTTTGATCTCGGCGCTGAAACCACCTTTGGTAATAACAGTTTGCGCGTTGTAGTCGATGTGCTGCTGGTAAGTCGGGAATTCATACAGCTTTTCAGTCCAATTATTGAAAACTACCCAGCCGGTTTTATAGGTGTAGTCCGATACGCCGCGGGCATCGCCAGTGAGGTTTACTTTCAGGCCAAGATGTCCGGCATCTACACGCTCAAGCGAAAATGGGTTGATAGAGGCAATCAAAATGCCAATGATTAAGATCAGGAGCGGCCGCGTCAGCCACTTCATCCGGTCGCGTGCATCGTATTTACGTGCTGTTGCGAGCAGCATGGCAACCGAAAAAATGAGAAAGCCGCAAAAAATAAAAAGTGATATCATAACTTATGGGTTTAGGATTTTTAGCAGTTGTTTTACAACATAAACAAGGTACGCCACCACGCCAATCAGCACAAGCGTGCCAATGGCATATTGCAGGTAGGCATTGAATGGCCG
>DAIUED010000223.1:0-5752 GCA_036845295.1 Bacteroidota bacterium
TTAATAAAACCACCTGAACCATAACCCGTGCGGTTTACGAGGCCATTGGGATTACCGGCGGTAGAAATGCCAAACTGGGTATCGTAGGCATCGGCAACCGGATTCCGCAAATCGGTAGGGTAGCTGGTGCCTGGCGCGGCCGTAGCAAAAAAGCCGGCATGGATAGCCACCGGAATGATCTTTCCGGGATATTTGTTTTTGATGTAGGCCAGCGTATCGGCTGCCGCAGGGCAATTGCCACATTTATGCCCGGTGTAATCTTCGATCAGCACTTTGCGATTTCCCTGGATGTCCGTGCTTTGCGGTGCGCGGGCATCAGCTACATGGTCGCAGGCGGTAAAACCCAAAGCCGCCGTGGCTGCTAGCATTAGATAAATGGCTGTTTTTTTCATGTCCTTTTAAATTGATCGTTAAAAACTAGACGATATGGTAAAACTAAGTCCGCTTTGGGCAGGAACGAAACGGCAAACGCCTCCGGCGCAGAAAATACCCTGGCGCTGACGGCCATAGCTTACCGAAATGCGTGTTGGTCCTGATACATAACCCACACTGCCATAGTAGTAATGCACGCGTTTGCTTACATCAGGATTGTTGTAGTTGTACTGGTCAGCTATTACCACAAACCATTTCGATACCGGCGTCCATTCGATCAGCTCTGAGATCCAAGAACCCGTGTTATTGGTAATGTTGACGTCGCCGTTTTTGTCGAATTTATGCTCGCCATAATTGTAGTTGGCAAAGAATCCCTGGGTTTCAAAACGGATGGCCGAGCCTGTTTTATAACGGTAGGTGATATCGATCACGCCAATGTTCGATGAAATATCCGGGTGTTCTTCTTTGTCGGGCGTATTGAACTGCACGATCGATTGGTTCAGGAACTGGTTGGCATACATTAAAGTCACTTTTAATTTCTTATTGAATTTTTTAGTGATCTCAATATTAAAATCGTGGTAGTATTTATCGCCAAGGTTGCCGTAATTGGTTTTGTATTTGTACTGGCGGGCAGAATCCTGCACGCGGTCGAGGCCAATGGTATCGAGCGCATAATATGCAGAAGCATTCACCGTGATATCCACACCATATTTTCCGCCGAGCAAGGTTCCTTTTTTGATCTTATACTGGATCTCGCCTGTGCCGCCAACTTCGCCGTTAGGTTGCGTGGCGTATGGATAGTAAGCCATCAGCGAGTAGGTGTGGAACTTGCTGAAATCAGGTTGGTAGTTGATCATGTCGATCGTATTTTGGGCATCACGGTCGCTGCGGAAACTCATGTTATCCAGCATTTTTCCGGAGAGTTGTGCCGAAAATCCATTGGTGCCGTAAGACGCGGTCGCAATGATGGCCTGACCATCTTTATAGGAATATTTGTTTTGGTAAGACGGGTCGTTGATCTTGTAGGCATATTCGGTATTGAAGTTGAAACCGCCGCGAATCACCGTTACTCTTCCGGCTCCGGTGCCCACGTTTTCAGGTAAAACCAGCGTTGGGTTCTGGTCTTCCTGGTATTTGCTCACGAAGCTGCCGCCAACGATCACTTTCGTTTTTGAGGTGGCAAGCGAGTCGAATAGTTCCATGATGTTCACTTCGCCATCAATGCCACGCACCACGCCGGGAGAGAGTGAAAAATACGTTCTTTGTTTTCCCACCAGACCTTTCAGCGTAATGCCATGATGCGGTTGAAAGATCACGCGCATGCCGTCGAGGGCATTATCATAAAGCAAGCCACGGTTTTCATAAGCCCGCAAGGTAATACCGCTCCCGAATTGCTCGTAAAAATTACCAACAGTAATATCGATGTCTTTGTGTTTGTAGCGTGCAAAGCGGTACGGAATGCCCGAACCTTTATAGCCCGGCAGGTAGCCCAGTAGCGGTGGATTGTAACTCTCAAAGCGCACACCGGCCGAAAAATTGCCGAGGGTGTAGTTCACATTTCCAAACGCATTGTAGCGGAATACTTCTTTGCCGGGGTCAGCTTTAATAATCGTATCTTTTTGATAATAGGCGCCTTCGATCTGGAAGTTGCCGCTTACCGACGATTGACGCAGGTCGCCCAGTACCTGGGCAAATGAGGAGTGGATACAACAGAGGCTCAGGCCTGAAAGGACATAGCGTATGGTTTTTTTCACAGACTGGGTTTAAGGGGGATTAGTGTTCGATTTTTTCGCCTTTGGCCACTTTTTTCACGTTTTCGAATAAGATCTCTTCATCGCCCTCAGCATAAGAATTGTGGCTCCATACCTGGTGGCCTTCTCCGTCGAAGATAAAGGTGTGTGGCACGTTGTTCACGTTCATGGCACGCTTAAAATCCTGGTTTTCGTCGATATACACTTCGTATGTCCAGCCTTTGGCTTTCACGTCGGTCATCACTTTACCTGAGCTGCGGGCATCGTCAATCGAAATAGCAATCAGTTTTACACCTGTTTCCTTTACTAACTCTGCATATTCTTCGTTAATGGCATCCAACTCTTTTTTGCAGGGTTTGCACCAGGTGGCCCAGAAACTGATGATGATCGGTTTACCATTGTTGGAAAAGGTACTCGAATTCACCGTCGAACCGTCCAGGGTTTTAACGGTAGCTGACGGAAGTTTGCCGTTGTCGCTTGTTTTAAACGCCGTAAGGCCAAATACGGCCAGGAAAGAAAGAATAATTAATTTTTTCATGGATTTCAGCTCTAATTTATACTTAAACAAATATAACGATTTAGAAGTGCTTTGAAAAAAGACGGCCGGATTAAAATCTCTATTTATTGGATTCTTAGGTCAATGGCGGGTTAAGGCCATACGAACCGCCTTTAAAGTCGGATGAAGTTGTTCGGGGTGTGTTGGAACGTGGAGCCGCGTCGCTGGTTCTCCCGGTTATACGGTGCCATTGTATTTGCGAAGGAACCATTCCGTAGAAAGCAACGCAAGTATCAGGAAAAAGATCCATTTGAGGTTTACCAACTCATTGAGTTGCTTATGGGTGTATGTGATCGACTTGATGTTGTCGGTTTCCAGGATCGTTTTTTTGAGCATTTCCAGCTGTCCCGGGTATAGTAATGTTCCCCCGCTTTGTTCCGATAGCTGATAAAGCAATTGGTGATTGGCTACGGTATTGATTTTTTCGGAGACCAGTTCCTTTACCACCACGACGCCACTTTTCGTAAACAGCCTATCACCTGTTTTTACTTTTGCTTCCCACATGTATTCGCCCGCTGCAAACTGCCCAGCAGAAAGGCTGTACATGGTTTGCTTCTTGCTAAAGGTGTAAGTGTAAACCTTTCCCTTGCTGTCTTTCAGGCTGAGGCTTACGTCGGGTTCCGTAATTAACTCATAACTTTGGTTATACACTTCCGCTGTAAAATCGAGAGGCTCGTTTTCGTTGATGATCTTTTTCGTGTACACCCTGAAAAAACTCTTGTCGGCCTTTACCGAAAGGTATTGCACGGTTTTACTGATTAGTTCATTGAAAAGATCGTGGTTGCCATGGTCTTCGTAGTCGCGCAGTCGCCAGCGCCACAAGCCATCGCCCACAAAACCGCCTGACTTTACGCCATTCACGTCGCTAAAGTAGAGCAAGGGCTCTTCTGTATCTACCACACCCAGCTTTTGGGTAAGCAAGCTGTTCACCTGTCTGCCGTTGAGGCTTCCGCGAAACGGACATTTCACCGCTGGGAAGTCTTTAAAATAGGCCTGTAAGGCAGGACTCACATTAAATAATGAAAACTCTTTCCGGAAGCCGGCTTCTACGTCGTTGCTGCGCTGATCGGGGCGTCCGCCGCTTTGAGGTGTCAGGCCAATGTAAAAAACCGGTATGTTACTTGTTTTGATATCGCCCGCCAGGGTAGGAGGCAGCAATCCGGTTTGGTGTAATATAACCAACGAATAGGCTTTCAGTGGCTTCGTAAACTGGTTTGCCAGCGATACTTCCACGTCGTACGTTTGTGTTTGGCCTATACTCTGTTCAAGTGCTGCTACATCAGGGTGTGGTGCTCCTGCCAGGATCAGGATCTTTTCGCGGTTGTCGATCACATCGATCATAAACGACTGCGTATTGTTTTGCGCGTTTTTATCGATACCGGTGCCCGAAACCACTACGGTGTATTTTTGTACACCGGGCTTATCGGCATCAAATACAAAATTGACTGTTTTGCTGAAACGGTTAGCGTTCACCGCCAGTTTCTCCGTCGCAATCGTTTTTCCTTCGCGCATCACCGATACCGTAGGTTCCGATCCGCCCAGGTCAACAGCGTTTATCACAACTTCTACGGGAAAAGAATTACCGAGATAAGCTACCTGGTTGTGTGTTACCGATTGTATCCAAAGGTCTTTCAGCGCCACCGTATCGCCGAGTGCAATCGTATATACAGGCGCATTTAACTTTCCGATGCTGTACAGCGGGTTTGTGCCTTTGTTATAAATCCCGTCGCTTGCAAGAATAATGGCCCCTATGTTGCGGTTTGCATAATTATTTTCTATATCGGCAAAGGCTTTTGCAATATCGGTTTCCTTACCTGAGAAATCAAAGCCTGTCGCCACTTTCATGCCGTCATCGAAGCTGTAAGACTTCAGTTCGTACTTTTCATTTATGGCTTCAGTAAGCGACGTTACTGCCTGAAGGTAGCTGCTTTTGATGGTCGAGGAATCTTTTCCGGCTACTATCGACGAAGAGTTATCCTGTAAAAAAACAACTACCGGTTTTTCGGTTTCGTTCACCAGGCGTTTCAGGAAAATGTCGAGCAATAGCAATGAAATAAGCGTTACCGAGGCAAAGCGGAGCGCCGCCAGGCCATAGCGCATGGCTTTTGGACGTTCGGCCTGGTGTTTTTCCCTGTGATACAAGCCCGCAGAAAAAATAAACCCTGCTAAAAAACATAACAGGGTATAATACCACGGATAATTAGAGATGAGTTCCATTTAACTATTAATTCAACACCGGTAAATATGTTGGGCTATGTACCCTTTGGCGAAAAAACACCGGTAAACGTTCATGACATCAGGTGAGCATTCCGCCGCAAACATTAATGCACTGTCCGGTAATGTAGGCACTCATATCGCTGGCAAGGAAAAGCGTGAGGTTAGCCACATCTTCGGCAGTTCCGCCGCGCTTCAACGGAATGGCATCCCGCCAGCCCTGAACGGTTTTTTCGTCGAGTGCACCCGTCATTTCCGTTTCAATAAAGCCCGGAGCAATAGCATTGCTGCGGATGTTGCGGCTGCCCAACTCCAGCGCTACCGATTTGGTGAAACCGATAATACCAGCTTTGGACGCCGAATAATTGGCTTGTCCGGCATTGCCTTTTACACCAACAACCGAACTCATATTAATGATGGAGCCATTGCGTGCTTTAAGCATTGGCTTTTGTACCGCTTTCGTAAGATTAAATACCGATTTCAGGTTGGCGTTGATTACTTCATCCCATTGCTGTTCGCTCATGCGCATCAGAAGCGTGTCGCGCGTTATACCGGCGTTATTCACCAATACATCCACTGTCCCAAATTCAGCCACCACATCATTCACCAACTGCTCCGCCGCTTTAAAGTCGGCGGCATCACTCTGGTAACCTTTTACTTTTACACCGTATGCGGCCAGTTCTGCCTCAAAGGCTTTGGCCTTTTCAACAGAACTCAGGTAGGTGAACGCAATGTTGCAACCCTGCTCTGCAAATTTAATGGCAATGCCTTTTCCGATTCCTCTCGATGCGCCGGTAATCATGAATACAATAATCTGTAGTAATTTCATATTGTCGTCGTAATGTTTAAACGCCTAAAT
>DAIUED010000224.1:0-5729 GCA_036845295.1 Bacteroidota bacterium
TCAACCATCCACAAATTGCCAAATACATCAACGACAACTTCTACGCTGTAAAATTTGACGCCGAATCCAAAGACAGTGTCAAATTCGATAAGTACGTTTTTGTGAGTTCCGATCCCTCAAACCCAAAAGCCCCGCATCAATTTGCTGCGTCGATCCTCGATAACCAATTAGCCTATCCATCTATCGTTTTCCTCAACAACCAGATACAGCGTATCGACATCTTGAAAGGCTTCATGCCACCGGCCCAGTTCGATGCTATTGTCCATTACTACGGCTCAGGCGACTACCAAACGACCAAATGGACCGATTACCAGAAAAAATACGTCACGGGTATTAAGTAAAGGCTGTTTATTGTTTTTTGATTATCGTAAGACAGCCCGTCTTTCCTGTTCTTACCTTAGGCGCATGAGATCTTTTTTTGCAACCGGGCTTCTGTTTCTAAGCACACTGCTACATAGTCAGAGCATTGCTGAACTCCGGAAAAAATCCGACACATACCTCAATTTCAGAGGCTCGTTAAATGCCTACCTGCGCTTCGGTACCAACTCAATCGCATTACTCAATGGCGGAAAACCTGAATTTACTGCTTACACCGACGAGTTCGAGACGCTTGCCCGATTGCTGGAAACCCAAAAGGCGGAAGATTTTTTGATGATCTATCAGTGGAAAAAAAACACACATCTCAACCGGTCGCAACTTGACAGTTTACTTGCCGGAAAACCAGTTGTGGCTATGCCCGTTTATAAACAGACTGCGCTGAAAGGCAGGAAAATAGCCATCGACCCGGGACATTTTGCGGGAAATATGCAGACGGCACGCATCGAGCAGAAATTTATTGAATTTATGCCCTCAGCCGCCAATGCGCTTAAAGACACTATCCGCTTCAACGAAGGCAGTCTCACGTTTCAAACCGCTCAAATAGTACGCCAATTGCTTTTGGAACAAGGTGCCACGGTAATGCTCACCAGACCCAAACAAAACTACACGTCATTTCAGGTGAGTTACGACGAGTGGCTCGCAAAACGAAAAAAAACGGTACTCGACTCCCTACTGAAAGCCGGGGCAATGGATGCGAAACGACACGCCCGGCTAAGCGCACTTAACCAGGAGAAGCTATTTTGGGAGTTTTTCCGCGACTTTGAACTGGCGGAACGGGCCAGGCAGATCAACCGCTTTGCTCCGGATGCTACGATCATTATACACTACAACGTGGACGAAAAAAATACCGACTGGCTCAACCCGGTTGACAAAAACTTCACGATGGCGTTTATCGGTGGCGGTATGACGGGAGATAACTTTTCGAAAACCCTGAACAAAGTTCATTTCCTGCGTCTCCTGCTTACGCAACAGCTCCAGGGCTCGGAGCTGCTTTCGGCCCTGACTGTGAAACAATTTTCGAGTACAATGGGAATACCTGCTGCCAAACAAACAGATGCCGACTACCTGCGCGACAATTGCCTGAAAACACCATCAGAAGGTGTTTTTTGTCGCAATCTGGCTCTTTGCCGCACGGTAAATTCTGTGCTGGTGTATGGCGAATGCCTGTACCAGGATAACCTGGAGGAATGCAAGCGTTTGAACGTATGCGATTACACGTTTCATGGACAGGAGGTACCGAAGCGCATTTATGAGGCTGCATTATGTTATTTCAATGCAATAAATGAGTATTTTAGTAAACCTTAAAACCCTGTACGGGTTGTATTACCGAACGTGCCGTTTTTAAAAATATATATTGTAGATGACCACCAAATGCTGATTGACGGGCTCAAAGCCTTGCTCTCGGACGAGAAGCAAATTTCGCTCGTGGGAGAAAGTACATCGGCGGTAACTGCATTGAAAGAAATAGGCGAATACCGCCCAGACATTGTGCTTACCGACATTAATATGCCGGAAATGGACGGCATTGAGCTTACCAGAGAGGTAAAAAAGCGCCAGCCGGATGTGAAAATGATTGCCTTATCGATGTACGGCGAACGGGAAACGATTAGTGAAATGCTAAAAGCCGGTGTAAGCGCTTACATTTTGAAAAACACGGGAAAACAGGAACTACTTAAGGCCATTGAAAAAGTGGCTTCGGGCGGCACCTTTTTCAGCGACGAGGTAAGTGCCGAAATGATGCGCACTTATCCTGAACAGGCCGCCAGGGAAATATCGCTGTCAGCACGCGAAATCGAAGTGATTGAACTGATCGCCAAAGAATACACCAACGCCATGATTGCCGAAGCCCTCTTTATCAGCGAGCGCACAGTAGAAACACATCGCAAGAACATTTTCAGGAAAACGGATACCAAAAGCGTGATCGGCTTACTGAAATACTGTGTTGACAAACGCATCATCAAGCCCCTGAAATAACGGCAGGCCTATTTCTAACTTTCTTTTACTACCGTACAAAACAATCCCTTCAAAGGCCTTTTCTTAGCTATGCGACGAGCCCGGGTCAAGCGGTTTGCTTTTAATCTTCTTCAGCTCCCAGATGATGATGGGCGTAATGATCAACGTTGGGCCCAACCACAACACAATGGGATTGAGCGGTATATGAGCACTTTGGTTTACAGTGAACGCCGTAATGGCACCGATATAACTTCCGCACATGTGGCCGATGTGCTTACGGAGCCAATACAAACTCTGCGATGGACCTTTGATGAAAACCGATAGGTTGCGGTAAACGCCCCACATGCCCATAAGCCCAAATACCAGCGGAATAATTGCCTGCCCGTTGCCCGATTGATAGTAAACCAAAATAGCGAATAACACCATACCCAGAAAGGTGAGGCCGGCAATGCCTTCGATGATCCAATCGACAGGTTTTGGCTTTTGCCCAAGGTGCAGGTTTTTCAATTTCAGCGCCCGGTATGCAACCAACGTCGCATAATAGGTGAAAATACCGATCAAAAAGAGGAATTGAAGGTTCTTGACCACGGAAATGACAGTGGCCGTGATAAATACAAGCGTCATGCTCCAGAAATAAATACAGCCTACGGGTTTGTGCCTGGGCGTATTGCCTTTCAAAACAATAGCCAACGCACCGGACAAGAGCGCAACGATTGCAACGATTACATGCACCAAAAGCAATCCTTTCATGAGTGTTTCCATAGATGTTTTTTTTGCGCAAAGGTAATAACGCCAGTGTGCAAGTATTTTGAAAAGGGCTGGATAACAAGCATTTGGGACAAACAACAAGGTTTATGGGATGGACAACAACCCAAGTTGCAGCCCTGGGACGACTATCAGGATGCCTTCAGGCTTGTCAGCCGGTCGAGCACCTGTTTGCCATAGTTGCGCGATACGGGAATGGACCCACAGCCTTCCGCTTTAAGAGCAATCCGATAGCCCTGGGCATTGCCGCTGATATCCGCCGCCTGCCGGATGTTAACAATATAACTCCGGTGGCAACGCACAATGTAAGGCGTAGTTATTTGCGATTCAATACGTTTGAGGCTGGCACGGATAAGTTGCCGGTTTATTTGCCGCTCCCGAAGATACACCACCGTAGAATAATTATCGGCCGATTCGATGTAAAGCAGGTCGTCAGCAGGAATGTCGAGACGGTCTTTCTCATTTTCAGCGATAAGACTCAGCTTACCTTCCACTGGCGCTATTTCTACTGGCAATGTCGTATGAATCTCTCCCCGCCGCAACTCATATTGTTTCAGTTCGTCGTCGAGCTGACGCGCTTCTTCGCGGTTGAGTGCCACAAAACGGTTGTATTTCAACGCCACGTTGGCCGTAATCGGAAAAATACCCAGCAAAAAGGTAACGAGTAATGCCAGCCACAGTTGCCCAAAACTGATGCTGGCAATACCAATGAATTTCCCATAGAGCAAATTACCGGTTGCTATAAAAAACAAGACCGATAACAGGGCAAGGATTTCGCTTCTAACGTTCCAGTTCTCTGCCGGCCGGCGACGCTTTAATAAAATGCTGGTGCCAATTTTGAAAAGCGTTGGACACAAAAAGGAAACAAATCCAAATCCTATGATCTTCAGAAAACGGTGGGGTGTATGCCAGATCGAGATCCCAAACGGTTGAAATACCGACAGGAAAAACACCACGAAACAGCCAATACACACATTGGTGATAAGGTCTTTCCGCGAAAGTGGATTATACGGATAAGGTTTGCGAAGAAACGGCCACATACAACAAAACCGCCCCTAGTTGAGCCTGAAAAAGAAAAAATAAACGGCTGCCCCGGCCCAGGTAAGTTTAACGTCTTTGGCATAGCCAATGGTGCTATAGCTTCTGTTTTGAAGCGTGCCATCGGATTTAATGTAACCAATGGTGGAATAACTTCTGTCTTGTACCGTACCGTCAGACTTGATGTAACCAATCGTGGAATAACTTCTGTCCTGCACGGTGCCATCGGATTTGATGTAGCCGATCGTGGAATAGCTCCTGTCTTGCACCGTGCCGTCGCTTTTAAAATAGCCGATCGTCGAATAACTACGGTCTTGTACTGTGCCATCGGCTTTGATATACCCTTCGGTGCTATAGCTTCTGTTTTGGATGGTTTGAGAATACGCCAACGAACCAACAAACATGAAGAAGAACAGGATTGCTTTTTTCATAATTTGAATTGTTAGTTCTTAAAGATACTAATAATTGAAATGTAGCCCGCAGTAACAGAACGCAATTGTATGATCAACAGGTTCCTGGTAACACTTGAGCGATTGTGCAACAGATTGGAGGATTATGGCAACGATGTGCCGCCAGCCGCTGATCAGGAAACCAAATCGCCATACAGATCGAAATCGCTGGCATCATTGATTTTCACCGTCGCGAAATCACCGAGGCGAACGTAATTTTCGGCAGTGGCTTTTACCAACACTTCGTTGTCCACATCTGGACTGTCGAACTCTGTCCGGCCTACAAAATAGTCGTTCTCCTTCCGGTCGAACAACACCTTAAACGTTTTACCGATTTTTTCCTGGTTCAGTTGGTAAGAAATTTCCTGTTGTACCTGCATCACGGCGTCGGCCCTTGCACGCTTTACTTTCTCTTTCACGTCGTCTTTCAGTGCATAAGCGTGTGTATTTTCTTCGTGAGAATAAGTAAAGATGCCAAGACGTTCGAAACGCGTATCAGACACCCATTGCAACATCTCCTCATGATCCTGCTCGGTTTCACCCGGGTAGCCGGCAATAAGTGTGGTGCGGATAGCAATACCAGGCACCTTATCGCGGATCATGTTTACCGTGTCGATGGTTTTTTGTTTGGTAATACCGCGGCGCATGCTTTTCAACATGGCGTCGCTGATGTGCTGCAACGGCATATCGAGGTAATTGCACACATTGCTTTTACGGTTCATCACATCGAGCACTTCCATCGGGAAACCGCTCGGAAAGGCATAGTGCAGACGGATCCAATCAATGCCTTCTACATCGCTCAGGCGATCGACCAGATTGGCCAGCTCCCGTTTTTTATAAATATCTAACCCGTAATAGGTAAGATCCTGCGCAATGAGCAGCAGTTCGCGTGTACCTTTGGCGGCCAATAACTTAGCTCTTTCCACCAGCGACTCGATGGGCTCGGAAACGTGTCCGCCGCGCATGAGCGGAATGGCGCAGAAACTGCACGGTCTGTCGCAACCTTCGCTGATCTTAAAATAAGCAAAGTGATTAGGTGTAGTGAGCAAACGCTCGCCAACAAGTTCTTTTTTATAATCTGCCTTTAAGGTCTTGAGTATTTTAGGCAACTCCCTGGTGCCGAAATAGGCATCTACATCCGGGATC
>DAIUED010000225.1:0-5720 GCA_036845295.1 Bacteroidota bacterium
GAGGCAAAAAGAACAGAAAAAAACAGGAGGCCGGAGATATGTAATTTTACTTTCAGAATCGCTTGACTAGGGGTTATAAAGAGCAAAAATAGTAAAAATGTGTTCAAAAAATGCCACACACGATTACTAAATTGTTAAAAAACAATTGTTAATTATCCGAAATCCTCATTGGAGTAGTACAATTTATAGAATTTCAACCCCTTTTCTTCATCGTACCCCTTCTCAACATAATCGTGCCGGCCATGTACGTAAATATGGAAATTCTTATCGAGTTTTACGACGCTTCTCATGAACTTTTGGTTTTTTTTCACCGCTGTAGGCGAAATTTCGAAGTCGTCGATCTCGGTCAGGTCCATTTTGTCGTTGAATGTTTTACGGTAATCGCGAAATGCTTCCTGCAATTCTGGCTGCGGTAATACTTCGCGTTCAAACTCATTCAGGTTGAAGTTGTCCTTTTCTTTGAAAAAACTGGTGCTTTTATTCAGTAACATCATTTGGTCCTGTTTCGACACATTGTTTTCCTCTGTAAGCACTTCTTCACAGAAACCGCGACAGGTGTCGATGAAATTAGAGGTGTGGAAATAAGCGTTCTCTTTGAGTTTGGTATTCAGAAAATCCTCTACCCAATAATAGGCGCAATCCGCAATTTTATTATTAGTGTCCACCACACTGATTTTATAGCCTTTTTCGGAATCGGTGTTGAAAATAAGACAGCCTTTGTCCAGTTTATTGATATTGATGCCATTGTCGCATTCGATATCGAAGTTATCCATGTGTTGAAATACCTTCAGATACGTTTCTTTGTTCTCTGTCTTAAAAAGGCCAATGGCATCACAAAGTACACCATCAACATTTACGTCGCGAAAATAACAGGTGTAAAACTCACCACCTTTTATTTTTGGATGCATCGACTGGTTGTACAGGTGCTCGGCAATGTGCCGGCTGCTTTCTATAAACTGATTCTGCGAGCCAAAAACATCTTTCGCATAACTTTGAACATCATGGTAGTGCATTTCGTTTTTTCCTTTAAACTGGTAATAGATATCGGTTTTAAACGGCGATGTCAGATAACGCATCACCGTGTCGCGTAAAAAATCGTCGGCTATTTTAATTGGCTTATCACTCAGCGTTAGCTCTTCTCCCAGGCCTTTGTTGCCAACGTAATGGATGACAAAATGTGTTAACTCGGAACGTGTAAAATCTATCATGGCACAAAATCTGATCTAAAAAATGAATGGTAAATATAGCCCTTGTAACCCGAGTTCAATTAACAAACTTTAAACAAATAAATAATTGTTACTAACGGCCATAATCCATTATAATAAGTAACATTACATTCATTATTTACATCTAAATTTGCTTATGATACATAAGAAATTTCTTTTCCCGGCACTTGCAACCCTTGCTATCGCCGTTAGCTCTTTTACCGTATTTCAATTCTCAAGAAACCAGATTCTGCTCGATATGTTGATGTCGGCGCTCAATCAGGCCCATTACAGTCCCCTTACCATCAACGACGAATTCAGTGAAAAAGCGTTTAAACTGTACCTCAAAAACCTCGATTACAGTAAGAAAATGCTTACGCAAGCCGATGTGGATGCGCTATCGAAATACCGCAAGCAGATCGATGACGAGGTGAACAATGGCACATTTGAATTTTTCGAATTGTCGTATTCCCTCATCTCTAAACGCATCAAAGAAAAAGAAGAATGGAGCAAAGAGATCCTCGATAAACCGATGGACTATACCATCGACGAAGATTACGAAAGCGACGGCGAAAAAATAAAATACGCAGCCTCTGAAGCAGAACTTAAGAACGAGTGGCGTAAGTGGTTGAAATACCAGATCGTTACCCGCATCGATGAAGCGCTTACCGCACAGGAAAAAGCAGATACGGCCGGTGCCAAACCTGGGGTTAAAAAGAGTTTCGACAGCATTGAGGTAGATGCCCGCCGCAAGACCCTTAAAGCGAATCAGGACTGGTTCAAGCGCCTCAACAAAATCACCTACAAAGACCGTTTTTCGGCCTACATCAACACCATCACCGGTTTATATGATCCGCACACCGAATATTTTGCACCGAAAGACAAAAAGAAATTCGATCAAAGCATGAGCGGTCAATTCGAAGGCATTGGGGCTCGCCTGCAATCCAAAGATGGTTTCATTCGTGTGTCTGAAGTTATTCCCGGTTCGCCATCTGCCAAACAAGGCGAGCTGAAAGCGGGTGATGAAATACACAAAGTGGCCCAGGGAAGCGCGGAACCAGCCGATGTTACCAATATGGAAATGGACGAAGCCATTGAGCTCATTAAGGGCCGGAAAGGGACTGAAGTGCGCCTGACGGTAAAAAAACCGGATGGCAGCTTCAAAGTAATACCGATCATCCGCGACATCATCGAAATAGAAGAAACTTACGCAAAATCGGCCGTTTTAGATAATAAGAAAAAAATCGGCTACATCTACCTTCCGATGTTTTATGCCGATTTCACCCGTAACGGTGCACACCGATGTGCGGCAGACATGCGCAAGGAACTTGAAAAGCTGAAAAAACAAAATGTGGAAGGCATCATCGTCGATCTTCGCGACAATGGAGGCGGCTCGCTTCAGGAGGTGGTAGAAATGGCTGGCCTTTTTATTCCAAAAGGCCCTATTGTACAAGTGAAAAATAAGAAAGGCGATGTGAATGTGATGGAAGACCGTAACGCGGATGTGGTTTGGGATGGTCCATTAGCCATTATGGTAAACCACAACAGTGCCTCTGCGTCTGAGATCCTTGCTGCCGCCATCCAGGATTACAAACGCGGCGTGATCGTAGGCACCCAGAGCTTCGGTAAAGGCACTGTGCAGTCGTTTATCGAACTCGACCAGTATTTACTTCCGCAATTTGACACCATGCGCCCGATAGGCTCTGTGAAGATCACCATGCAGAAGTTTTACCGCATTAACGGTGGCGCCACCCAATTGAAAGGTGTAATGCCGGATGTTGTGCTACCGGATATCTATGCACATATTGATATGGGAGAAAAAGATCTTGAATACCCAATGCCTTGGGACGAGATATCGAAGGCGACTTATAGCGAATATAAAACCATTAATTACGAAAAAATCCGGAAAACCAATGCCGAACGTGTTAAAAACAGCAGCGCGTTTAAGTTGATAGATGCTGAGTCGAAAGATTTCAAAGCTCGCAAAGACGACACTCGGTACAGCCTTAAATTGACTACTTACCGCGCCGAAACAAAGGAACTGCGTGAAAAAAATAAACGTTACGACGAGTTGAAGCAGGACATCAAAGGCTTTACGGCAGAGTTACCAACGGCAGATACTGACGCCATTGCTTCGGATACCACGAAGCTCAACCGGGAGAAAAAATGGGTAGCCAACATCAAAAAAGACAATTATATCTTCGAAACCAGCAATATACTGGTGGATATGAAATAAGTGCGTCTGACTCGCATTTTATAAAAACATGTGGGTAATTAAACCCTGATTGACCATTTTATGCTATACCGGGTGAATAAATAATTGAGTACCTTTGCATCAGATTTTTTTCTTTTATGCTTGTACAACAATTATACACCAGTTGCCTTGCTCAGGGAGCTTATTACATTCAAAGCGGAAATGAAGCTGCGGTGATCGATCCGCTGCGGGAATATAAACCATACCTCGATCTGGCTGCCGCCAATGGCGCTACCATAAAGTATATTTTCGAAACCCATTTTCACGCAGATTTTGTATCGGGCCATCTCGACCTTGCCGCTAAAACCGGTGCCGATATCATTTTTGGGCCGAATGCCCAAACCGGCTTTAAGAGCCTTACTGCAATTGATGGGCAGGCGTTTCGACTGGGCAATCTCACCATAAAAGTACTGCACACGCCTGGCCATACGCTCGAATCGACGACGTATTTATTGCTCGACGAAAACCAAAAACCACACTCGATCTACACCGGCGACACACTGTTCATCGGCGATGTAGGACGTCCTGACTTGGCAATTAAGTCCGACCTTACCCAGGAAGATCTCGCAGGGATGCTTTACGACTCGTTGCGCAACAAAATCATGCCGCTACCGGATGACGTGATCGTGTATCCTGCTCATGGTGCGGGTTCGGCTTGTGGCAAAAACATGAGCAAAGAAACGTTTGACACACTTGGTAACCAGAAAAAAAGCAACTATGCATTGGGTGATATCAGCCGCGATGCTTTTATCAAGGAACTAACCAGTGGTATTTTGCCGGCACCCCAATACTTTGCCAAAAATGCAAGCCTCAATAAGTCGGGCTACGGCAATTACGACGACGTCACGAAACAAGGAAGCAAAGCCCTCCATGTCCAGGAACTGAAAGACATCATCGCAACAAACAAAGCCTTGATCCTTGATCTGCGTAAACCTCAGGAATTCGCCGCAGGCCATATTCCAGGCGCAGTATTTATCGGGATCGACGGGCAGTTTGCACCCTGGGTAGGCGCCCTGATTACCGACCTGAAACAAGCCATTGTGTTAGTGGTGCCTGAAGGGCGGGAAGCCGAAGCAGTGATGCGTTTGAGCCGTGTGGGTTACGATAATTGCCTGGGTTTTTTGAAAAATGGCATGGATGCCTGGAAACAGGCAGGAGAGCCGGCAGATCGTATTTTGGGCATTGAAGCTGCTGATTTTGTAGCACAATACAATACCGGAACTATCCGGGTGCTCGACGTGCGTAAACCAGGGGAATATGAAGCCAGCCATCTCGAAACAGCAGCCTCTTACCCGCTCGATTTTATTACAGATTGGCAAGATAACCTCGATAAAACCCAAACGTATTACATCCATTGTGCCGGCGGGTATCGCAGTATGATCGCGGCGTCGTTACTCAAAAAGCAAGGCTACCAAAGCCTGATCGATGTAGCCGGCGGTTATGCGGCGATTCAAAAAACGGGGGTATGCACAGCTGATAAGGCCTGTTCGTCGTCTGCTAAAAACTAAGTATGCTGAAAGGAACAAAACTTTATTCTATTTTGTATAATAAGTGCCCAAAATGCCATGAAGGCGATTTTTTCGTGTACAAAAATCCGTTCCGCTCCGACTTTGCCAAAATGCACGATCATTGCCCGCATTGCAATGAAAACTTCAATAAAGAAATTGGGTTTTATTATGGTGCCATGTACGTGAGCTATGCGGTTAACATTGCCCTTGGTGTTGGAACATTCCTGCTAATGGTGCTTATTTTAAACCTCGACCTGCTGGTATATCTCTTTACATTTTTTGGATTAGTTCTTGTTTTATTCCCATGGACGATGCGAATTTCACGACTAATTTACATAAACTTGTTCGTGAAATTTGATTCCTCGAAAAAGTAGCGTAATTTTAATAGGTGGAAATCCGCCAACGCATCGACTTTTCTTTTGCTTCTGTCGAGCTTCTCGTCAACGGCATTGTGCGTGTATTATTTTTCGGAGATCAATCCATCGGTGTACCCGAAAGCCGTGAAGTGAATAATGCTATTGGCCGGTTAAGTGGCGGAAAGCGTGCAAGGGTATTGATCATGTCTCAACCCGATACCGTATTTGAATTCGGGGCCCGCGAATTCTCGTCGAGCGCAGAAGGACAGCAATATACCCTTGGTGATGCGTTGGTGATCAATAGCCTGCCTCACAAACTACTAGTTAATTTTTACCTGAAGTTCGACAAACCTAAAAACCCCAGCAAAGCGTTTGACAACGAAGCGGATGCTATTGC
>DAIUED010000226.1:0-5694 GCA_036845295.1 Bacteroidota bacterium
TGATACTCAGGGTGTACACGCCATTGTTGGCCGCCGTCCAGTTATTAACCGTCACGTTTTGAGTATTGCCGGTAAATCCTCCGGGACCGTTCCAGGAATAGGTACCGCCGTTGGTAAGCGACGATAGGGTAATGTTGCTTCCCATACAGATAGGATTGGGTGCGGTGATGTTTGGCGGATTAAGGGTGTTGGTTACTGTTACCGTTTTTACCACAATGGCGCCGGTTGGTGTGCAAGCCGATGGCCCGAGTGCCAGGGTATATGTTGTGGTGACGGTTGGCGTGACAGTGATGGTTTGTGTGTGCGGGTAGGTTCCCGGAGGACTGGAAGTCCAGGTGTATGACGACGCAGTAGAGCTGCTGCCTAAATTGGCGCTATAACCGGGACAAACCTGTGAAGGTCCGGTGATTTGTGTGCCGAGGGCAACACCTGCCTGAGCCGATACGGTGTAGCTGCATATATTGCCTGCAAACCCATCGATCATGACATAATAAGTCTGGCCTGGCACAAGGTTCACATTGGTAGTAATGGTAAAACTTCCTGAACCACTTCCCTGCGATTCGCAGTTCGACACTTCAGTAAAGCTGCTGCAGTTCGACGATGCATAAATCACGGCCTGGATGCCTGAACTGTTATCCTGGCAACCACCTGAGTTGAAAGCCAGGGAGGCGCTGGTGCCGCTGGCAACAAAACTCAACCAGGAGTTATTTTCGATGGAGCCACAAAAATTGCCGAGGCCTGAAGTATTGCCGGCGGTGTAGGAACCACTCGTATTGCCGCAATAGCCGTTGAGGTCGCATATCAGCGGAGCATTCACGCACTCATCGGCAGCGGGGGTAGATGCGCATGCCATTGGGTTTGGTAATGGTGGCGCCGGGCGGCCTTGCACCGCCGGACCATTATCAATTCTGAAACGAAAACCGCGGGATGTACCGCTGTTGTCAGACACAAAACGTAGTGTGAGGTATTCACCGGTTGACATCAGCATGACATTATCGGTGAGTGCACCGGATATGGTTTTCAGGAGTGGCGACTGGGTATTTTCTCCATCGTATATTTCCAACCGATCGCCGTTATCACATAGGAAGTATTGACTTCTCAAAAAGATACGGCGTTGGTATTCATTTTTAATGGTTAGCGTATGGTCTTCGTTGTTGTTGTAGCCAGACGACATGGTGCCGGTTTCACCTTCGAGGCTGCTGTACAAAAAAGCACCGTCGGCCGGGAGATGAAACGTTTTATCGGCATCCAGGTACACAAGGTTGGGATGCGCTTGCTCGCTCAGTTTCTGGGGTTTCAGCGATAAGGCTTCGTGGTTGTTTTGCGCACGGCTATCGAAAATCAGACTGGCTAGGATAAAAAGGAATAGTACTTTTTTCATTGTATATAGAGAAACGTGGTCGTTTGATCACTAAAATTATCCATAATATTCCGCTGTGGCGACGGTATCTGATTCCCGAAGCGATTAGAGAATGTAAATTTTGTTCCGGAAAGGGTTTTCTGGCGGCCGCCTCATCAAAAAGTATTCTGTGCTTTCTCAAACAAGACATTCACGCAATTCCCTGTAAATGATTAATTTTGTGTTAAATTTTTTTATGAGTCTCCTTGTTCGCCCGCCCCAGTTACTGAGGCGCTATTATAAACCCTCGTTATGGCGCATGGAAACCGAAGAACCATTGATTTACCTGACTTTCGACGACGGGCCGATAGAAGGGTTAACGCCCTGGGTGCTCGATACACTGAAGCATTACGGCATTAAGGCGACCTTTTTTTGCGTAGGTGAGAATATCGACAAGAACCGTCCTATTTTTCAGCGCATCCTCGACGATGGGCACCAGGTAGGAAATCATACCTATAACCATGTGAAAGGCTGGAAATTTGATACGGGCGCTTACCTGGAGAATGTAGAGAAATGTGAAACGCTGTTGAACACTAAATTATTTAGACCTCCTTATGGGCGCATCAAGCGTTCACAGTTTTTGAAACTCGCTGCTACTTACCGGGTTGTTTTCTGGGATGTATTGAGTTATGATTACGATAAGTTTGTTTCGCCGGAGGCATGCCTGGATAATTCGATCCGCTACACACGACCAGGAAGTATTATTGTGTTTCATGACAATGTAAAAGCCCAAAAAAACTTAAAATTTGCGCTTCCGCGTTATATCGAACATTTTCTGGAATTAAATTATAAATTTGCAGTTCTTTAATTTTAAGTTTTTGAGCATGAAACATCTTTGCATTTTTTTAGTCTTCCTGCTGTCTCTCTCTGCTTGTAAAACAGGTAAGCCCGAAAAGACAGATACATTCAAAGTGTGGGGGAATTGTGAGAAGTGCAAAAAGAATATTGAGGCTGCCGCTTCTGCCGAAGGAATTCTGGAAAAAGATTGGAACGTGGAGTCGAAGTTGATGACGGTGAAATTCGATACAACTAAAATCAACCTCAATACGATTGAGCAACTTATTGCCAAAGCAGGCTACGATAACGATATGTATTACGGCGATGATTACGCTTATGGTAAGCTCGACGACTGCTGCCAGTACGAGCGCAAGCCTTTTGAGTTGAAATAATTTTCTTTTCGCATCTTTTTATTGTATTTTCAAGGTATGTACAGGCGTATCTTTCCATACCTGTTAATTGTCCTTATCTTTTGGGGCTTTGTTTCCTGTCATTCACAGAAAGTCAATCAGTCGAGCACCGAACGCCTTTACAAGAAAGACAATAACGAGCTTCAGGCCGAATTTTGCCTTTACCATGTAAATGATAGTGTAAGCCGGTTATACTATTCCTTTTCCAACGAACCTCTGGTTTACAAACGCAACGACACCAGTGCATACTTTTTTAGCAATGTCAGGCTCGTTGCAATGACGAGCCCTGAAGATAACCTGAGCTTGCTGCTGGATACCACTGCAATTCTTATTCGCGACAGGCAAAAAGACGTGCTGGTAACAACGCTGAAAGGAAGTGTGGATATTGTGCTGCGTGCCGGAAAAAAATACCATGTCGATATCAGGATCGACGACCTCAACAAGCACACACGCTATACGCATAGTGTTTATGGCGACAAGACCAGCAAGGATACACGTCAGAATTTTCTGGTGAAAGATCAGGCCGGTGAAGTTCATTTCACATCATACTATAAATCCGGGGAAACCGTGCAGCTATTTTCTGAAAGGAATACGGAGCGCTTGTTCAACGTCGATTATTTCGATCAGGAATTCCGCCTGTCGCCTCCGCCGTTTTCCCAGGAGCCGCTTGCCCGCAAAACATATCAGCCCGATTCATCGTTTAGCGTATATGATAGTGGTGGTTTTCTGCAACTTACCTTGCCCCGCGAAGGGTTTTGCCATGTAAAAACGAATGAGCAAACGAGGGAGGGAATTACCTTTTTTGTTTTTGAAAATTCATATCCAGGCATCAAAAATTCAGGTCAAATGATCCAGGCCACGCGTTACATCATGGCAAAGCGCGAGTACGATGCGTGCATAAATGCGGCGAACCAAAAAGAAGCGATCGACAAATTCTGGATCGATCTCGGCGGCAGCCGCGAGCGTGGCACAGAGCTTATCCGTAAATATTATGGCCGTGTTCAGGATGCCAACAAACTTTTTGTAAGCTACCAGGAGGGTTGGAAAACAGACCGCGGCATGATTTACATTGTGTTTGGTGCGCCAAACAGGGTAAACAAACGCCGTAATGGCGAAGTGTGGATCTACGGAGAACCCGGAAATGTGAGTTCCACCGTGTTTACGTTCATCAAAGTACAAAATCCGTTTAGCGATAACGATTATGCACTGGAACGGAACGAAATATTTAAAATGCCATGGTATCAGGCTGTTGATATGTGGCGTCAGGGCAGGGTTTACCTCGATAATTAGATTAGGAAATAATGAAGAGCGGGTTTGTGGCCCTTACCAGTATTACTCTACTTTATCTGTTTCAAGCACACGCAGCTTTACCGATTCTACCGTTTGTTTCTTGCGTTGCAGGATGGTGATTTCGTAGCCTCCGTATTGTTTCTTTTCATTTACACCAGGAATGCGGCCCCATAAGAAATTGATGAGTCCTGAAATCGTTCCGTAGCGCGGGCTTTCGGGGAGCGACATGGGGAGTGATTCGTTTACATCACCGATGCTGCTGTGGGCGTTCACGAGGTATTCGGTTTCGCTTTTCTTTTCTACCGTTGGCTTTTCCTCGTCGTGCTCGTCTTGTATTTCGCCCACCAATTCTTCGATGATGTCTTCCATGGTAACAATACCGGCTGTAGCGCCAAACTCGTTGGTGACGATGGCGATCTGCATGTGCAATTTCTGGAAATCGCGCAACAGGTCGTTGATCTTCATGCTTTCAGGCACAAAATGGGCGGGACGCATGATGTCTTTGATGGTGCGGAACCGGCCTGCAAATAGTTCTTTGAAAAGATCTTTGGCATAGACAACGCCAATAATATTATCGATATCGCCAAGGTACACCGGGTAGCGAGAGAAACCTTCGTCGGTGATCTTCTGTACAATACCGTCTTTATCGAGTGCTTCCACATCCACCGCAGTTACGCGGTTTTGTGGCACCATGATCTGTTTCACGATGCGGTCGTCGAAATCAAATACATTTTGGATCAGTTCATTTTCGCTGGGTTTGATAGCGCCGCCTTCTTCACTTTCCGTCAGGATCAGCCTCAATTCTTCTTCGGTATGCACCTCTTCTTCGCCTACAGCCTTAATGCCCAGTAAACGCAGGAAAAGGTTCGAGGATTTGTTAAGCAGCCAGATAAAGGGACCGAACACAAAGTAAAAGATCCGGATCGGCCAGGCAATGAACAAAATGGTTTCCATCGAATATTTGATGCCAAACATTTTAGGTACTTGCTCTCCCAATGTGATGTGTAGAAACGTAATAAGGGTGAAAGCAACCGGCACGGTAATCAGGTGCGGGTTTACCTCAATATGCAGTTTGACGAACAGATCGGCGACGATCTCGCTCATGACATGTTCGCCGAAAGCACCGAGGCCGAGGCTGGCGAGTGTAATACCAAGTTGCGAGGCAGACAGGTAGGTGTCGAGGCGCTGAAGAATTTTCTGGGCTATTTTGGCACGGTTGCTCCCCTTCTGGGCCCGTATATCAATTTGCGAAGCTCTTACTTTTACGAGGGCAAATTCGGCTGCAACAAAAAAACCATTCAGCAACACCAGTAAAAAAGTAAGAAAAAGGTCTGTCAACATATAAGTATAATCCTTATACAAATATAGGTAAAGAATTGCAATTTACAGGGGTTTTCCTGTTCAGGGCCTGTTGCTTTTGGCTAACTGCTCCTCTTTACTGGCAATAGCCTGGCGTAGCAGATAGATTTCTTCTTTTATTTTTTGAGGGTTGCCCGGGTCGTTGTCGTCCCAAAGGCGGTTGGTGTAGTAGGGTTTCTGGTCTGCGTCAAACAAGGCAGTGTTTTCGCCAAAAAAGCTGTATAAAGGCACTTTCAGGTTTTTCGAGATCTCCTCGAGATGGCGTAACTCGAGGGTTTTATGTTCGAGCCCATCAGCCAATTCCGTTTCGGTTAGGTTGAGGTGTTCGGCTAACTGACCGAATGTGTAGTTTTCCTTTTTCAAAAGCCTTTCGATGTTGGCGCGTAAGGATTGCATACGTTAAATTTAGGAAATAAAAATCATATAGGCTATTCCGGTTTCCTTTTTTCCTATCGCAAG
>DAIUED010000227.1:0-5676 GCA_036845295.1 Bacteroidota bacterium
AGAAGCTGGGCGCCAGAAAAACCGCCGGGTAGAAATGAAAGTATTGTTCAAATAACGCATCTACGGCTATTTAAGTAAAGCGTGCTGCACAACTGTAGCGCGCTTTTTTATTGTATGGCAACCATATTTGTGTTTGCAAAAGTCCGGGCGAGCAAACAAGTACCTGATTTTTCAAATGGCGTATATACAACTTTAAACCGATGCATGTTGCTAATTTGCAGGTCCGCTTGCCCGGCCTTGCGGCATTGTCAATAACTCTTAACGTTTTCTAAGAAGCCAGGCTAAAAAATGCGCGAAAAATAAATTAAATTTACAGGCTTATTTTTTAAACTTGGAAACCGAAGCAAATACCATGACGCGCCAGCTTTATCCCTATCAGGAAGAAGCTGTAAATAACATTTTCAACAAGCTCAAAGAAGCGAAGCCTAACGAGAACATCCTTTTTCAGCTTCCGACGGGAGGCGGCAAAACGATTATTTTCTCGGAGATTGCCAAGCGCTATATCCAACACTTTAACCGGAAAGTACTTATCCTTACCCACCGCATTGAGCTAAGCAAGCAAACGTCGGCGGTATTGGCCGGCATCGGCATTCGCAACAAGGTCATCAATTCCGAAGTGAAAGAGTTGCCGCAGCAAAGCGACTTCCAGAGTTTCACCGCCCTGGTGGAAACGCTCAACAACCGCTTGCAGGAAGACGATCAGTTCCTGGAAGATATCGGCCTGGTGATTGTGGATGAAGCCCACTACAATTCGTTTCGCAAGATCTTCCATTATTTTGAAGATGTAAATATCCTCGGGGTAACGGCTACTCCGTTGAGCAGCAACAAAAAGCTGCCCTTGTATCAAACGTACAAAGAGATCATCGTTGGTGAAAGCATTCCGTCGCTGATCGAAAAAGGCTATCTGGCCGAAGGCGTAACCCACTCGACCGACGTGAACCTGAGCGGCCTCCGCGTAGGGAATAACGGGGAATTTACCACCGGCTCTCACGAGATGGTATATACCCAGGCATTGATGCAGGGCAAGTTGCTGGATGCTTATGAAGAGATCGGCAAAGGCACCAAAACGCTGATCTTCAACGCCGGTATCCTCACAAGTATCGCCGTGTACAACATGTTCAAGGCCAAGGGCTACCCGGTGAAATACCTCGATAGTACATTCAGCGACCGCGACCGGGCAGAAACCCTGGAGTGGTTTAAAAACACAAAAGATGGCATTTTAAGTTCGGTGAGTATCCTTACCACGGGTTTCGACGAACCGGAAGTGGAAACCATCATCCTGAACCGCGCCACCAAATCACTGACGCTCTACCACCAGATGATTGGACGCGGATCGCGTGTTTTGCCACACAAAAAGAAATTCAATATCGTTGACCTCGGAAACAATTCGCGGCGCTTTAATTTATGGCAATTCCCGATCGACTGGAAACATGTGTTTGTAGCGCCACACCTCTACCTCGAGCAGCGTTATAAGGACGAATGGGATTACGAACTCGAAAACGATTATGAACTGCCGGAAGACATCAAAGCTCGCTTCTTGAATTCGTCTGCCGAAGCCTTTATCGTGCGCGACCGTTACCTGCAATGCCTGCGCAAAGGCCTGAAGCCACAAACGGTACTCGACCAATCGCTCGATGATCATTTTGGCCGTATCAAGGACAATGCCGCTGATTTCGACGAGGCGTTCGAATTATTTGAACTCCTGAGCGACGAGGTAAAATACCGTGTAAAGCAGTTTGCCAAATACAGCAGCAAACTTCGGCGCCGGCTCATTGGTTGGTTTGTGGAATAAGCTGTAAACGGTTTGGAAATGAGGCTGAAAACCCGTACATTTGAGCTTATTCATGAAGACGCATGTGTATCTGTTTTTCCTGGTTTTGGTCTCGGCCATTTCTTGTAAAAAAGCGTCCGTCACACCACCGGAAGACCTTCCTCCTCTTACCACATCTCCTGCCACGGGTCAATCCATTACATTGAACTTGAGCCACGTGGCCAATGGCAGCCCGTTTGCCCTGGGCGCAACCAACACCTATACCACTGCCAACAGCGATACCTTTTCGGTACGGTTATTCAAATATTACCTCTCAAACATTGCCCTGCTCGACGCTGCCGGCCATGCGTTCGCTGTTCCCAATTCATATTTTCTTGTGGATGAAGGCGATGCCACAAGCAAAACAATTACCCTGCAAGGCTTGCCCGAAGGCGACTACCGCAGCATCCGGTTTATGATCGGCGTTGACTCTGCTCGTAATGTATCGGGGGTGCAGAGCGGCGCGCTCGATCCGGCACATGGCATGTTCTGGACTTGGAACTCGGGCTATATCATGGCAAAAATCGAAGGAAGTTCACCGCAGTCTGGCAACGCCTTAAAAGATATTGCGTTCCATATTGGCGGCTTCAGTGGCACAAACAAAGGAATCCGCACGGTAACACTGCCGTTCCCAACCGACTTACATGTTCACGCAGGTCATGTATCTCAGGTAAATATGGAAGGCGACGTTGCCAGATGGTTTTCGGGCCCTAACACCATTGATTTCTCGCTGGTGTACGAAGTGACTACTGTTAACTCCCGCTCGAGGATCATTGCAGATAATTATGCCACTATGTTTACGGTAACATCCATTGTCAATTAAATGAAAGCACTTTATACCATTATCGGCCTGGGCTTTGTTCTTGCATCGTGTTCGGTAGATCCTAAAATTGAGCCGGATGTTCCCGCTGACAGCGTGATTGAAATTATTCCTAACGGCTGGCCTACGCCTCATTACCGTTTCGAAAACAATGCGATCACATCCGAGAAATTCAAATTGGGCCGGGCATTGTTTTACGAACCGATGTTTTCGGCAGACAATACCATTTCCTGTGGTTCCTGCCACCAGCAATTTGCAGCATTTGCACATGCGGCACACCAGTATAGTCACGGTATCAATGGCCTGCTGGGTATCCGCAACGCGCCGGCATTGCAAAATCTTACCTGGAATCCGAGTTTTATGCACGATGGCGGCGTTAATCACATCGAAGTACTGCCTCCGGCTCCGATTACCAACCCGGTTGAGATGAATGAAACACTGCCCAACGTGGTAGCCAAGATCAGTGCCAGCGCCAAGTACCGCGATATGTTCCGCAAAGCATACGGCGACGATACGGTAACAACGCAACGCCTATTCAGAGCCATTGCGCAATTCATGGGCACCATGTATTCTTACCGGAGTAAATACGATCAGGTGAAACAAGGAACCAGAACGTTTTCGGCTGCCGAACAAAATGGCTACAGCCTCTTCTTGCAGAAATGCGCATCCTGCCACCAGGAACCGCTCTTTACCGATTATAAGTTCAGGAACAACGGCCTTAGTGTAAACCCGGCCATTAAAGACAGCGGCCGCACACACATTACCCGTGATCTGGCCGACCTTTATAAATTCAAAACCCCAAGCCTTCGCAACATTGAGCTTTCGGGCCCTTACATGCACGACGGACGCTACGCCAGCCTGATGGAATGCCTCAACCACTACACGAACAACATTACCGCAAGCGCAACGCTCGACCCTTCACTTAGTGCCGGCATTGCAATGACCACGCAGGAAAAAAACGACATTATCGCGTTCCTGAAAACGCTGACCGATACCGAATTTACTTCCGACAGACGCTACGCAGAACCTATTCCTTAACTAAATCCAAAAACCTATGAAAACCATGCTTCGATTCTCGTTCATTATTTTACTGGCACTTGGCCTCACCACAGCCTGTAAAAAAAACCAAACTGGCGGTAAAGCCTCTGTGAAAGGTGTTGTATCACACCATGGCAAACCCATTGCCGATGCTTATGTGTACATTAAATTCAACGCGGTCGAATTTCCGGGCGAAGACTTTAGCAAATACGATACGTATGTAAAGGCCGATGCCAACGGAAATTACTCTATTGCATTATACAAAGGAAGCTATTACCTGTTTGCAAAAGGTTACGACCTTGATATTCCGTCGCCTTTTGTGGTTCAGGGTGGGGTTTCTTTTTCGATACGTAACAAGGAGAATCTGACGCGTGATATTGCCGTTACGGAGGGAGACTAATTTTTAAACAATTAAGTGTCAATTTATTATATTTTTTAATAAGCCGGAATTTTTATTTATCTTCGCAACTCAATTTTTTTAAAAGAACATGTCAGAGGAAACGTTACAAACACAAGTCGCAGAGCCAGCAACGGAAAAAAAGCCCAAAAAATCGTCTTCGGGCAGCAATTTGGATTTAGATGGATTGCAATTGTTTTTTGAGAAAAACAAAAAAATGATCACTTATGGCGGCGGCGCTATTCTTGCTATTGTAGCAATTTTCTCATTCTATAAATTCTATTGGTTACCAGGCCAGGAGGCAGAAGCCAATAACGAAATGTACATTGCTCAGTCGTTTTTTGAAAAAGACAGTTTTAACCTGGCTTTGAACGGGAACGTACAAGTACAAACCGGAAACGGCCAGGTAACAATGGTTGGCTTCCGCGATTTGGCAGACAACTATTCCGCAACCAAAATCGGCAACCTGGCTAACTATTACGCTGGGATCTGCTTGCTGCGAACCGGTAAGTTTGAAGAAGCCATTGAATACCTTCAGAAATTTGATGGTAACGACGAAATGGTTGCTCCAATGGCCTTGGGCGCCACCGGCGACGCTTACATGGAATTAAATAATGTGGATGAAGCCGTTAAATTTTACCTGAAAGCCGCTGATAAATCAACCAATAATTTCACGACGCCTATTTACCTGAAAAAAGCAGGTTTTGCTTATGAGCAAAAAGCGAACTACACCGAAGCGCTGGCTGCCTACGAGCGCCTGAAATCTGAATATTCAAAAAGTACAGAAGCACGCGACATCGATAAATACATCGCCCGTGTGAAAGTACTCGGCAACCTGGATTAAATTTCCCGGTAGCAGGTTTTGATAAAAAAGGTGATTCTGTCACCTTTTTTTATTGAATAAGGTGCCATTGCAAATACCTTTACAAAACACATTCAAGCAACCAGACAACATACGTTTTCACCCAATACATTACCATGGCAAGCAATTTAAAAAGTTTATCCGTATTCGAGGGCACACCCGTTCCCAGCGCATCACACATGAAATTCGGGATCGTTTGGGCCGAATGGAATCACGAGATCACCCATGCCCTGATGCAAGGCGCTTACGATACATTAAAAAAGTACGGTGCCAGTGAAGAAGACATTCTCGTGAAAACAGTGCCGGGCGCTTTCGAATTGACCCTGGGCGCACAGTACCTTGCCGAATTTTCGGATGTGCAAGCCATTATCTGCATTGGCTGTGTGATACAAGGCGACACACGCCACTTCGACTTTATCTGCGATGCGGTGGCAAAAGGCATCACCGACCTTAATATCAAGCACAATCTACCGGTAATTTTTGGCGTGTTAACCCCCAACACACTCGAGCAGGCCCAGGACCGCGCCGGCGGAAAGCACGGCAATAAAGGTGACGAAGCGGCTATGACAGCCATAAAAATGCTGGCACTTAAACGCAGTTTACGCGAAGGAAAAGGGAAAATAGGTTATTGACCTGATGCCATACATGCCGGCAAGCCAATAGCAACGTAAGCAACGTTTCCTGTATTTGGGCTAGAGCCGTGGTTTCCACGGCGTTTCGTCTGCCTGGAGATCCATGGTAAGTTTTCT
>DAIUED010000228.1:0-5658 GCA_036845295.1 Bacteroidota bacterium
GCTCGCATTGAGGCTGGCGGAATTACCCGAGCAAATGGTAGCACTGTTTACCGCAACGTTTGGCGTTGCATTTACGGTTATGACCTGGCTCGACGTGCCGGATCCTGATGCGTTAGCTGCAACGAGGCTGAGCGTGTAGGTGCCAGCGTTGGCAAAAGTAACGGTAGGGTTTTGTGCATTGGCATTCGAAAAGCTAACGCCGGAAGACGACGTGGCTGACCATGTCCAGGTTGTCGGCGCATTGGTTGTCTGGTCGCTTAGCGGCACTGCCGTACCGGTGCAGATGTTGCCGGATGTTACGCTAAAGCTCGATACCGGTAGTGCTGCCGCGCCCGGTTTAATGGTAATAACGCCATTGTTGAGATCGTAGAAAATATTACCTGCGCCCCGCACCATGATACGGCCGGTGTTGGTCGTGTTTGTTGGTACGGTGATGCTTGCCGACCCGTTATTCGGGCGGTTGCTGGCAATGGTTACGGGATAGGTGTAGCCGCCATCAAGCGACAGGAATATGTTAACACTGGGTGTGCTCACCGGACTTGCGGTAGTGCCGGCCACGTTCCAGGTAATGGTTTGCGTGGTGCCTGCTGTCCAGGTAGTGGCACTGGCTTGTGAGGTCACAGAAAAAGGGCCGGCTGTACCGTTCACGGTTACTTTCATCAGGTCGGAAGCGGTTTGTCCGCCGCCAACGGCATTGTCGCGTACAATAAAAGAGAAGTTCAGGTCACGGCCTACCGATGGTGTCATTTCCCAGGTAGATGATACATTATTGGCAATAACTGTTGCCAGTGCAGGCATATAACGGTTAGGAGAAGTAGTTGGTGAAATGGCGCGGTACATTGGGCCTACCGCGTAGGTAGATTGAGGTGAGCCTGATCCGGGTGATTGGGCCGGATCGTTCTGGCTCCAGTTGTAGGTGAGCGAAGCATTGCCATCAGGATCGCTGCCGGTGCCTTCGAGAATAAACGGTGTTGATTTGGGGATCACATAATCAGGTCCGGCGTTGGCGGTAGGTGGGTTGTTGCTCAGGTTGGTGATAACGGCACAGGTACTGTTTCCTGTTTTAATGTTGTTGGCAATGTCGCGGATGTTAACGTAGTTGAAATCATCGTGGCTATTGCTTTGAACATTGGTTGGGCAGATACCCGCATAGCCCATGATGGAACTGCCGCTGGCCGGTTCAACTTCGGTAGTGCCGTTGCCGCTTCTGCTGCAGGTATTCATCACATGGTAGCCGCCAAACTGGTGTCCCATTTCGTGGGCTACATAATCAATGTCAAACGGATCGCCGGTAGGATTGCTGCTGCCGGTATAGCCGCGTCCTTTATGCGTGCCGCTTTGTGAAACGCTCTGGCATACACAGGAGAGGCAACCCGCATTGCCGCCGCCGGTCGTATTGAAATTGTGGCCAATATCGTAATTGTTTACACCGATTTGTGCGTCGATGGTTTGTGCTGTTTTGGTATTCCATTCGTTGGTCCATGGATCGCTGGCCGCAAGCAGGTAAATGATGAGGTCGTTGTTGGCCACAAAGTTCATGTGGATGGATAAGTCGCGTTCGTACACACCATTCACACGATTCAT
The DNA here is from genome assembly GCA_036845295.1 of Bacteroidota bacterium. Classification (GTDB taxonomy): domain Bacteria; phylum Bacteroidota; class Bacteroidia; order B-17B0; family Aurantibacillaceae; genus UBA4416. Next base: position 1,585 of record DAIUED010000228.1, read on the forward strand.
GGTGATGGTCATTTGCGCCTGCACGTTTGCTTTTTGTTGTGCGGTTGTGCCGGTGCCCTTAAAAATGGTTCCGTACTCGCCGGTACAGGATTGCGCGAGGCGGTATGTCCTCAGTTTCTGGTCGTTGATGTTTTGCACGCTCATTGGCCCGGCAGTACTTCGCTGTAATGATGGCAGCGAAACGGCGTCTTCCGTTAAACAGGTGAATTGCTGAGGATCGGTGCCGAGTGAAGCACGGTCGTATATAATATACGTAACCTGATCTGTTGTATAAGGATCGATAAAGCAAGAACTTTTGTTGCCTGACAGCACCATGCTGTGGAAACCAAATTGCGTCACCGAAAAGCGCATCGTAGCTGTAGGATCGTCAATGCCTTGTGCCGCATAGGTTTTAATCATCGGGAACTTGGCTTCCAGAATAGGATCCATGATAGATGATTCATAAACGGCAAATTTCTCAAATTCGCCCTGGGCATTCGGAAATTCCAACGTGAGTGGCTGTCCCATGCCGGAGTGGATCACCGGGGCATTCACCAGTTTTGTTCTTAAAAGTGCTAAATCCAGTTTTGCCAGAAAGTAAGTTTCGGGCATCGACCGTCTGTTGGTTTTTTCGCCTTCTGCGCTTTTGGAGGTTGACATGGTCCAGAGTCCGTCTCCGGATGTTTGTGCGGCTAAAACAGTGGTTAAGAATAACCCTGCGAGTGCCAGCAGAGCTTTGGGGTAGCTTTTTTGCATAGCGTAATTGATTAGTAACAAAACTAAGATAGGTTATTTTTATTTTTTTTCCCTTCCTTGTTTGTTAAAACTTGAAGAATTCAAAAAAAATTCAAAAGAATTTGTAGAATTTATGGAATCTAAAATCTTTAGAGCAAGTCGATGCTTTGCAAGCCCCTAAAGGCTCTCAAGGGCCATCTTATTTTTTAGCTGTTATGCGTATCAAATAAAAAGCCGTTGCTTTTTCTGCAACGGCTTTGTTGTTATGATGTTACTGCCTTACTAATGGAACATGATTTTTTTCGTAGAAGATTCTCCGCGCGCATTGGATATCTTTAGGAAATATAATCCGGGTGCCAACTGGTGTTTGTGGAGTGCGTAACTCTCTTCTTTGGTAATGTCGGAGAAGATTACCTTGCCGCTCATGTCTGTGAGGTTGAGTTGGTGTTCCTCGTTACTGTTTCTAAACACTACGGTGACGAAATTAGCGGAAGGGTTGGGGTAAAGTTCGTCAACAAGGCTTGTGGGATCTGTTTCCTGAATGCCTACGCTGCAAGCCATGGTAACATTGGTATTGCATGGCGTAAAAGAATAAGCCGTCACGGTTCCTGCGGGTGTATTAGGTAATTGCAACGGCGGATTGGTGCAGGCAAGGCGTGTAATAAGGTAGTCTCTGATAAATTTTTCGGTGGTGTCCATGTAGGCAACGGCAGTTGCCGAAGTTCCGGCATAGGGTACGTGATCGGCATTGTACCAGGTGTAAAAATGATGATTCACACCCGCGGTTCCAATGCCGGCTTCGATCATGCGGCTACCATCCATGTATAACGTCGGGAATCCTGGGTTAGCTTTGCCTTGTCCGTATTTGACAGTGCCGTCGTTAGTGCCGTGCATCGAACACAAGGGCACGTCGCCCGATTCGATCCACCAGTATTTTCCAAGCGCACCACACAGGTTGATCACACCTTTCACACGGCTCGAATAACAAGGGTTGCCGCTGGTACCTTCAATACCGCCAGATGCTGTGAGTGTCGTTTGATTGATGTATGGGTTTATCTCGCAGGTTTTATTCAGGTACGCGCAATGCAGCGCAGTGATAGCGCCGGCAGAACTTCCACCAATGAAGATGTTGTTGGTGTCGATCTTGTATTTGTTGATGGTGGCGCGATCTTTATAGAAAAAGCGGATCGACGCTTTCATGTCCTGCACCGCTCTCAGTAATGCCGGTACAATACCCGTGGAGTCGAAAGGAAAGAAGCCAACACGGTAGTTGATCGATGCACAGGCGTAGCCTTTTTTGGCAAAGCGGTTGCAGAGTTCCGTTACGTCCTGGTCGTCTTTGGTGCCGGCTATAAAACTGCCGCCATGCGCGAAAATGATCAGCGGTCTTTTAGCAGCCGTGTCATTTGCCGGCTCATAGAAGTTGAGCGTGAGCGTTTGGGTGCTGCCGGAAAATGATTTGCTGGATCCAAATGGGATATCCGTTGTGGAGCTGATGGTGCTGTAAACGTTTCCGGAGTATCGTCCGTTGTTGCACAAAGTCTGGGCAAAAGCTGCTGCATTGAGCAACAAGGCCATCAGTGAGAGGTAGATTTTTGTCATGGGATGGATGGTTGGTTTTTAGGCGTTAAACAATCAGATTATGGAAAAACGGTGCCGCGGTAAGAGGAGGCTTCTACTTCGGCAATGGTTGAGCTGTAAGTGCTGTTGATGGCTTTGATGCATTCGTTGGCCAGCAATGCTTGCCCGATCGGATTCAGGTTTAACCCATCGAGCGAAAAAGCGCCACCTTTTACAAATTGGGCATTCACACTCACGCCGTTATAAATCACGCCGGCATTCAGGCGATTGAAGAAGTTGTAGGCATCTGCGTAAGCGAGGCCTTTGCGTTGGGCAATGGCTAAGAGTCTGCTGTTGTATGCATTGATGGCGTTACGGATAGCGGCTATTTCGTCGAGGCTGAGGATATAACGCTGCGAGATGGGAAGCAGAGAGCCCATTGAATAACACTTCACCGAATCGAGAGGTGTGCTCAGCAGGATACGTTCTCCTTCTTTGATCTGGCGGATGCCTATTGGGCTAGCGGCATCACGGATCATGAACGCATTATTGCCTTGCGCAAAAACAGTGTCGAATCCAATGGGGTTGTAAATCGAATTGAGCGAGGCTGCCTGGCTTTGGTCAAGTGTAAGACCGTTGAAAGGAATGGTGGTAAAATAAGGAAATTGGGTAATGTCCGGTATGTTCACGATCAGGCCTTTTGCGCCGTTTGCACAAAGTTGATTCACTACCTGGTTAATAGCGGCATCAAAACGAGCCTCATTGGTAATGCTATCGTATTCGCCACCATTAAGCGCATACGTGAGCACATCGCTGATGCCAAGACTAAGGGTGAAAAAGGTTGGGTTCTGGGCAAGGGCATCCGATAACACCGAAGCGCCCGCGCTGGAAGCCATCCGTTGGAAGAATGGATTGTAATAGGATGAAACCACATTGGCCGGGTCGCCGTAACCGGCACAGGCAATATGGAAACTTTTTGCATCGGGTACACCCATGTTCCGGAATGGCCCGGTGCCCGACACATTAGCGGCAAAGACGGCATAGTTGTCTGTTGGCGCAAGTCTCACAGGAGACAAGGAGGATACATTTTTGCAGTCGGTTTTATAAGTCAGGTGAAATTTTGCAAAAACCTGTACCGTATTTCCGGGAATGATACCAATGCCAGCGGAAGAACCCGGCAGGTATGGAGCGGTAAATTCTCCACCACCAATGGCTTTGAGTTGTTCGCCGATGATCGCGGCAAAAGAGTTCTTTTGACCTTCCTGGTACAACGCACCGTCGGCGAAGCCTGCCGTCATAGATGAACCTACAGCAACATAACGCGAGGCATCGATGTTCCCGCCTGCCGATTCAGGCGCATCGAATTTCGGTATACACGAAACCGCAAGTACTATCAATGCTATACTGGTAAATCCCAGTTTTAGTTTAAGATCTGTAAAAAGAGAATGGTTCATATAACTTGATGTCAGAATTGGTAAGAAAGCGATAAGCCTGGGGCGCACGCATTGGTTTTAAAAGTGCCTGATAAATTCGTTTCGAGGTTTGTGTCTTTCCGTTCAAGGTGCGTAAAGAGGAAAGAGGCATCAGCCCTGAAGTGTTTCCCGAATGCGTAACCTAAGCCCGCAGTGTAGTTTATCCGGTTGGCATCCGGTGTTTCCGGCGTCACATAACCGTTTTGTACGGGCGTGAGGCCATAAGCCAGTCCAAGGCGTGCAGCAAATTTCGGTGTGATTTTGTATTGTGCGCCACCTCTGAATGCAAAGGTGTTTTTATAGTTGCGCGCCGATTTTGTGTCGAGTA
>DAIUED010000229.1:0-5640 GCA_036845295.1 Bacteroidota bacterium
ACCAGCGGACACAGTGAAGGTGGCGTATTATCGAAACAGGATTTTGCCCCTTATTTCGATTACCTGGAAAAGCATGTGATTGTGAAAGCGTTTGATGCCGAAACCCATGAGGCGACTTCCTGCTTTACTGAACCCTATTTGAAACCGCTGGGCATCAAAACCATCGTGGATGTGCCTATCTACCACGACAACCGCATCATTGGTGTACTATGCAGCGAAAACACCGGCGTTGCCAGGTTATTCGAGAACAACGAGATACAATTGATGGTAAACGTGGCGGAGATATACTCGTATGCGTTCTCCCTTTCAGAACAAAACCGTTATAAACAAGAGCTGGAATACCTGAACCAGAACCTCAACCTGCTGGTGCAGGAACGCACACATGCTCTTGAAATGAAAAGCCGCGAGGTGATCGACTCGATCAATTATGCCAAGCGCATCCAGCAGGTGATATTGCCAACGGCCAAAACATTGGGCCAGGAACTGTCGGAGCATTTCGTTATTTATAAACCGAAAGATATTGTATCGGGCGATTTCTATTGGCTTGCCAAAAAAGACGATGCTTTGGTAGTCGCATGCGCCGATTGTACCGGACATGGTGTACCGGGGTCGCTCGTGTCACTTATTTGTTACAATGAGTTGAACAAAGCCGTGAACGGCGCAAGTATAATGAACCCGGGGCTTATCCTCGACCGTTGCCGCCAGACTATTTCAGGCATCTTCAACAGCGGCGCCGATACCATACGCGACGGCATGGATATATCCTTGCTGATCATCGAGCCAAAACAACGCTCTTTCCACTGGGCCGGTGCCAACAATCCGCTCTGGTATATCCAAAACGGAAAACTGGAGATCCTGAAAGGCGATAAACAACACGTGGGTTTCAATGACAACCCCCGGCCATTTGCGACGCATACGGGTACTTTAACAGGCAGCGAAACCTTTTACTTGTTTACCGACGGCTTTGCCGATCAGTTTGGCGGCGACCTGGGCAAGAAATACAAAACCTCGGCCTTTAAATCATTGATCGAAGATTGTTGCCACCTCAGTCTCAACGAGCAACAGGAGCGCATCGACAAAAGTTTCTACGATTGGAAAAAAAACCTGGAACAAGTGGACGATGTAAGCGTGATCGGCTTCCGGTTGTAAGATGCCGGTCTCGCTTTTCTTTAGGGAGCTCTCGCATCAGCAAATCTAATTTGATATATTTGATCTGATCAAACTCAAGACAATGCCAAATTTTACGATCCGTGCTTTTTATGCTGCTTTGATGGCAGCCGGGCTCAGCGCCTGCACATCCGATACGCTCGAATTACCGGAAGTAAAGCAGGATTTCTGCGCGGCGATTCACCGAAACGACTCCACAACCCTTAGCCGCGAGCTACAACCTGTAGAGGAACACATGAAAAACCAAACAGGTGTATATGTACTCGAAGACGGCGATGGTTCAATGATCACAAGGGCCTGGCTCAGTGAATACGCCGAAAAAACGATCGATATCCAGTACTTTATTTTTTCGACAGACAACGTCGGGCTCATTGCCTGCGATTACATCGTGCGTGCCGCCGACCGCGGTGTGAAAGTGCGTCTGCTCATAGACGACATGATGGTGGAGGCCGATGCTCACAGCATCCTAACCATGGATTCGCACGAAAACATCGAGATCAGGATCTACAACCCGGGCGTAAACCTTGGCAAAAACATCGTGCAAAAGCTGAGTAAATTCCGGTACGATTTTGTAAATGCCAACCAACGCATGCACAATAAAACCTTTACAGTGGACGGTAAAGTGTCGATTACGGGAGGAAGAAACATTGCCGACGAATATTTCGATTACGATCACGAATACAATTTCCGCGACCGGGATGTGCTGCTGCTTGGCAAAGCAAGTCGCGACATCAACAAATCGTTTGAGGCATTCTGGAACGACACACTCAGCGTACCTGTTTCGGCACTGGTAAAAGAACCCGAAGCTGATTTTAGCAAAGCCGATCGGTTTGAGCGGCTCCATCAATATGCCTGCAACCCCGAAAATTTCTGGCCACAGGTACGTGAACGCATTGCCAATCTGCCGGCAGCTTTCAGAGCCATACAAGAGTCTGGCAGCCTGGTGTGGCTCGACAGTGTCGAGTTCGTGTCCGACATTCCTGGCAAATTCGATCACCACAAAGCCTTTACGGGCGGTGGCGTTACCACCAGCGCGTTAACGGAACTGGTCAAACATGCAAAACACAGCATCGACATTCAATCGCCCTACCTCATTACTACACCGGAAGGAGAAGCCTTGTTCCGTGAAGCCGTAAAACGTGGTGTTACCGTACGCATCATGACCAACAGCCTGGCCTCTACCGACAACCTCGAGGCCTTTGCCGGCTACCAGAAATGCCGTAAACCACTATTACAGGCAGGCATCAACATATACGAATTCAGGCCTGATGCGAAAGATCGCTTCCGGATCATGACCGGTGCCTTGCAAAAAAAGCTGAACTATGCACCGATATTCGGGTTACATGCCAAAACGATGGTGATTGACGGACACATTACTGTTATTGGCACCTTCAACCTCGATCCGCGCAGCGCCAACCTCAACACCGAGTGCGTGGCTATCATACACTCGGCCAAAGTCGCCCGCGGCGTGTTGGATGGCATAGAGGAAGAATTTAAACCTGAAAACTCGTGGCATATTACGGCCGCCTGGAATCCAGATGCTTATGCCGGTGCCGAAAAACTCAGCAAAACGCTCCGCCGGAAAATCATTCCGAAAGACATTTTATAACTAGCCGCTCATGGCGCCAACTGTGTTGGTACCGTAGACGGATCTTCAGGAGAGGACGGAAAATGCCGCCATGCCCAAAGGCCCGCAATAACAATAAGCGCAAGGATTACCACCAACACCAAAAGTGGCTTTCTCCGGAATATGCTGTGGCGTGTTTGCATCACCTTTCTTTTCACCTTAAGTTATGAAACTCTGTGCCAATGGACTTTATTTCATTGTTGTGGTGCGTTTCTCCAAAAATGTTTTTACCCGTAAGGCTACGTTTTCGCGAATATTCATGTAAAAAAAAGCGTAGTCATCTTTATGATAATAAAACGTATTGGTACCAGGGTAATCGTCCAGTGGCTTGTCGGGTGCATGAACCCAAAGAAAGCCCGAGGGCGCTAGCTTCGCGTCCACAATGGCGGTATCAATGCGGTTTGCTGAAAATGGCATGCCTCCGCGATTGAGCTGTTTCGGCACGTATGCAGTATCGCGCGTCCAGCTTAGCGGATTAACGCCGATGATTTTACCTACCGGATCGCCATAAAACGTATTGGTATGGTAAGACACCGAATTCCAGGTAACATAACCACCCGTTTGGGAAGGCGAGTCCATCGCCCGGAGTTGGCGAAAGGTTGTATCGAATACAGGACGGCCAATAAGGTAAGCGGCGATAAGATTCGTTTTGAGCGTGCTGTCGTTATCATAATAATCGCGCAACAAGCGAATGGCATAATCCGTACCCTGGCTGTGACCGGCAATCACAAGTGGCCGGCCACGGTTATAATGTTTTAGGTAATATAAGAAAGCGCCTCTTACATCTTCATAAGCCAATGCAAACGCTTTTCGTGCATTTCTTCCGGGAGCTATATACGAATAAAACACTGCCGTCCGGTACCGGGGCACATACACGCGGCAACTGCCATTATAGGCGCTTGCCAGAAGCCGGCAACCGATATTGTCTGTTTCTGCATTGGCAGAAGAATCGTTAAGGCTTACATTCCATGCAGTGCCAACAACATAATTGGTAGGCGGAATAAAAACACATCGGCTTTAGCCGTGGCCTGACGGTCGATCAACCCCAGGGATTTCAGTTGAAAATCGGCGCTATCTTTTCTCCAGGGCAAGGCCGCCCAATAAGTTTCATCAGCGTAATCGGGTGGTTGCGGCTGCGGTGTGTTGTTAAAAGAGCGCAAGGGAAAGATGCATCCGCTCAACACAAAAGCACTTACCATTGCTGCAAAAATCGTTTTCAAGAGATTCATACGAAACAATAAGGTTGTTATATACGCTTTCTAAAGCAATACGCTACAGAGGTTACTATTAACCAAAATCCGTAAGTTGTTAAAAAACCGCGCCTGTTAATTCTGTTTCACCCAAATCAAATCACCCGTTTTAAACCCTGCTTCCTGGGCCTTTTGCAGAAATTCGGTTTTTACCGACTCCGGCATGGTAGCATCGCGAGAGAGTAACCATAAGTAGTTTGTATTTTTGCCAGCTACCAGTGCATATTTATAATCAGGGTCGATGGCAATTACATTATAAGCCGCATAAAAAGGTCCGAAAAACGACACTTTTAGCCGTCCTTCTTTGGGATCTCCGGCAGGCTTGGCTTTCCCGTCAGCTTCTTCCCATTTCTGTTTTTTCACATTATAACCTTTGTTGGTTACAGAAATCTTGCCGTTGGGCTTGAGGCCATATTCTGCGGTAACATGATCCAGATGGCGCTCGTATTTATAGTCGAGCCGCGCGATCTCGTACCACTTACCCAAATAACGATCTTGTGAAAAAGGCTTTACGGCTGTTGCTTTTTTAGGAATGCTGCGGCACGAGGTGATGAGGGAAAAACAGGCGGCGCAAAAGAATATACCAAAGATGAGTTGCTTCATAATACATACCGACTGAAAACCAGGTGCCATGGATTTTATACCTGATTTCCGAAAAAGCCTCACAAAACATTGAGGAAATTATTACACAAATCCGTATAATAACAGGAAGGATTCTTACTTTTAACCACACTACGCAACATGACTCGTGTTTTCTCTTTCTTCCGGCAGAAACCTTCACTGGCAGTAATCCTGTTGGTTTGCCTGACGATAACCGAGGTACACCTTAACCAGGCTAGACCAAAGAATAAAAGCGTCATTGCCTGGGACGTGGTTGGTTATTATAGTTACCTGCCCGCTACATTCATTGACAAAGATCTCCGGCTCGACTTCATCACCCCGCAAAACGAAACGTACTACTACGCCGTGCGGTACGCTTTTCTGCCCGACGGGCATGGGCATAAAGTATTCAAATACCCAATGGGTATGGCCATCCTTTACGCCCCTTTTTTCCTGGTGGCGCATGCCGCAGCAGAGCCGCTTGGATTCTCTGCCGACGGTTATTCAGAGATCTACCAATGGTGCATCGAGTTTTCAGGTTTATTCTATTTGCTGTTCGGCCTTATTTGTTTACGGCGCTTTCTGCTCATGCACTTTACCGAAGGCGTTACAGCACTCAGCTTGTTTACCATTTTCTTTGGCACTAACCTGCTGTGTTATGCCACTCTGGATGCCGCCATGTCTCATGCCTATAGCTTTTCATTGTTCTCCGCTCTGCTTTATGTCACGGCCCGGTATTACAAAAATCCGAAGTGGCAGCTGGCACTTGCTGCCGCAATTCTTTCGGGACTGCTCGTATTAGTGCGCCCTCCAAATGCACTGCTCATCCTCGCTGTTGTTCTTTTCGGCCTTACCAACCTGGCAGATGCCAAAGCCAGGGTGCGCATGTTATGGCAACAACGCCGTCATGTGTTGCTTTTTGGTTTTACGGCAGCCCTGGTGGTATTACCGCAATTTCTTTACTGGCATTATGTTACGGGAAAGTACCTCGTATTT
>DAIUED010000230.1:0-5631 GCA_036845295.1 Bacteroidota bacterium
TAAAAAATCCAACGACCTTCAGATTCCACTCGATTCGGCGATAAAACTGGACGCCATGCGGTTGGCAGGCATGAAGCCCTGAAGGCGAACAATACCATACCTTGATAGAAACACAGCGGAGCGCCATTTTTTTATACCAGGCTGCCTGTATTTTTTTGTATCTTGTGATATCCTAACCATCGCACCATGAAAAAAAAGGGATTCGTCATTAGTTGCATACTGCTACTGGGTTTACAGTTAAGCGCCCAAACAACGTACCCGAGCCTGAATATCAATTTGCTGGCTCACATTCAACCCGAAACCGATAATACCGGCTATGGCGGACGAAAATACTCTGGTTGCTGGGGTTGGTATCAGGCAAACAAGAACCGTGAATATGCCCTCGTGGGTACCAGCGCCAAAACCTACTTTATTGACGTCACCGATCCGCACAATCCTGTGATCTGCGATTCGGTAATGGCCGCGCATGCAGGCTGTACCTGGCGCGAAATCAAAAACTACCAAAACTATTGCTACATCGTGAGTGACGACGTTCCACCGAATACGTTCCAGATCGTGGACATGCAATACTTACCCGACTCTGTACACGTGATCCATAACGGCACTACCTATTTCGAGCGCTGTCATACCATTTTTGTGGATCAGAACAGGCTGTATTGTGGAGGACCAACACCAGCCGGTGGAGCCGGCACGCCTACAGAAAGCATGCGTGTTTACAGCCTGGCCAACCCGGCCAACCCGGTGTTGCTAAGAAAATTATCGCAGGACGTGCCGTCAATTACCTATGTGCATGATATGTATGTGCGCAACGATACTGTATATGCGTCCTGTGGCAACCAGGGATTTTTTATTTTGAAATTTAACCCCGTAACCAACACATTTAGCCAGATGCAAAGTGTGACGGGTTATCCATACAGCGGTTATAATCACAGCTCCTGGCAAACCGATGATCGCAAAACAATGGTGTTTGCTGATGAAGTACCAGCCGGGCTTCCTGCGAAGGTAATTGACGTATCCGATTTCAATAACATTACCGTCGTCGATACCATCCGCTCTCACTTGAAGGCGACAGCACATAATCCATACATCATGAATAACAAATGGTGCTGGATGAGCACATACCAGGACGGCCTATACCTGTACGATATTTCCTCGCCGTCGAACACGACCATCCACGGATACTTCGATACATATCCGCAACATGGCACAAACGATAATTTTTCGGGCGATGCGTATTCCGGCAATTGGGGCGCCTACCCGTACTTGCCAAGCGAAATCATCATTGCCTGCGACATGCAGAATGGCATCTTTATCCTGGAAGGTGATTATGATTATAAAGTAACGGTTGGTCTCGATAAATCGGCCGGAAAAATTTCAAAAGCTGCGAATGTTTCGGTGTGGCCCAATCCTGCGAGTGAATCTTGCATGTTGATGGTTGCGAATCCCGGAAACCGCCGCCTGGAATATCATATAACCAATGTAAGCGGACAAACCGTATTATCAGGAATACTCACCGCAACAAACGAACTGCTTTTAAAAGCAAACCTGGATGTGAGTGGCCTGGGCAGTGGTTGCTATTTTATAACTGTGCGCGGGGACGCGATCAATGAAACTCAAAAACTGATTATTCAAAACTAACTATGTTTACTAAAGACTCGATTATTGGTGTAGTGGGCTGCGGCGCAATGGGCAGTGGCATTGCACAAGTGGCTGCTACCGCAGGCCATAAACAATTGTTTACGATAGCAATGCTGCGGCTCTGGAACGGGCCCGGACTCAACTGGAAGAAAGTTTGGCCAAACTGGTTGGCAAGCAAAAAATCTCAGCTGAAAAAGCGAGCGAAATCTCTAAACTCATTGTATTTACTGGCGCGCTGGCCGATCTGAAAGTATCTAAACTGGTTATTGAAGCCATCGTCGAAAACATTGAAGTAAAGCAATCTGTTTTCAGACAATTGGAGTCTGTTGTAACGGAACACTGCGTGCTCGCTTCCAACACCTCGTCGTTGTCTATCACCTCTATCGCATCTGCATGCAGCAGGCCAGAGCGTGTATTAGGCATTCACTTTTTTAATCCGGCTACCCTAATGCCCCTGGTAGAGATCATCCCCGGCATTGCAACCGACATGGTGATTGCGAACCACTGCCAGGCGCTCGTTAACAGCTTTGGCAAAGTAACCGTAATGGCAAAAGATACGCCGGGTTTTATTGTAAACCGGGTTGCAAGGCCATTTTACAGCGAGGCGTTGCGCATTTATGAAGAACAACTTGCGGATATGGCGACCATCGACTGGGCTATGCGTGAACTGGGCGGCTTTAAAATGGGTCCGTTCGAATTGATGGATCTTATCGGGCACGATGTGAACTACATTGTGACGGAAACGGTATGGAAACAATTCTACTACGACCCAAGATTTAAACCCTCTCTAAGCCAAAAACGTTTATTGGAAGCAGGCTTTCTGGGTAGGAAATCGGGCCGGGGATTTTATGACTACCGCGAAGGAGCCGATCAGCCAAAACCGCTGAAAGATGAGGCACTTGGAAAATACATTCTTAACAGGATCCTGTGCATGCTGATCAATGAGGCGTGTGATACCTTGTACCTGGGTATTGCCTCTGCAACGGATATTGACCTGGCCATGACCAAAGGTGTTAACTATCCCAAAGGCTTGCTGGCCTGGGCCGATGAAATTGGCTTGGCGCAGGTGCTTGTCAGCCTCAACGCCCTGTACGACGAATATGGCGAAGACCGATACCGTGCCTGCGTGAAGCTCAAACAACTGGTAAAGCAAGGGAAACTGTTTTATTAACGATTCAATGTGGTTAACCAATGAGTATAGAGATTTGTTAATATTATCAAAAATCAATACATTTGGTTGTAAAACTCATACCCATGAAAAAACTCCTTTTATCCACGCTTAGCGTTTTTGTGCTGGGAAGCATCGTATTTATTTCCTGCAAATCCAAAAACGATAGCAGCGCCATCACACCTACTTACAAAGAGGAAGGTGGTACAGGTGGTAATCCGAGCATTACGAATGTTACCACAACGGGTACGGTGGCAACCACATCTACGGCCTATCAAAATTCGAGCATGAGCAATGTTGGTTTAGGCGGTACCTGGTCGAGTGTAGGGTGTTCCGGCCAAACCTGCTTAACAGTTAACAATACCAGCACCGGAACAACCATTTCGGTTTGCTTTTCAGCCCCTCCTACTGCCGGTACTTACCAGTTGGTAAGCTCTTCTGCAGCGCTTTCGGGCGGTGGAAAGGCGTTTATGACCGTTACAAATCCTACAGGCCAACCTACGGGCACAACCTGGTATTCTGCTGCGGGCAGCATTGTCGTAACAATTTCTGGAACCAGTATTACCGGTACGTTCTCCAACATTGCTTGCCTCCAATCGGGTTCAGCTTTCCCAACGGTTACTGTTTCTGGTCAGGTTGGTTGTTTATAAGCTAAAAAGCATTTAATTTTAAGGCTCTGCACGTTGCAGGGCCTTTTTTAATTCCTGATCTTACGGGTTACATTCATCAAATAGGCGCATACCTTAAACGCAGCTACGCACTGGATACGCGCGCACTCTCACTGATGCGCATTGGTGTTGGATGTGTACTTCTGATCGATCTGTTTATCCGCAGCCTGTCCATCCGCGCATTTTTTACTGACGAAGGCGTATTGCCCGTAGAAATCCTCAAAGCCTATAACTGGAACCCTTATTATTTTTCGTTTCATGCCCTTAGCGGCTCTTTGTGGTGGCAGGTGCTGCTTTTCGGACTCAATGCGATATGCATTATATTACTCATCAGAGGCTACCGCACGCGGCTATTGACATTTATTTGCTGGGTGTTTCTAACGTCGTTGCAAAACCGGAATCCGTTTATTTTACAGGGCGGCGATGATCTGCTGCGCCTGATCTTACTTTGGGGGATTTTTCTTCCCTGGGGCGAGCGGTATAGTGGCAAAACAGCCTCTGGTGGGCAAATACGCTTTTCTTATGCCAATGTTGGATATGTGTTATTAGTGGCTTCGGTGTACTTTTTTTCAGCCTTATTAAAGACGCACGCCGAATGGCATGATGAGGGTACTGCCCTGTATTATGCACTCAGCCTCGACCAGTTACGCCTTCCGGTAGGTAATTGGCTATACCAGTTTCCTGAACTCATGAAAATGCTGACGCATGTGGTTTACTACCTTGAACTCATCGCGCCGGTATGTATCGTTCTTCCGGCAACCAACTACAGGCTGCGGCTCGCTGGCATTATGGCCATTGGTCTCCTGCACCTGGGTATTTCTATGAGTTTATACGTGGGTTTATTTTATGCGATAGGTCTTGTTACACTCACCGGCATGCTTCCAACAGCGGTAATGGACCGGTTGGATACACATTTTGGTATTGTCCGCAAACCCAAAGACACGGACGATACACCGCAAGAAACAACGCGGCTGCATGTATTTGTAACCGAGACGACAGCTACGCTCATCAACGGGCTTATTGCATTAATTATTTGTTATTGCCTGATGCTGAACCTGGGAAACGTGAAAAAGTTTCCTTACATGCTGGATCCCGCGTTGGTTAAATTCGGGAACACACTGCGGCTTGAGCAAAGTTGGGGTATGTTCTCTCCGAGTGTTTACAAGGATGATGGCTTCTATATCTACAGCGGTTATACACACGACGGACACTATATCGATCTCAAGCGTAACGGGCAGCCGGTGAGCTACGACAAGCCCTCAAGTATTGTCGCCGAGTTTGAAAGCGATCGTTGGCGTAAATTCGGCGAAAACTATCTATTTCACAACAACAACTACATGCGTCCTTATTTTTGCAACTACCTGCTCACTACCTGGAACCGCGAACATCCCGAAAATCCGGTAAGCGACGTAAGCATTTTATACATGAAGGAAGAAACGCTGCCAAACTACCAAACCAAAGCCCTGGAAAAAAACGCACTTTGCAATTGCCAGGATAAGTAACATGGGCCTGAAACGTGCACTGAAATACCTTAACTACAAACTGACAGCATCGACCGACCACGATGTGCATTCGCCATTTGTATTTAGTTTCTATCAAAACCTAATTACGAACCCACAAGCGTCAAAAGATTTCGCGTCTCTCGATGCATTAAGGGCCCAATTACTTAAAGACAAAACACGCATTCACTTCACAGACCTGGGAGCCGGCTCCAAAAGCCTGGGCGATCGCCAGCGCATTGTAAAAGACATTGCCAGACACGGCATCGCTCAAAAAAAACAGGCTGAATTTTTGTATCGGCTAGTACAGTTTTTTGTACCTTCAACAGTTATTGAGTTAGGCACTTCACTCGGTTTGAGTTCACTTTACCTGGCTAAAGCCAACGCACACTCCCAGGTGTACACCATCGAGGGCTGCCCCGAACTGGCGACTTTTGCCAAAAAAAAATTCGAGGCACAGCAAGCAGGCAACATCACTTTGCTTACAGGAAATTTTGATGACGTGCTACCACAGTTAGTATCTACACTTCCAAAAATCGATCTGGCTTACATTGATGGCAATCACGCTTATGAGCCTACCCTTCGTTATTTTCATTTATTACTGGAAAAAAAACACCCGGACACCATCCTTATTTTCGATGATTTGTATTGGAGCAAC
>DAIUED010000231.1:0-5610 GCA_036845295.1 Bacteroidota bacterium
GGGCGCATGGCTCGGGAGGCATCGGCTTATCGCGCCTGCTGATGGCCGAACTCCTGCCGGATTATCCGGGCTTGAAACAGGAAATAGACGTGTGCCGCGCCAATACAGAGCAGGTTATCGATGCCAACATCACCTATTCAGTCAGCGGCGGCTTCGCCGGTAATATTGAGTTGTTGCGCGCCTTTAACCGCTATTGCGGGGTTGATAATGGCTACCTCGACGGCATCATCCTACAGCGGGTAGTTTATTACCTCGACGAACCGCGAAGGCTCGAAACTGATAACCATCATATTCAACTGTTAACGAACCAGGGTATCAGCGGACTTGCCTACGCGTTGATGCGGTCTTTAAGCCCGGAGACCTTGCCGTCACTTTTAACCCTTGGCATTACCACGCATTTTGGAAGTAAGCATTTATATGGAAGATAAAACGATGACAACACGCAGCGCCTCTTACCTTATTGAGCGTTTGCAACAGCACACCTGTTCTCATGCTGATTTGGATAAGGCGCGTCTTAAACTGATTGGCCTTCTTAACCGTGTTCCCGACCAGAGCATCGGGCCGGATACCGATGTTATTGTGAGGGAAGACGGCACTTTGGTATTCCTCATCAAACACGCCAACGATCACCTGCGTTTTGTTCAGTTATTTTTTACGGCTGAAAATCTGTTTGTGAATGTGTGCTTTATGAAGGACAGTATGTTGCACCAGTATGCAAAAAGTGGAGGCGGGCTTTCGTTTGAGGCCTTTGCCGAACTTTATCTGGAAGCTGTACTGGGTTCGGCTTTCGAGAAAAAGATCGTGTACCGCGGAAAAGAAGTGTTTGAATGCGAGTTGCGTTTCGATCATGCACAGTTGCCCAATAAGCTATACATCAGCCGGAAGAACCGCCTGCGCAAATTTTTCCTCGGAGCTCCGAAAAAGCAGGTCGAAGCCTACCGCTACCTTTCGTTTTTCGAAACCTACGATTATAGTATCGAAAACGTCTTAATGGACCGGCCATAGCTTATCCCTTGCCACTTTATGCCATTTTGCCTCTTCATCTTTTTAAAAAACGATTATGCAACTTTCACTATACGAACTTTCTAAAATAGGCTTCGGATGCCATCATGCCAGTGCCGATCAGCCCGGGCATGCCGAAGCGCTGGCATACGCGCTCGAAAAAGGTTGTAATATCATCGACACATCGTCGAACTACCAAAGTGGCAAAGCCGAAATTTTGGTAGGGCAGGTGTTGAAGCGTGTTGATCGGAGCAAGGTTTTTGTCATGACCAAAGGTGGCAACGTGTCTGATGTTAATTTACCGTACCTGCAAGGCATCACCACCATTGCGAAAGAAGATATTGTGAAAACCGCAGACAATGCGTTTCACTGTATTGACCCGGCGTACCTCGATGTGCAAATGGGTGTTTCGCGCGAGCGCATGCAATTGGATTGCATCGACGGCTATTTTCTGCATAATCCGGAATACTACCTGCTGAATGGTTCGGAGCCAAGTCAGGACGGCTATTACGCACGGTTGAAAAGGGCCTTTGAATACCTGGAAGAACAGGTGGCGAAAGGAAACATCCGCTACTATGGCATCAGTGAAAGTTCGGGTCTTACGGATATAGCCCGGTTGGCGGATGTAGCCGCTGCGGTGAGTTCTTCACATCATTTTAAATTGATGCAGTTTCCATTTAACCTGGTTGAGAATGCCGGAACCGATGCGCAATCGGTGCTGGGCGTTGCTAAGGCCCATGGACTCACCACTTTTGGCAACAGGCCACTGACCATCCGCGAGAACGGTAAAACCTATAAGCTCGTGAAATACACCCGCCGCGTCAGCGAATCCGCCGTGCTGGAGGCCATGGATCGGGCATTTGGCGAGATCGAGCAGCAGATGAACCGCAAACAACTGCAAACAGCATTAACCGATGTTTTCATTATCAAATACCTTTACCTGCAATGGCGAAATCTAGATAACGATACGTTTTTCTCCGACTTATACGACATGTATTTTATGAGTTTTGCGAGGGATCTGTTTGATCAGGTGATACCGTCCGACGCAGCAACAGCTTTTGCCGAATTTAAGACCTGTTTAAAGCACTATATCCAACGCAAAGTCTATCTTGCCAGCAAAGCGTTTATGGCCGAAAGGGGCTTTCCCAATTTGTTTAATTCGAACGCGCTTACCCGGAATGTGTGCAAGCGTTACCTGAAAGACGGCATCGGTCATATTCTCCTGGGAATGCGACACAAAGCCTATGTGGACGACATTGCGGCTTTACTCAAATCCTGAACACGCCGCCTGCGGTGAGGGTTGTCACCAGGTTAAGCAGTTCGTTTTTATCTTCTATCTGGAAATCGAATTCCTGTTCGATATCGTTCGCAATTTCGGCCAGTGTTTTTTGTCCATCAACGCGGCGGGCAATTTCCAGGATCAATTCAGAACCCGAAAATACCTCGCCTGATGGCAAGGTGATCTGATAGCCGCTTGTTTCATCTCCTTTGTCAGCCGAGATGCTGCCGCCGGAAGTGTAACGAATACCTTGATGAAGATTGAGTACCGTTTCCATACTCAGCGCCAGCGGAGCCTGTACTTTTTTACGGGCTGCAAAGATCCAATTTCGGTACGATTTCGTGTTGAGGGCGATTTCCGAATAATGATGGCTAAGTGGCAACAGGTCTTCGGACACTATTTCGAAACCTTCACTTTCAAAGGCGGCCTTCACCTCGTCGGCAGTAAGCATATCTTCGATATCCTGGAAATGGTAGTGCAGCGGACCAAAATGAATAAACACGCCTCCGGGCTTTAAAATCCGTTTCAGTTCAGGCATGAGGATGCGCAAGGGGAGCAGATCGGTAAAGTACACCGAAAAAACCGTTGACACCGAATGGTTGGCAAAAGGTTGGTGGCGGGCATCACCTGCAAAATGCATGAAACCGGTGGCTGGCTCGCTGGATTTGCGCAAGCTCGCCGTGTAAGGCACACTGTTGTTGCCTTCGTGCAATACATTGGTATAGTTGATTTCGTACAAAGGAACGTCGCGTTGCCTTAGTTCGGCAAACATGCTGACCATGGTAATCGAATTATCCAGTGAAAAACACAAGCGGAATTTAGTTTTCAGTTCCCAGGCAATGCGGGCAGTGCCTGAACCGAGAAATACCGCGCAATTGCGGTCGGTATCATGTAATTCTGCCAAATTACCAATGGTGCGGCATATGGTGTCAATTTCCTTCTCGGCCCCATCCTGGCCCGACCAGTCGCGCCGGATATAATCAAAGTTGGAAAGGTAGCTCAATTCATTCGATTCGCGGGTAGCCACCAGTTTTTCTATTTTCACGTAAGGAGCCAGTTGCGCTTGTATGGTTTTAATAAACTGTGTGTTGTGCTCGATGCCCTCGGCAATTCCCTTGCGTGTGTCCACTGAACGGTATGTACTCCGCACATCGCCGCGTTGCAGACGTTTTGCGAGCACGCTCTGTTGATGGATATACGCGTCGTACTCGCGGTAGGCCTGGGCAATGGCCTGTTCGCTGTCCTGGAGCAGCACAAGGTATTGGCCGTTTACATAAGGAAATGAAGCGCCGCAGTGTGTGCAGTCAACGTGTGTATTGCCAGCAGAAAGACTACCGGCAGATGCGCAGGATAAGCAGCAAAGCTGTTCTAAAATAGAGGGAGATATCATTTTTCTTCGGATAATTCGGATAACATGGATGGATAAACCTGGTAAGGCATTTCGAAATAGGGATTTGTTTCAACCCCATGCTTGTCGAAAGCAAGCCGACATTGTTCCAGGGCAGCTTTAGCGGCCGCCTGATTTTTCAGTTGCTGGTAGCAAACAGCCTTATAGTAATAGGCTTCGGTGTAATTTGGATAGCGACTGCTAAGCTCATCGAAAACCTCAAGCGATTGGCGGTAGGCTTTTTCATTCAGATGGGTCATCCCAAGATACAGTAACGTTCTGGGGCTTACCCAGGTTTTTCCATATTTCTTGTCGATGCGTTCCACCGCCTGGCTCAAATACTCTCTCGCTTTTACCGTTTCGTGCAGTTGCAAATAGCACAAACCAATCACCATGTCCATATCTTCGCCCCATACGCCTGGCTTCCCGTAGGCCGTAAGGCTGTCAAGCCGCAGGCAATCGGCGAGCGCGCCCTCGTAATCATGCAGCATATATAGTTTCACAAAGCTACGGTAACCCAGGTTTTGCACCGGGTTAAGCGCCACAGCTTTGTCGAGCATAGAAAAGGCGATGGCATGTTCGCCGCGTTTGGTATAGCTTACCGAACGGCTCATGTAGGCTTCGTGTGTGTCGGGATATTTTTCAAGGATCAGTTTGTAGTACAGGTCACTTTGCATACTTCCCTGCGGGTATTGCGATAGCGAGTCGAGGAACTCCTGTGTTATTGGATCAGGCAGCTCTGCATGCTGGTTCATTGGGTGGCTGTGATTACTGTTTTCTTGCTGCATTTGGCAGGATGTGCTTAGACTCAACGCACAGCTTATCATCATAATGACGGTTCGGCAATGCATTCAGAATAAAATATCGGTTAGTTGATTTCCTTTGAATAAAAATTTGATCTGTTGGTAAGCATCGTACCGTTTCCCTTGGTATTTGCCCGGTTGCCAAAGTCCCATGCCATTTACCAGGGCTTTAAGCCGCTCGGCCAGTTTTTGGTTGATGTCGGGATGCTCGGTGTAATTCAACGCCAGGAAACGGCTCCGGTACCGGTCTGTCTCACCCTGGCAGTTTATCACGAATCGCACGATGATGTAGCCGTCTTTTTCGCAAAGGTCGTTTAGCTCTTGTTTATGCGGTTCGAAATAGCGCCGGATGCTATACATGCCTTCATGGTAGCGTGGGTTCACCTGGTAGTATTCTTCGATGTTCAGCTCGTCGCACACGGTAAAATCAGCACGGTCGCATTTGCTGTCGAAGGGAATCCAGCCAATTTTTTCTTTTGCGTTCGCGTGTTGCGGAACCGTATTTTGACTTTTTAGTTTTCCTCTCCAAATAACCATACTGAACAATACCAATAAAAATACGGAACATTTAGGCATACAATTTATCGCGGTTGGCTTCCAGGAATTTGTCGAAACAGAAAATATAAGGCTGGTTCGAGGTATCGAAGCCGTTAATGGTGTCTTTGTATTTTTCATGCAGCGCTTCGTAGATGTCCTTGAATTCCGCAAAAAACTGCTCGCCGGTTTCGGTAAAAATGCCATCGTTAGAAAACACGCTGATCATTTTTTCCCAGCGCTTCATGTTGTCAGAAAGGCGGCCGATCACTTCAAATTTTTCTTCATCTGAAAACAGTCCTTTTTCGAGACAGATATCGAAGAAAATACTGATGCAGGATTGGGTGAACAAGCCATGGAACACGCCGTAGATATCGCGATGATCGCCATCCTGCGTATAGGCGTCGAGATTGGATTCGGGAGGAATATTGAAAAGCTGGTTGCGTTCGAAATAGGTGACGGCAAAGAAAATATTATGTGCGCATTGGTGAAGAATATCTTCCAGAAAAAATAAGATGCTCCGTCGCTCGTGGGCAGAGAGGTAAGAGATGCCATAGGATTTGACGGCTGCAAACGACCAGATCGCCGGGTTCTTAAACACCTGG
>DAIUED010000232.1:0-2373 GCA_036845295.1 Bacteroidota bacterium
CACCGCCAAATTGCATTTCTCCTTTTTTGCTTTTCACCACCTTGCGCTGGTTGGCAACGACGCCAACCGCCCAACCGTCGATGCGCGCATAAGCACACACAATCGACTGGCCATAAAGCTCTTTGTATTCTTCGTATGCACCGCCATCTACCAGGCGCTCGATGATATCGCGCACCTCGTATTGCTTATCGTTCAGAATGCCATACACCTCTTTCGGTTCCTTTTTTGGCAACACAGGTGTTTCGCGGTTAAAGCCGGCTTTATCATAATCGCCCACTTTACTCATGATGTTGCGAATGCGCGTGAGGCAGTCCGCGTCGTCTTTGCATTTGTAATCCGTTACGCCGCTAATCTCGCAATGCGTGGTAGCACCGCCGAGGGTTTCATTGTCAATGTTTTCGCCGATGGCGGCTTTTACCAGGTATGAACCGGCAAGGAAAATAGAACCTGTTTTATCCACGATCATCGCTTCGTCGCTCATGATCGGCAGATATGCACCGCCGGCCACACAGCTTCCCATCACAGCCGAGATCTGTAAAATACCCATGCCGCTCATGATGGCATTGTTACGGAAAATACGTCCGAAGTGTTCTTTGTCCGGGAAGATCTCGTCCTGCATCGGTAAGTACACGCCGGCACTGTCCACCAGATAAATGATCGGCAGGCGGTTCTCCATCGCTATTTCCTGTGCGCGAAGGTTTTTCTTTCCGGTAATGGGAAACCAGGCACCCGCTTTTACCGTGGCATCGTTGGCCACCACAATGCATTGCTTGCCGCTCACGTAACCAATCACAATGACTACGCCGCCGCCAGGGCAGCCGCCGTGTTCCGGGTACATGTCGTAGCCCGCAAAAGCACCCATTTCAAAACGGGGTGTGTTTTTGTCAAGTAAAAAGTCGATGCGTTCGCGGGCACTCATTTTGCCCTGTTCATGTAGTTTTTCAATGCGTTTTTTGCCGCCGCCTTCGTATATTTTATTTAAGCGATGCTCCATTTGCGAAATGAGCAGGCGCATTTTATCGTCGTTCTTGTTGAATTCCAAATCCATGGTGCTTTTAATTTAGTGAGCCAAATATAATCATTGGCGGATAATCCGGGAGGAAATTTATGAAGAAGCGATTAACAGAAGGGTTTACAATCACAACAAAATACTTTTTGGGATTATGTTTTTGGGCGCCCAGGCGGGCCATTCCGGGCTCCGCTTCGCTGCGGTTTTTTTAGGGCGAAAGAGGCAGCGCCCTAAAAAGAACTAAACCCTTCATGTCCCTGGCGCAGCATTTCTGTTAATGAATGACAAACCTGAAATTTTGAACCAAGCCCGCGTGAAGGATTGCAGTGGAAATCCTTTTTGCCCGGTGGCTGAGGCCCTCGAAGCCCGGGTAAAAAGATTGCAACGGAAAGCCTGGCCCCCTTCGGCAGACTCAGGGGAGGCCAAGGGGCGCACGCCCAATTCATCTCGCAGTAAATTCCTGATAATTTGGTTGCGTGATGTCATTCTCACCCTTCGACTTTCCCGGATCGGGTCCGGGAAAGGCTGACCAGGATGACCCACGACACGTCGTGACGAACTGGCACGGTCTTACGCCGGTGACTTAAAGAGTCTCAGCCATCGGCCGTTCAAAACCTCAAAAGAATATGATACTTTTGAAAAATCTTAATTTGACAATTTTGAACAATCACATCATAGAAAGCGACCGCCAGCACGTCTGGCATCCCTTCACCCACTTAAAATATGCCGAAGCGCCCGTGCAGCTCGTACGCGGCGAGGGCGCTTATTTTTACGACGCAGCCGGAAACAAATTGCTCGACGCCATTTCGAGTTGGTGGGTCAATTTGCATGGTCATTGCCATCCACACATAACGAAGCAAGTAGCTGCACAGCTGCATCAACTCGAGCATGCTATTTTCAGCGCCTTCACGCATCAACCGGCAGTTGATCTGGCTCGCCGTCTGCTGGGGCATTTGCCGGGCAACCAGTCGAAGATCTTTTATTCCGACAATGGCTCAACAGCAGTGGAAGTAGGCTTAAAAATGACCTTGCAGTATTGGCACAACAGCCATGCGTCCAAAAAGAAATTCATTGCGTTTGAGAACGCCTATCATGGCGATACCTTCGGTGGTATGAGCGTAGGCGCCCGAAATGTGTTCAATAACGCTTTCGAGAACCTGCTTTTTGATGTGGTGCATATCCCTTTGCCCGATGCGTCGAACATCGAACAGCTCGAGGATACGTTGCATACCTGGTTCAGTAACCATAATGATTTTGCAGGGTTTATCTTCGAACCGTTGGTGCAGGGTGCTGCGGGGATGCAAATGTACGACGCCGTTCACCTCGACCGCCTGATCGCAATTTGCCAGCGACATGGTATTGTT
>DAIUED010000232.1:2383-5605 GCA_036845295.1 Bacteroidota bacterium
GATGGCCGGCTTCGGGCGCACGGGTAGATTTTTTGCCAGCGATTATTTGCAACACCAACCAGACATCATCTGTCTTTCTAAAGGCCTTACAGGCGGCTACATGGCATTTGGTGTCACCAGCTGCGCCGCATTTATTTACGAAGCCTGCGTGAGCGACGATAAAACCAAGACGTTTTTTCATGGGCATAGTTATACGGCCAATCCAACGGCTTGCGCAGCAGCACTGGCCAGCCTCGATTTGATGGAGCAGGAAGAAACCTGGCAGCAGATCGCTATGATCTCGCGGTTACACAAAACCTATTGCGAAAGCCTGCAAGACCATACGAAGCTGTCGGACGCCCGCTGTCTTGGAACTGTATTGGCACTAGAGATCCGCACGGAAGAACATACACACTACCTCAATAGTGCCTCCGAAAGCATTGCTGCGTATTTTCTCCGCCATGGTATCATTGTGCGGCCTCTCGGCAATATCTTGTACCTGATTACGCCTTACTGTGTAACGGAAAACGAGTTGCAAGGCGTGTATTCGACGATCGACGGCTTCCTGGCCGCAATGGGCTGATGAGGTCGGATTTTACCGTTTAGCTGGCTGGCTGAGGCTCTCGAAGCCAGCCAGCAAAAGATTGCAGCGAAAATCCTTTTGCGCTGGCTGGCTGAGGCTCTCGAAGCCAGCCAGCAAACGATTGCAGCGAAAAGCGCGCCCGGGCGCCCAGGGAAAATAAGTGAAACAAACAGGGCTTTGCTACAACATCTTCGCTTCGTTCAATGTGTTTGCCGCTCCACTTCTCCCGGTTATCTGTGCGGCCTTGTACAGCGGTTTTAAGAACCAATTATTTTCCGAAAAATGTTTGCTTTTAACAGAAAAACCCTATTTTTGAAAGCAAATTTAAGAACCCAACCATTATGAATATTCACGAGTATCAAGGAAAAAGTATATTGAAAAGTTTTGGCGTTGCCATCCAGGAAGGTATTGTAGCCGACACGGCCGAGCAGGCAGTAGAAGCGGCAAAGCAGGTTATGGAAACGTATAAATGCGATGGAGTGGTGATTAAAGCGCAAATACATGCCGGAGGCCGCGGTAAAGGCGGTGGGGTGAAATTTGCACCGAACCTTGAGAAAGTGAAAGAAGTGGCCGGCAAGATCATCGGCATGCACCTGGTAACACCGCAAACCAGCGCCGAAGGCAAGCTGGTGAGCAAAGTGTTGGTGGCACAAGATGTTTATTACCCAGGCGCTACGCCAACCAAAGAGTTCTACATGAGCATCCTGCTTAACCGTGGTACAGGGCGCAATATTATTATGTACAGCACCGAAGGCGGTATGGACATTGAGCAGGTGGCAGAGGCAACGCCGCACCTGATCTGGAAAGAAGAAATTGATCCGAAAGTAGGGCTGCGCGACTTTCAGTGCCGCAAAGTGGCCTTCAACCTTGGGTTGAGCGGAAATGCGTTCAAAGAAATGACCAAATTCGTGGCGGCTCTTTACAAAGCATATGAATCGACTGATTCATCGATGTTCGAAATCAATCCGGTATTGAAAACGTCTGACGACCGCATCATCGCTGTTGATGCCAAAGTAACGCTCGACGACAATGCACTCTTCCGCCACAAAGACATTGAAGCCATGCGTGATGAAAGCGAAGAGAATCCGGTTGACGTACAGGCCCGCAAAGCGGAACTCAATTACGTGAAACTCGACGGTAACGTAGGTTGCATGGTGAATGGCGCAGGTTTGGCCATGGCTACCATGGATATCATTAAACTGAGCGGCGGCGAGCCGGCAAACTTCCTCGATGTAGGCGGTACAGCTAATGCGGAACGCGTAGAGAAGGCATTTCACATCATCCTCGGCGACAAAAACGTGAAGGCGATCCTGGTGAATATTTTCGGTGGTATTGTGCGTTGCGACCGTGTGGCTCAGGGTGTTATTGATGCTTACAAAAACATGGGCAATATTACAGTGCCTATTATCGTGCGCTTGCAGGGAACCAATGCCGAAGCTGCAAAGAAATTGATCGACGACTCAGGCCTCAAAGTTTACTCAGCCATCGAGTTGCAGGAAGCTGCCGATCTGGTGAGCAAGCTCATCGCCAATAACTAACACAAACCCGAAATCTATAAGATCTATGACCATTCAACGTAAATTTTTACTAGCAGCACCACTGGCCGTGGGATTGATGCTGGCTTCATGCGGCGATAAAACTGCGGAAGGAAGCGAGGAGGTTTCTACCGCCGATTCTACCAAAACAGAAGTGGCTGCAACCAACACGGAAACATTTTTCCAGGTTCCGTCTCCGGGCGAAATGCTCACGTTCATTAAAATGATCGGTGGGAAGAACAATAAAAATACGTCTTTCCTCAATAGCCCCGACAACCAGAAAAATTATACCGATGCAAAGTTGAAAGCGTTGAATTTCGGGATCTATAGCTGCGACCTGAGCTATTGCAGTATTTTCGAGATTGGTGCAGAAGCGCTTAAGTATTTTAAAACCGTAAAACAGCTGGGTGACCAGATCGGAGTATCGTCGGCTATTAAGCCGGAAGTTCTCAAACGCCTCGAAGGCAACCTTGGTAGCCCTGATTCTTTGTCGGTTATTACCGATGATGTGTATTTCTCATCATTCGAAACGCTGGAAAGCGGCCAGCAAGGCCCGACCTTATCGTTGGTGGTAGCCGGCGGCTGGATCGAAAGCATGTACATTGCGACCAACCTTACAAAGTTTGAAGCGAACAGTCCGGTGATCGAACGCCTGGCCGATCAGAAATACACGCTCGACAATTTGGTAGAGTTTCTCAAAAAATACGAAACGGATGCGAATGTAGCGGCTGTGCTCGTCGATTTTAAAGCCTTACAGAGTGAGTTTCTGAAAATTTCGGAAAAAGATGCTGCTCCGGTTGCAAGCAACGACAAGGACAAAAAAGTTATCGGTGGCGGAAAAGACCTGGTTATGACAGCAGAGCAGTACACAGCGATTGTCGAAAAAATCAAATCGATCAGAAATTCTTACACATTAACCAAGTAAACTCCATCCCATGAAAAAAATATTATTCTCGTTATTTATATTAGGCATCGTGGCGGGCCAGGCCCAAACGGGTGTTTGCGGTCAATTTCACCGTAAGTATTGCGGTGTAGAGACTAAACATGGTGGCGACGGTGGCTGGAGCTACAATGCCCAGTCAAGGAGCGGCCTCTTCAACCAGGGTATGACATCAAAGATCCGTT
>DAIUED010000233.1:0-5598 GCA_036845295.1 Bacteroidota bacterium
AGCTTTTGGGATAACATGAGTTTTGCATACGATCGCCTGGCCGACATCAGTATCGAGGAAAACAAACCGGATGAAGCATTGATGTTTTATGAACAAGGTCTTTCTTATGCTAAAAACGACAGAGCCAAAGGAATGCTGTTGAATGATTTAGGCGGATTTTATCTGGAGAAAAAAAACTATCAGGAAGCTATTGCGTATCTTACTAAATCGTTGACGCATATAAATGCCGCCAAAGATTTGGAATTGTTGGAATATGTTTATTTTAATTTGTATAAGGCGTATAAAGCTACTGGTAAGTTAAACAAGTCGTTACAGATGTTTGAGCTATATGCCGATTTGCAGAAATCGAATAATAGTGAGTCTTATAAAAATGCATTAGCGCAAAAGCAGTTAAAATATGACTACGAAAAAAAGGAATTGCAGGCAACGTTAGATCAGGAAAAGAAACTATCTGATCTTAGGTTTGAAAATGAGCGTAACCATACCAGAAAGAATAAAATTTTATATGGTCTGCTATTTCTGACAATTATGCTTGGCCTAAGCATTTTTTATTTGGTTAATTTTTTTAAGCAAAAGAATATAATCACGGCTAACAAAGCCAATGAGCTCAAGCAAAAACTTCTGCGTACCCAAATGAACCCTCATTTTATTTTTAACTCGGTTGACAATATACAGAGCCTGATATACAGCGGAAAGGGAACAGAAGCTATCAGCTACCTCAGTAAGTTTTCCAAACTCACCCGCCAGATACTCGAAAACTCTAACGAGAACTACATCACCCTCGACGAAGAACTGGAAATGATAGAGAACTATCTAAAGATCCAACAACTGCTTTACAACAATAAATTTACCTATACCATATTGGCAGACGAAGCCATTGACCGCGAAAACACGCAAATTCCTCCGATGCTTACCCAACCGTTCATCGAAAATGCGATCAAACATGGCTTGAAAAACCAGATCGGAGGAGGCGAAGTGCATGTGCGTTTTTACCAGGAGGGCGAGGCACTTTTCTTTGAAGTGCGCGACAATGGCTCTGGTATCGGACAACCGGATCTGTCGGGCAAGCACCGCTCGATGTCGCTGCATATTGTGAACGAAAGGCTCGCCGCCAGTAAAAGTAAACGGAAAATCCAGGTTCAGCTTGAGAATCTCACCGAAAATAACGCCATTTCCGGGGCGCGAACATGGTTCGAAATACCTTATCTTTACGAGCCCGATAAGAGCGCCACATGATGAGAGCAGTTATAATCGACGACATAGATACTATCCGGAGCAAAAACCTGGAGCTGATCCGGGAGTATTGCCCACAGGTTACGGTGATGGCCGAGGCCTCGGATGTAAAGTCGGGAGTAGAGGTGATCCGAAAGTATTTGCCCGATCTTGTTTTCCTTGATGTGGAAATGCCCGATGGCACAGGATTCGACCTTTTGCAGCAACTCGAGCCCATTCAGTTCAAGGTGATCTTCATTACCGGTTTTCAGGATTTCGCGATCAGGGCGTTCCGTTTCAGTGCCATCGACTACCTGCTGAAACCGATTGATCCCGGAGAATTGATGGAAGCCGTAAAGAAAGCGGAAGATGCCATGGGCAAAGAAAACCTGGAACTCAAACTGACGGCACTTTTTTCGCATGTCGGTCAGGTTAAAAGTCCTCAAAAAATTGTTCTTAAAACAACAGAGAAGCTTTATTCGATTGATATCAACGATATTCTTCATTGCGAAGCTGAAAGCAACTATACCACATTTCATTTGCTGAATGGCTCCAGATTAATGGTTTCCATCACTCTCAAAGAGTACGAAGCCATGCTGACACCTTCCGGCTTTTTCAGGCCTCATCAATCACACCTCATCAACATGCACTATTTCGATCATCTGATAAAAGCAGATGGCGGCACCATTGTGATGAAAAACGGTACCAAAATACCGCTGGCAAGCCGCAAACGGGAAGAGTTCATGGCACTCATGTACGGCCGCTAAAGCGGGTTAACCCGCTTACACAGCTACTTAACTGATTTTTTTGATGTACTTGGCGGCGAATGCTCGCCGGATGTGATCGGATATACACTCAACCGTAGCGAATAACCATTCATTGAAAATGCTAGTTTAGTTTGCCTTAGTTTTGCATCGAACTTTAACTACAAAAAAACAGAATGACTATGAAACTGAGCATGAACAAACCTTTTACAAACTCGAAAATGATCTTCGTAAGCTGCATTACCGTTGGTATGATGATGGCGGCCTGCGGAAGCTCCGAACATAAAGCGGATACCCAGGGCGCTGCCACTGAAGTTGCGTCTGAGCCTGCTATCAACGAAACCCATTTTACCGTTGCCGATCTTACAGACCTCGACCTGAGTGCTAATGGAATTCCGGTAACTGTAAAAGCGCCAAAAAACGCCCAGGTGATGGTTTATAAAACCAATGGCGATGTATGCGTGTACGGCGGCAAATTTTTCAAATTGACGTTCTCGCAAATGGATGGAGCGGTTGCCGATAACATGGACATGATCAAGGCGATGATCACCGATAAAGACCTTAACCCGAGCTTCGGCAAAATAGAAGCCGAAGACGCTAACGGGTTTATGAAATCGGATAAAGATGGTAAAGTATCGTTCCGACAATTTGTGCAGGCAGGTGATAAAACAGTGATTATCTCCGAAGGCATGCCTTATGATATTTCACCGGATCAGTTTACCGATTACAGCAACGACGACATAAACGTGATGTACGAAGCTGCTAAAACAACGGTTGCAAAATAAATTAAAACACCACACATGGGCATTTTTGATTCAATTTTCAGAAAGAAAAAAGACGATTTGGTAGCACACACCAATGATGTATCCATGCAGGACATGGAAAAGATCCAGAATTCGCTGCAAGGTAAAATGGATGAAAGTGTTTACAACAACACCTTTAACCAGGCTTGCCGGCTGGTTCCGAAAGGCCAATACGCCGAGGCTTTGGCCATGTTTGAAAACGTAAAGGCCAATACCGCAGATGCCCATCAAAAAGGCAACTGCGACAATCAAATTGGGGTATGTCATTTCTTTATGAATGATTTTGAAAAAGCCATCGAGGCTTATGCAAACTCGATCAAGAATGGTTTCGACCGCTCCATGGCCGACGATAACATCTGGGAAGCCTGCGAGAAGTTGATGCAACGCGATCATGATAAAGCGCGCTGGGCAAAGCACTACCTTGAAATATTGCCGAATGGCAACTACAAGGGGAAAGCTCAAAAACATCTTGGATAGAAGTAAGTGTGAATAAGTGAAGAGGAAGCCCTGCAATGCGATGTTGCAGGGCTTCTTTTTTTATTTGGTATCAATCGGAAACGATCGCCTGCTGGCATCTTATTGGAAGTATCACTAAAGAGAACCATTAACCAATAAAGCCATGTATAACGACAAAGATAACTACCGCAGAGGCCGTAACAGTGCTTACTACCGTGGTGATCGCGGCCAAAACCGCGATGACAACTATTCTTACGGAAACAACAATCGTTACTACCACCAAGATGATCGCAGATACCGCGACGGCCGTGAAGCGGAAGAAAGTGATTACGGCCCGTTCAGTAATATTTACGACGACCATTCGCCACGCCGTGGGGATTTTGATACCCGTTACAACGAGCAACGCAATTATTACTACGACAACGGCCCTCAAAACGACCGGAGCGACGAAGCACGCGGGCAATCGCTGCGTGATGTATTCCGCGGCGGGCGTCGCAGCAGCGAAAGGGATCGTGAGTATTTTACGTCCTACCGCGAAGGCGGCCGTTATGGTAACGATCCGCAATACAGCCTTTACGGTTCGGAAAATTCTGCCTATTACAACCGCCAACATTACGGAAACGGCGCATACGAGAGCCGGCACGACGATGGCGATGATTTCCGCGGTTGGTATAACCGGCAGGATCCAGAAAGAGATGAGCGCAGGTACTATCGCCGCGATGAGGGCAAATCCATGGAGCGCTCACGCCAAAACAGCTATCAACGGCGCAACGGTTTCAACGAGGGGTACTTGTATTAAACCTGGGTTGATCAGCAGATTCCAAAAGAAAAGGACTGCCTTTGTGCAGTCCTTTTTTTGCATCGTTTTTTTGGGCGGGAC
The DNA here is from genome assembly GCA_036845295.1 of Bacteroidota bacterium. GTDB lineage: Bacteria > Bacteroidota > Bacteroidia > B-17B0 > Aurantibacillaceae > UBA4416. The sequence goes on from DAIUED010000233.1 coordinate 4,116, forward strand.
GTTTAGTTTCCGTCACCCATAATCTTCACAGTAATGTTATCCATTTCTGGATGCAATTTCAACTGGCAGGCCAGGCGAGAAGTATCGGTAATATTCGGCAGGGTATCGAGCATTGCATACTCATCGTCGGTAATTGGAGGCAAAGCGTCGAACCCTTGCAACACGCTCACATGGCAGGTGGCACAAAGGGCCATGCCGCCACAGGTAGCGAGAATGTCGTAGTCGTTGCCTTTCAGGAATTCCATCAAACTGATGCCCATATCTGTAGGCGCTTCGAGCGTTGTAACAGAATTGTCGCTGTTTTGTACGTTGATCTTTATATCTACCATGGTTTCAAAAATACATAATCCATTAAAAAAATACCAATCACATTTTCCTGATTTTCTTTGCAATTGCAGGCATCAGAAAGAAGAAATGCAGGCTTAAAATTCGTTCACCCCGTTTACAGTCGTGTACTTCATTGTGTATTTCACGCCAGGGTTCATGTATTTGTAAGCGCTGTGGCTCATCAGGGCCGCTTCATGGAAACCGCACAGGATAAGTTTTAATTTGTTTTTGTAAGTATTGATATCGCCGATGGCATACACGCCGGGAATATTCGTGGAGTAATCGTCAGTATTCACCTCAATCGCGTTCTTGTCAATGTTGAGGTTCCATTTTTCAATAGGGCCGAGTTTCGGACTTAAACCAAAAAGAGGGATCAGGTGATCGGTCGCAATAGCTGTTTTTTCCTGGGTTTTCGCGTTGATCATCGACACCGATTCCAAACGCTCACTGCCATCTACCGCCGTTAGGTTTGTATTCAGGAGCAACTTAATGCGGCCTTCCTCGGCCAGTTTCATTACTTTGTTCACGCTGTCGGGCGCACCTCTGAACGACTCGCTTCGGTGCACCAGCGTTAGTTCCGAGCAGATATCGCTCAGGAAAATCGACCAGTCGAGGGCGCTGTCGCCGCCGCCGGCAATTACCATGCGCTGGCCGCGGTATTTCTCCGGATCAAGGATCATGTAATTGATGCCTTTGCCGTTTTCGAACCTCGTCAAGCCTTCCACCTCAGGTTTGCGAGGCTCAAAGCAACCCAGTCCACCGGCAATCACCACTACCTTCGCATGTACCTCTGTGCCCATGTTGGTCACCAGCACAAAGTCGGCTTCGCCACGCTTTTCAAGTGTTTCGACGCGTTCGCCAAATGTATAGGTCGGATGAAAAGGCTCGGCCTGTTTGAGGAGATTGTCCACCAGCTCCTGTGCCAATACGGTAGGGTAGCCCGGAATGTCGTAAATGGGTTTTTTGGGATATATTTCGGATAGCTGGCCCCCGGCTTGCGGCAGGTAATCGATCAAATGGCAACGCATTTTCAATAAACCTGCCTCAAAAATGGCGAATAAGCCCACAGGACCGGCACCAATAATCGCTAAATCTGTTGTAATCATAAATTCGAGAAAATTTCGGCAAATTTACGAATTTATGGGCAATTTTACGC
>DAIUED010000234.1:0-5581 GCA_036845295.1 Bacteroidota bacterium
CATAACGCTGGCCCGTGGCCTGAACTATTACACCGGCACCATTTTCGAAGCAAAAGCCAATGCCGGCAGCTTTACACCTAGCATCCTGGGCGGCGGCCGCTACGACGACCTCACCGGTATTTTTGGCCTCAAAAATATGTCGGGTGTCGGCATTTCGTTTGGCATCGACCGTATCTACGATGTGATGGAAGACCTCAACCTCTTTCCTGAATCGCTCAATAACAATTCAGCCACAAAAGTACTGCTGGTTAATTTTGGCGACGCAGAACTAATGCATTGCCTGAAAATAGTGACCCAACTGCGCGCCAATGGCATCAACGCAGAGGTGTATCCTGAGGTTGTAAAAAAAGTGAGCAAGCAATTTGAATACGCCGACAAAAAGAAAATTCCTTTTGTAGCGGTGGTTGGCAGCAACGAAATGGCCAATAATACCGTGATGCTTAAAAACATGCAATCGGGCAACCAGGAAGAATTAACGATTGAGAAGTTGATCGATACGCTTCGATAGTTAAACATAAACTCTACGACGCATCACTTTTATTCATGCTTATGAACAAGGTATTTGCTCAACATTTTGCCGCCGAATGGGTGGAAGCCTGGAACTCGCATCAGCTCGATCGCATTCTCTCCCATTATGCCGACGACTTTTGCATTGAAACGCCGATGGCTCTAAAATTGTTCCCGGAAAGCCAAGGTGTGATCAGTGGCAAAGATCTCGTAAGGCAATACTGGACGCTGGGCCTGGAAAAAATTCCGGATCTTCACTTCGAAATACTCGATGTGCTGATTGGTGTGAACAGCCTGGCCATCTATTACATCAACACCGCCACCAACAAAAAATCGGTTGAGCTAATGAGCTTCAACGATCAACTGAAAGTGAACAAAGCCGTTGTGTGCTATACTGAATAATCCAAATCCGATTTTTAAACTCCACTGCAATGCCAATCATTGAATTTACAGCCGGTAAACTCACCAGAGACGTCAAGGATAAACTAATTCGCGAAGTGACCGATCTATCGGTAAGCATTACCGGAATTCCAAAAGAATTATTTTTTGTCACCATCCATGAGTTGCCCGACGAAGATATTGCCGTTGGTGGCATGAGCGTTAAAGAGCTGAAAGAAAAACTGAAGTAGGCTTTTTTACCAAGTCCTGGCTAATTGTTTCGCAATATCGCATTAACAAAGGCATTCTGTTTCTTCGAGCGCAACTGAAAAGCGCTCAAAAAATACAGTTTCAAATAGCTAAATTTCGCGTAACTTCGACTAGCCTATGTCCTGGCGCTTAGCGTTGTTGGCATGCGAAATGAGTGGCTAGTCTTTTAACCCAAACAATCTATGAAACCGGAGAAACCAAGCGTTACCATCGATAACTACCTCGACAGCCACTTCATTCACCGCAGCAATTGGCTCAGGGCGGCTGTGCTGGGTGCCAACGATGGCATCATCTCCGTTTCCAGCCTGGCCATTGGCGTAGCGGCCGCCAGCACCACGCGCGAACCGATTGTGCTGGCTACCGTGGCAGGCCTTGTCGCGGGCGCTTTGTCCATGTCGGCCGGCGAATACGTGTCGGTTAGCTCCCAAACCGATACCGAAACAGCAGATATTGAACGTGAAAAAAGAGAACTCGCGGAAAACCCGGAAGAGGAACTTCAAATACTGGCACAGATCTACGAGCAACGCGGCTTGAAAAAAGAAACGGCGATGCTGGTAGCCAAAGAACTCACAGAGAAAGATGCGCTGGCAGCACACGTGAGGGATGAACTAGGCCTAACCGAAATTTCGAAAGCTAATCCCATACAAGCTGCATTGGCATCGGGTGCAGCATTTACCGTTGGCGGCGTCTTGCCACTGTTGGTCATTTTGCTGGCCCCGGTAAAGGGCATGGAATATTGGCTGTATGGCTTCACTACTGTTTTCCTGATCATTCTGGGAGCTACCGCGGCAAAAACCGGCGGCGCCAATATCCTGAAAGGGATTATCCGGATTACGGTATGGGGTACCATTGCCATGGGACTTTCTGCGCTCGTTGGTTACCTGTTCGGCGTCAATGTGTAACAGGCAAGAAAACATGAAGCCATTCACAACCCATCATTCTATAACCTGAAAGCAGATGAAGCAGGATAAAAAAAAATGGATCGACGAGGGCTATGCAATTTTTGCATTGTCGGGCGAAACAGCCTTAAAGATCGAACAGCTCGCAAAGCGTGTAGGCATTAGCAAATCGTCGTTCTATCATCACTTCGCAGACATCGACGGATTTATCGAGGAGTTGCTCAAAGTGCATCTTCTGAACGCAAAAGTGATGGCCGAAAAGGAAAGACAAGCAACGTGCATTGACCCAGAATTGATCTCCATCCTGGTAACTCACAAAACCGATCTGCTCTTCAACCGCCAACTGCGTATTCATTCGAGTCTTCCGGCATACCTGTCAACCTTGAAGAAATCAAACGACGTTATCGGAACAGACTTTGTGAAATTATGGCTCAGCGATACCAAGCTGAAAATAACATTACAACAAGCAGAAGCGATATTTACATTGGCACTCGAAAATTTCTTTCTGCAAATCAATGAGGCAAATCTCAATCACCAATGGCTGACACAATACTTCGAAGAGTTAAAACGGATCACCAAACAGCTGGAAAATCCAATTGTACGGTAACGTCTAAAAAATAACCGCGCGTTGATGCACCTTTGTTTCCGGAATCAAAAAAACAAAGTATGACCCGGAAATTTCACAAAACCTACCTCAAAGTTACCGCCTTCGTCATAGGCTCCTTCGGACCGATTTTCTTTTTAGGCTCAATGCTGAAAACATCTGAACCGGCAAGATGGACCTTAGATATTTTAAGTACGCCCTTAGACGGGCTTCAAAACTACGAAGCGCCCACTACCCGCTTTTTATCCGCACTCACCGGCGGCTTTCTCTTCGGCTGGGGTGTGTGCGTCTGGTTCCTTCAAAAATGGGTGTATGATAAAGCGCCTGACGAAGTAAGGAAAGCCGTACTGATGGGCGTTCTGGCCTGGTTTTTCCTCGACAGTGCGGGTAGCATCTTATCAGGCAACAGTTCCAATGCAATAATCAACATCCTGGTATTATTTATTGCCGTTGGTCCGCTGTGGAAAAAAGCAACCGTTTAATTACCTAATCGCGGTACCAGCGCGCAATATCGATCACCAGCCCAAGCGACGCAAAATCGGGTGAGCGACGGATGTTTTGCCCGCTCAGGTTAAGCGTGAGACCATACTGAGCCTGTAGCTTAATGAATTTATAACCGCCGCGTACCGTGATGGCTGGTTCGGCAAAGACAAAAAGCGGATCCGTCAAACGGTTGTTATCGAGGTAGTCGTCGCGAAGCTGATCGTTGGTATAATTGGTTTGACTAAAATTGCTGTATTTAACGAATGAAAATTTGGGGGTGAGTGCCACATCGAAATATTTCGAGCGATAACCCAGGTTCGTTTGCACAAAGCCTTTGGCAGCGTTGGCGTTGAAACTTGCCATGTAAGTGCTGTTACCCGCACCGTCGAATTGCTCCTGTTTGTGCACCATTCCCAGGCCGCCGCCGACGAAAGTTTCCATAACCAGGTTGTTTTCCGAATTAAGCAGGTAGCCGATCCCAAGCTCGCCCATGCCGCCATTGTGCCTGTAGTTGTTATTACCGGTATAATTCTCGTAATAGCCATTGGCCATGATACCGATATGGTCGCTCACCGCTACAGCCGCTTGCAAATCGTTTTGCGTCACATTTACCTTTACTTCTCCTTGCTCTTTCAGCAAAGGCGCATTAACTGCATTGGTAGTATATAATGTTGTGGAACAAGAACTCAATGCTGCAACTCCCACAGCAAAGGAAAAGAAGCCAATCAATTTTTTCATAGCAACGGTTTTTACAAACCATAGCTGCGAAGCCTGTGCCACCGCTTTTTAGGCGAAAGCCGGAAGCATTTGTGTTAAATTAAAGTAGCATTTTCGGGCTATTGTAGATTTTTTTCCGCTAAGTTTGGGCTTTACATAATGACGCGATCGACCAGTTCGGCAATGCGCTCATTAGTCGCCTCCTCGTCGTGTTCCAGCACAATCACCATATAAATGGTACGGCCGGGCGAATTGGAAACGGGCAGGTAAGTATAAGGCGGACTGACGTAAACCGAGCCGTCAGGCGACGATGGCTTCAGGCTCAGTTCAATCAGTTCGGTACCTTCGTGCCGGCTCTTCACTTTTTTTGTCCAGTCGATAGAGGCTACTTTTTCCTTTTGCACGGTACCACTATATAGGCTGGTAACGTCAACCAGGAGCAGATCGTAACTTCCATCCAACAACAGCCAGTTGTCTTCATAGTCGCTAGGATCGGCCGTCAGCGGCCGAATGAGGCGTTGCTCTACCCTACGGCCCTCGTCGTTTACCGTTTCGTAAAGTTTAGTATCGTATTTTTCATAATACGGAAGCGTCATCGTTGCCTCGCCTGTTTGATCGAGCGCGCCCAGTACATAACTTTTATCGGGTGCTTCTACTTCGGCCGACGAAAAAGGCTCGAGGGAACGCTGTTCTGATAAACCATTTTTAGTATAAATGAGGTAGTCGAGCGTATCGCCTGTTGGATTATAAAAGTGAATTACCGGTGCCGTCGCCACTTTTTCCGGCGCATAACGGTCGGCAGATGCCTTCTTGCCCTGCCACAGCAACAAGTATGCGCTCAACGCTCCCAGGATAGGTCCCCAGAACACGATCGGGATGTAGAAGAAATGGGCCCGTTTGCCGGGACGGCGGTTTCCGTTGGCATCGGTTTCCTCGTCAGGCTTAAATGTTACCAAGCCAAGCAACAGGCAAAGAATGGCCGAATAAAAGCTTGTCCAGCCAATGAAAACGGGGTTGCCAATGCGTGTGTCTTTGATCCAGATAGAAACCACGAGACCAGTGAGAAAGATGATGATAGGAACGAGAACGCCCAAACCACGGTAAATAAGTATCATAAGCTATTGTTTGTTTAGTGTTGTTTTTTTAGCGAGCGTACAGCGCGGCGCCAATGGTTTTGCCTAACAAAGATACAAAAGCCGGAGAAGCCGTCATGGCGGATTGATATCCGCCGGCACAAAACCGATATTAGCTGGTGCCGGATGAGCATGCGCACCAAACGAATGCAAGGCCGCAAAAAAAAAGATCCTTTCAGTATCTGAAAGGATCTCTATTAAAAAAGGAATGAACGATTTTACTCTGCCAGAACGATGACGTTGTTCTTAAACACTTCTACCACGCCACCCTTAACAGGGAACTGGTGCGTACTGTTGTTGTCTTCCGTCAGTTCGATGGTGCCGTTCTTAAGGGTTGCGATCATGGCTGCATGGTTGTTGAGCACACCGAAAGAACCTTCTGCACCCGGAAACACAGCCGACTTTACGTGGCCTTCGAACAGTTTTTTATCGGGAGTAATGATTTCTAATTTCATGTTCAGTTTTATTTGCGCCCGGTTTGTACTAACGTATAAACCGGGCTGCTAAAAAGTAATTAGGCTTGTGCAAGGATTTTCTTGCCTTTTTCGATGGCTTCTTCGATAGAACCAACCAGGTTGAATGCCGCTTCC
>DAIUED010000235.1:0-5550 GCA_036845295.1 Bacteroidota bacterium
CGAAAAATGCGCTGATGCCTAACTGGAAACACCTGCCGGTGGGTTATCACGGGCGTGCCAGCAGTATTTGCGTGAGTGGTCATTCGTTTCATCGCCCCAAAGGCCAACAAAAGCCTGCCGACAGCGAACTTCCGGTGTACGGACCAAGCAAGCTGCTCGACATCGAATTAGAAACTGCTTTTATCATCGGCAAATCCACGCAGCTCGGTGACACCGTGAGTACTGCAGAAGCCGACGATTACATTTTTGGCATGGTGCTTTTCAACGACTGGAGTGCACGCGACATTCAAACCTGGGAATATGTGCCGCTCGGCCCGTTTCTGTCGAAGAACTTTGCCAGCACCATTTCGCCCTGGGTAGTAACACTCGATGCCTTAGAGCCCTTCCGCACAGCTGGCTATACACAGGAGCCAAAAGTACTTCCGTACCTCGAGTACAGTGGCGAAAAAAATGTCGATATCAAGCTGGAAGTGTTTCTCATTCCGGAAAACGGACAAGAGAACCTGATCTGTACCTCGAATTATAAGTATATGTATTGGACCATGGAACAGCAACTGGCGCACCATACCGTAAACGGTTGCAATATTCAGGTAGGCGATATGATGGCCAGTGGCACCATCAGTGGTCCGCAGCCTCACGAATACGGCAGTATGATGGAGCTTACCTGGCGGGGCACCAAGCCAATTACACTGAAAGACGGCAGCGAACGAAAATTCGTGAATGACAACGATACCATTGTGATCAAAGGGCATTGTGAAAAAAACGGTGTTCGCATTGGCTTTGGCGAATGCAGGGCCAAGCTACTTCCTGCTAAATAATAGCAACAAGCTCTTCCCATTGAAAGGCTGTAGTGTAAAACGCTGCGGCCTTTTTTATGCATGACCTCGTAGATAAGAAAAACCTCTATGTGTAGCGGCATTCCACAGTGCTAACTAAAAGCAACGTGGCATTGTGGAAGTCTGTACGCACTTCGTTTCATTTTAGTTTGGCATTAGTCTTTCTCAAGAGATTCTAAAAAACACGAGCGATGGAAAATGCATTAAAAGGAAAAAAAGTAGCCATTCTGGCAACACACGGTTTTGAACAATCAGAACTGCAACAACCACTGGAAACGCTACTCCATTCGGGGGCTTTGGTGGAAATCATTTCTTTGAAAAAAGGAAAGATCAAAGCCTGGAAAGATAAAAACTGGGGCGATGAGTTCGAGGCTGTTCGCGGAATTGATGAAGTAAAAAGCGATCAATACGATGCGCTTGTCTTGCCAGGCGGTGTTATGAACCCGGATGCGTTGCGTGTAAATGAAGATGCCGTGAACTTTGTTGCAGATTTTATAGAAGAAGGTAAGCCGTTGGCTGCTATTTGCCATGGGCCGTGGACAATGATCGAAACAGGATTGTTAAAAGGCAGACGCTTAACTTCTTTCGAGTCGATCCGTACCGATCTTCAAAATGCAGGAGCTATCTGGGAAGACGAAGAAGTCGTTGTTGATAACGGTTTGGTAACAAGCCGGAGCCCGAAAGATCTACCTGCTTTTTGTAAAAAAATGGTAGAAGAAATCATGGAAGGCGTACACGATTAATCTATATATAGCACAAATTACGTTGTAATTTGTTTTTTAACTGAACAGCCCTTTTACAGGGCTGTTTTGTTTTTCAATCCACAACAGGCGACATTCTTTTTTGTTTATGTCTTATAAACGATAACACCTGCATAGGCATCCATGCACAATCAGGATTATATGCATGCATCGTTTGTGGAAAATACGTAATGCCATGTATTTAAGACCGTATTTTCCGTGTTTCTGTAAACGAAATTGAGCCGGAATCTTAGCCTGAACAGCTCTTTTCACAAAACCCCGTAGTTTTACGTAGAACAACAATTTTCGTTCGCTAAGCTCTGAAATTTGTAGATTAAGGGAATTTTGATGACGACAAATAAAAAATAAATCTACAGATTGAAAGGTCGTATCGAAAAATTCGATATTTTTAGTTTCGACAGAGATCATTTTTTATGAAGCCGAAAATTAATATTGCCATCGCCGAAGATCATGTGCTATTTCGCCAAGGAATGGTGTCTTTACTCAACGAAGAAGAAGATATTAATATTGCGTTTGAAGCTGGCAACGGGCAGGAATTGCTGGACGGACTGAAACATACGACACCTCACATTATTCTCCTGGATATTTCGATGCCGGTAATGGAAGGTAAGGAAGCCTTGACGAACATTCGTGAGCGTCACCCTGAAGTAAAAGTCATTATGCTGAGTATGTATTATGAAAGCAGTTATATTGCCGAATACCTGGCAAAAGGCGCAAGGGCGTTCTTGCCTAAAAACTGTGACATCGAAAAAGTAGTGGATGCTATCCGCACAGTACACCGCAAAGGATTTTATTTTGATGATGAGATTTCCGGATTATTGATGGATAAACTCATACACGTAGAAAAGCAACATGACGAAAATGTAAAGTTGCACCTTACCGATCGTGAAACGCAGGTTTTGAATCTGATCTGCCTGGAAAAATCCAATAAAGAAATTGCGGAGATCCTGCACATCAGTGTACGCACGGTGGAAGGCCACAGGCAATGCATCATGGCGAAAACCGACACAAAAAACGTATTGAGCCTGGTGATGTTTGCACTACGCAATAAAATCATTTCCCTGCCTTCCTGAATGTAATTTTACGTACCTGGCATTTCCGTTTTTACGCAAGTAATATTCCCATAAAAATGCCGTAGTTTATCGTATTTACAGGCATCCCGAAAGGACCTAACTTTGTGGTAAATCCACTCTGTTACGTTCCATGTGGTTGCCGAGATCTATAGTCTTTTGTTCCTTTGGCCTAACCATCCTGTTCAACTCAGGTCATGTTTTTTCGCAATGTGTTCCAACCGGCGCAGCTATGCCTTCGGTTGTAACCAACAATAACAGTGTTGGCTCGGTTGGATGGTCGAACCTGCTTAATGGCATTTCATCTAACAATTCTTACGTGTCATGCGGCACACTGCTCGGCATCCTCGGAAGCGCTCAAACCAATTACATCCAGGCGAGCGGCTACGGTTTTGTCATTCCTACAACAGCTACCGTTTGTGGCATCGAAGTGAGGGTTGAACGCAATGCTTCGGGCCTTCTAATTGGTTCTTCGGTAACAGATAAGAATGTGTACCTGATGAAATCCGGTTCGGCCGTAGGAAACAATCATGCTTCTGGCGCAGGATGGACAGGCTCTGATGTGGTGGCAGTTTACGGAAGCAACAGCGATCTTTGGGGCACTTCCTGGACGCCGGCACAACTAAATGCTTCTAATTTTGGCGTGTTATTTTCTGCGCAAATGAATGCCGGACTGGCCTCTTTGTTTCTAACAGCAAACGTGGACGACATCAGTGTTACAGTTTACTACACAGCCAGCACACTGCCTATAAACTTAATTTCGTTTGCTGGACAAGTGGAAAGCCAAACCATTAAACTAAACTGGAAAACCACCGGTGAAACGCAAAACACTTTTTTTGAAGTTGAAAAAATGACGGACGACTATCACTGGGAAGTTGTTGCACATGTTACCGGCCAAGGCAATTCGGTTGAAATGAATAACTACAACGTGTACGATAAAAACCCAGAGTCTATCAATTATTACAGGCTCAGGCAATTCGACCAGCAAGCTACCGGGTTTACCTCTGGGGTAATCTCCATCGAATTTGCGACGGAGGATCGCGTTGCCACTTCTGTTTATCCCATACCCTGCTCTTCGATATTATATGTTGATACCAAAGGAAAAAAAGTGTGGAAACTGGAAGTCATTTCATCAACTGGCCAGCAGTATCAACCTGAACTCCGGCAAAGCGATACTGGCTACACGATACCCGTTATGGCATTGGCGCCCGGCCTGTACTTTTTGCGTATTTATACCTATGGGTCTGCCGAAACGTTTCGTTTCCTGAAAGAATAGCGACGGTCAGATCAATTCGTCAATCGTTTTCCCGCCGTCAGTTTCCTCGGCAGACAAAAGGCCTTTGCCAAATTCTTTGAGGCGGCGCTCGTAGCGCGTTTTCACACGGTCTGAGATTGGGATGGCATTTCCTTCCTCGTCGATCCGCACGAATTTCACATTGGTATGGGTTACAATTTCCTGCTCACCAGTGTACACGTTGTGCTTTCTCACTTCCATGTACAACTCCACTGAAGAGGTACCAAAACGAATTACCCGACCATAAACTTTAATGATGTTTCCTACTTTTACAGGCTTTTTAAATACCAGTTCATCAAATTTGATCGTCACCATGTGCGGTGTGTCGCAGATCTGGGAAGCATAAGAACCCGCTGCGTCGTCGATGAGCGACATGATGGCTCCGCCGAACATATTATCATGCACCCCGATATCGAACTTTTTACAAATGTAAGTGGTAATTAATTCCATACTCTTTTGCGGTTGCCTGCCAGGTTCAACGGATCGTTCCTGCGGCGATGGTATTGTTTGTGTTTTCATGAATCAGTATAAAGGCACCTGTACGGCGGTTATCGTCGTAGCTATCAAAGCTCAATGGCTCTGCTGTTTTGATTTGCACGCGGCAGATATCATTCAACTTCATCGTGCCATCGGCCGGATGCTCTTCGTAAGTATGAATGTCGATCCGGGCACTCACTTCCTTAATAACGGCCCTCGTTCGGAAACTATGTTGCTGTAAGAGGATTTTTTGACCCGGGACAAACGCGTCGTTATCCATCCAGCAGATAACAGCCTCCAATTCCTTACCGGTTTTGGGCAACTTACCGGCCGGCACGATGGTATTTCCCCGGCTCACATCAACATCGTCGCCAAGATGCAACACCACCGGCATCTGCTCTCCTGCCTCCTCTACTTCTTTTCCATGATGCTCTATGCGCAAAATATGGGTCTGAATACCAGAAGGAAGTACAACGACCTGTTGCCCTTTGTGATAAACACCGCTACCTATCTGCCCCGCAAAACCACGGTAATCGGGTAGATCTGAGGTTTGGGGGCGGATCACATACTGCACCTGGAAACGCGGCTCATCCGTTTTCCCACGTTCACGGATCTCCACATGTTCCAGGAAATCGAGCAGCGTTTGCCCCGTGTACCATGGCATGCGCGATGAAGGATTTACAACGTTATCGCCTCCAAGAGCACTCGCCGGAATAAAGGTGAGATGCTCTATACCCAGCCTGGTAGCGAAGGTGCGATAATCATGCTCGATCCGGCGGTACACCGTTTCTGAATAGTCCACCAGGTCGATCTTGTTCACACACACAAGCACATGAGGAATTCCGAGAATAGCAGAAAGTACAGAGTGGCGTTTGGTTTGATCGGTGATGCCATTCCGAGCGTCCACCAAAATGATCGCGAGGTCAGCATTTGACGCACCCGTGAACATGTTGCGCGTATATTGGAGGTGACCCGGCGTATCCGCAATGATGAACTTCCGTTTTTCGGTACTGAAATATTTATAGGCCACATCGATGGTGATGCCCTGCTCGCGTTCAGCCCGCAAGCCATCGGTGAGCAAGGCAAGGTCAATACCTGCGCTTTCATGCCTG
>DAIUED010000236.1:0-5543 GCA_036845295.1 Bacteroidota bacterium
CTATGTGCCGGCAAAACATGCAGAAATAGGCATTGTGGATAAGATCTTTACCCGTGTAGGAGCAAGCGATAATATCTCGTCGGGAGAGTCAACTTTTATGGTGGAAATGAACGAAACGGCGAGCATTCTCAATAACCTGAGCGATCGGAGCCTGATCTTACTCGATGAAATTGGCCGCGGAACGAGCACTTACGATGGTATTTCCATTGCCTGGGCTATTGCCGAGTACATTCACTCACAACCTAAACATAAGGCCAAAACCTTGTTTGCGACACATTACCACGAGCTGAACGAAATGTGTACCTATTTCCCACGCATCAGGAATTTCAATGTGTCGGTGAAAGAGTCCAATAACAAGATCATTTTTCTCCGTAAGCTGCGCGAAGGCGGCAGCGAACACAGCTTCGGGATCCATGTGGCGCGCATGGCCGGCATGCCCAAGCAAGTGGTGGATCGTGCCAACGATATCCTGAAAAAACTGGAAAAAGACCATGAACTGGAGCTTTCGGAGGTGGAAGCCCTGACCAACGAAACCAATGAGGTTAACGGTAATGTCGAAAACGTTCTTGCCAAAACGAAAAGTAAAGCCGATTATCAGCTAAGTTTTTTCCAGCTCAATGATCCGGTACTCGAGCAGGTGAAAGACGAGCTGGTGAAAACCGACATCAATACCCTCACGCCAGTAGAGGCTCTGATGAAACTTAATGACATCAAACGCATGATAGGCGGCTGATTTCTCTCCTAAACACAAAAGTCCCCGGCCTGTTCTAAGGTTTGTTGCCAAAGGCAGTGCAATACCGTTAGGAGCCGGGAACTTCGCGGGAATGGTATCTTATTTCTTGAGCAATTCTGCCATTTCTACCAGGCGGATAAATTCTGCCCGGTAGCCTTCTTCATCTTTGCCTTTGGCGCTCCTGGCCAGGCTCAGCACGCTCTTAAAATCGGAAGAACCCTTGTATTCCGAGTTCCGAAGTAGCATGCCGAATTCGGCTACTGCAGCCGAAAAACGGCAGTTGTCGCCCGATTCGGTGAAAGCTACTTTATTATCGTGCACAACGTGGCTGATCAGTTTCGATGTTTTTTCCGTTGGCTCCTTATACCGGAACTTGATCGTCATTACTTCCGAACTTGCAGCGGCGCTGCTGGTGGCTGTTTGCTGGTATTTTAAAGCATCGGTAGAAGCCACCACTTCATCAGATCCTGCGGGAATAATTTCGTAGATGGCCGTCACGGTGTGTCCTGCACCAAGCTCTCCGGCATCTTTTTTATCGTCGTTAAAGTCTTCTTTGTTCAGTAAGCGATTTTCGTAGCCAACAAGGCGGTAGGCCTTTACTTTGGCCGGGTTGAACTCGATCTGGAACTTCACATCCTTGGCGATAGTCAGCAAGGTGCCACCCATTTCTTTCACCAATACTTTTTTGGCCTCCAGGATATTGTCGATGTAAGCATAGTTGCCATTGCCTTTATCAGCCAATTGCTCCATTTTTCCATCCTGGTAGTTGCCGGTACCGAAGCCGAGTACGCTCAGGAACACGCCGTGTTCGCGCTCTTTTTCGATCATGCGTACCAATTCGCCGTCGCTGGAAGCACCAACATTAAAGTCGCCGTCGGTAGCCAGGATGATGCGGTTGTTGCCTTTGGCGTCGTAATTCTCGCGGGCCGTTTTATAGGCAAGGGCAATGCCTGCTCCGCCGGCGGTGGATCCGCCGGATTGCAGCTTATCGAGTGCATCGAAAATGCGGTCTTTGTGTTCGCCGGAAGTTGGCGGCAGAACGAGGCCTGCTGCTCCGGCATACACAACGAGGCTCACCTTGTCTTCGGCGCGCATCTGTTCGATGAGCAGTCGAAGACCGGATTTCAGCAAGGGTAGCTTATCTTCTGAACTCATAGAACCCGATACGTCGATGAGGAATGTAAGGTTATTCGGCGGCAGGTGATCGAGTTTTACGTCTTTGCCTTGCAGCCCGATGTGTATCATGTTGTGTTTGCTGTTCCACGGACAGCTGGTGTATTTGGTTGTAATGGAAAAAGGTTGATCGGCTGCGGGTTGCGGATATTGGTAGCTGAAATAATTGATCATTTCTTCAACCCTTACGGCGTCGGCCGGCGGTAACACGCCCTGGTTCAAAAAGCGACGTACATTGCTGTAGGAAGCCCGGTCAACGTCGATGCTGAATGTGGAAAGAGGGTCGTGTTTGGAGTCTTTGAACCCATTGTCCTGGATGTGGTTATAACCTTCGCGGTTGTAATCGTCGAAATCCGCAGTTTGCTTGTCTTTCAGCCGGCCTTTGTAGTAATAGGCTTTGCCCGAAGGAGACGCAGCCATTGTGCGTATTTCCTGGTAAGCGGTATTGGTTAATTTCACGTTTTCATTGGCGACCGTTACCTCGCTCAATATTACCGAACGTTGGCTTGTAGCCAATTTAACAGGGAGCGCTACCGGCGTTCCAGTTGTTACGGCAATGCCACTGATCGTTTTTGTGGTATAGCCTATATAAGACACTTTTAATTTATAAGATCCTGCGGCTAGTTGCCGGAAGGCATATCGCCCGTCGAGATCGGTAGTAGCGGTAGCCACCTGGCTCGAATCGCTAAAATAGAGCAGCACGTTCACAAAAGGAATGGGATCGTTGGTTTGTTCGTCGAGTACCGTACCGCTAAGGGTGCAGGTAAGAGCTGTGTTTTTTTGGGTTTGTTGTGCGCTGAGCGAGAGGCTGGTCAGCAAAAGCAGGAATAAAGAAAGTCGAAGCATGGCTACAGGTTTATAGATGGAAAACTGATTTGTTGGCATTAAGACGCCGCATAAGATCAAATTCCATAAACGTGCTTAGATTTTTTTTAATATTAAGAAACCTGCGGATGTCTATCGGCTGGTTTTCGCGCGGCAAGGGTTATTCCGTAGGCATGGGTGCCGTTGTTCCTGCAGGTTGAGAACTATTTTTCTTTTTGGCAGTGAACAGGAATTTGAAGCCTAGTAGAAATACCATGTTATTGCCACGGTTGAAAGTCTGGCTGACAAGGCCATTTACCAACGTGCTTCGTTTCACGGCCGGAATGACTGAATTACTGTAGCGAAAATTGAAGCAGATGTTATTGGTAAAATTGTAGTCGATGCCCGCCAACAAGCTCACATCGCTGGTATTGTAGTAATTTTCGGTATTGTTGAGCTGATAGTTTGTATTACCAATAACCGTTCGGTGAAACATCCGGCCATAAGATGCACCTAATTCAAGATCTACTTTATTGATCCTGTTGCCTTTCCAGTTAAAGAAAAGTTGTTGGCGTATCAGCACCGGAACTTCGATATACCCAAGGTTGATCTTGTAGTAGCCGTTATTGAGCGAGTCGGGCGGCTGCATGCTGCCTTTCTGTGTATAGTTGATCTCAAACTGGAACAGGGTTTTCTTTGCCACCCGGAAATTGGCAACGCCTCCGGCGCTTATTCCGAGTTTGTGAAATCCACGGCGGCTCGGATCGGTATTGGCACCATTGATCTCGGTTATTGTAAGGCCGGCACCCACGCCTGCATTAAATGTTTGAGAAAACGCTATTCTGGCCGTCAGAACCAGTATTAGCATCACAATATTCCGGGAAAAACAATTCATGGTATTAAAACGTTGTTCGTGTTCCCGAAATTGCGTAAGCTAGTTCAGGAGCATATTTTTTAATTTATCGATGGTGAAATCGACTTCTTCTTTCGTAGAATATTTGCTAAACGAGAAGCGAACCGATGCGCGTGTTTGGTCGGTGCCGATGCCCCGGAGTACATGCGACCCTTGGTTGCTGCCGCTGCTACAGGCGCTGCCACCGCTGGCCATAATACCCGCAATATCGAGATTAAAAAGCATCATTTCCGCATCGGGATGCGCCGGGAAGCGGCAGTTGAGTACCGTGTAGAGGCTTTTTGCAGGGTCGGTCTCCCCGTTGAACGAAATACCCGGGATGGCTTTTTCCAACTCCTCTTTCATGTAGCTTTTAAGACCCTGAATATGGCTGATGTGTTCATCCATTTCAGTATAGCAAATTTCGAGTGCTTTGGCAAGCCCAACGATGCCCTGTGTGTTTTCGGTACCACCGCGCATGTTGCGTTCCTGGGCGCCGCCGTAAATCATCGGCTGGATTTTGATGTTATGGTTTACGTACAGGAAGCCCACGCCCTTAGGGCCATGGAACTTATGGGCTGCACAGGTCACAAAATGCACTTTAATCTTTTGCAGGTCCATAGGATAGTGTCCCATGGTTTGTACCGTATCGCTATGGAAGATGGCATCGTATTTTGCGCAAAGTTCGCCTACCTGCTCGAGTGGGAGCAAGGTACCGATCTCGTTGTTGGCGTGCATCAGCGATACAAAACTGCGTTCATTATTTTTTAGCAGTTCCTCAAGATGGGCGAGGTCAATGTTGCCTTTGGCATCCACATTCACCCAACTTAATTTGATTTTACCCTGTTTTTCGAGTTCGTGAAGCGTGGTTTCCACCGCGTGGTGTTCTATCTTGCTGGTAATAGCGTGTTTTATACCCAGGGAATGAATACTTTGATTAATAGCCATGTTATCGGCTTCGGTGCCGCCTGAAGTAAAAAATATTTCCGCTGGACTCACGTTGAGCAGTTTTGCAACCGTTTTACGCGCGCCTTCGATGGCGGAGCGTGTTTTGCGGCCAAATGCATGAATCGACGAAGGGTTGCCATATTCTTCCTTCATGTATGGAAGCATGGCTTCGAATACTTGTTCGTCGAGTCGGGTAGTGGCAGCGTTATCTAAATATACTTTCATAAGCAAAGGGTATGTAGTGGGCGATGGTGAAACAAGCGCGGTTGATTAATTTTTAATGATCTCTTTAATATCTTCAATGATCTTACGGGCAAGTGCATCGGCGGTACTGATATTTTCGCTTTCGCTATAGATGCGAATGATGGGTTCTGTATTCGATTTACGTAGGTGAACCCATTCCTTATCAAATTCGATCTTTACGCCATCTACTGTGTTTACCGGCTGCCGGGCATACTTTTCTTTCACGCTCAGTAATACCTTGTCCACATTAATTTCGGGTGTTAGTTCGATTTTGTTCTTCGAAATATGGTAATTTGGATAGGATTTGCGCAACATCGAGGTGGTTTTGCCATAGTTAGCAAGGTGTGTCAGAAAAATAGCGATCCCCACAAGCGCGTCGCGGCCATAATGAAGTTCCGGTAAGATCACCCCGCCGTTTCCTTCGCCGCCGATTACCGCGTTGGTTTCCTTCATCATTGTTACCACATTTACCTCACCTACAGCGGAAGCGGAATAGGAGCCGCCGGCTTTTTCGGTAACGTCGCGCAGAGCACGGGTAGAAGAGAGGTTGGAAACGGTGTTGGCGCCTGGGTGTATCTTTAGTACAGCATCGGCTACTGCCACAAGTGTGTATTCTTCTCCAAACACTTCACCGTCTTCGCACACCAGTGCCAATCGGTCAACATCTGGATCGACGCTAATGCCCACATGCGCTTTGTTCTTCACCACCGCTTCCGAAAGGTCGCGCAGGTGTTCCGGTAGCGGCTCCGG
>DAIUED010000237.1:0-5531 GCA_036845295.1 Bacteroidota bacterium
CGTTTATGTAACGCCGCAATACCTGAGTGTCAGTTTCCCCGACGAAACCGGCTACCTGCTCAATACGATGTGGGCCATGCTAACGGTATCGGGTTTGGTGATCAGCATTCTGATCATGGCCTTTTACTATACCATAGCTACCATTTCGAGGCAGAAAAAACTGTCGGAGATCAAAAACGACTTCATCAGCAACATGACACATGAGTTCAAGACCCCGATCAGTACCATCTCGTTGGCTGCGGAAATGTTGAACGATGCAAGCGTATCGAAAACACCTGAAAAGCAGCACCGGTTCATCCGGATGATTACCGACGAAAACAAACGCCTTAGTATTCTGGTAGAAAGTATTCTCCAAACGGCCATTCTGGATAAAGGAGAATTTAAGCTCAAAATCAGCCAGATAGACGTTCATGAGATCATCAACCAGGCGATTCAGAATACGCAGCTTCTCATCGACCAGCGCGGGGGAACCATCACCAAACACCTGAACGCCACCCAAAGCGGTGTGATAGCCGATAAGCTGCACTTAACCAATATTATCTTCAACCTGATTGATAACGCGGTAAAATATACCAAAGAAACCCCGGATATTATTATTAGCACCCGTGATGCGGCCAATGGTATCGAAATTACCATCAAAGACAATGGGATTGGCATTAGTAAAGACAATCTCAGGAAAATTTTCGACAAGTTTTTCCGCGTGCCAACCGGCAATGTACACAATGTAAAGGGCTTTGGCCTCGGATTAAGTTACGTAAAAGCGGTTGTGGAAAAGCACAATGGCACAATTCATGTAGAGAGTGAACTGGGTAAAGGAAGTACCTTTAAAATCCTTATGCCTTATAAAATCGTACATTAAACCTAAAATACAGAACTAAAAAGCGTATGGAAAATGTAAAAACACAGGTATTGTTAGTGGAAGACGACCCAAATTTGGGGGCTTTATTGCAGGAGTATCTGGAGGCAAAAGGCTTTGAAACCAAACTCGCCACCGACGGAAAAAAGGGATTTGACGCCTTTTGCAAGCAGGAATTCGATCTGCTTTTACTGGATGTGATGATGCCCGTGAAAGACGGGTTGACCCTGGCTAAAGAAATACGTGTTACCGACAAAAATGTGCCTATTATTTTTCTCACAGCTAAAAGCATGAAGGAAGATACCATCGAAGGCTTTAACTCCGGTGCCGACGACTACATTACCAAGCCTTTCAGCATGGATGAGCTCATGGCCCGTATCACGGCAGTTTTGCGTCGTAGCAACAAGCAGCGGGTGTATAACACCGACGACGTGGTGTTCAATATCGGCGATTATACGTTTAATTCCGAAACGCAGGCCTTGGCCCACAATGGCATGGAACAGAAACTCACCACCAAAGAGAGCCAGCTCATGCGCCTGCTTTGCGTGCATAAAAACGATGTACTCGACCGTAATTTTGCCCTTAAAACCATCTGGCACGACGACAATTATTTTAATGGCCGAAGCATGGATGTGTATATTGCAAAACTCCGCAAATACCTGAAAGACGACTCAAAAGTTGAGATTGTGAATATCCATGGAAAAGGCTTTAAATTATTGGTCAATTCATAGGGTTTAGTCCCAAAAAATTAGGGAATTCATTGAAAAGTGGTTTATTTTGTAAGGAATAAACCACTTTTTTTTGTACACAATTGCAGAAATAGCGGCGATGGCCGGAGCCACTGTAAAAGAGGGCGGCCAGGATCTGATGATCCGCTCGCTTTTAACCGATAGCCGCCAGCTAACCGACCCTCAGCATACCGCATTTATAGCTTTGGTAACGGAGCGCAACGATGCGCACCGCTACATCTATAGCCTCGTTGAAAAAGGCGTCAAAGTATTTGTGGTGAATTTTATCCCCGAAAATTGCAAAGGGCTAGAAGGCCTCTGTTTTCTGAAAGTGGATGATACGCGGAAAGCCCTGCAAATGTTAGCGGCCCGCCATCGCGAGCGATTCAACATTCCGGTTATTGGTATTACGGGGAGTAACGGAAAAACCATTGTGAAAGAATGGTTGTATCAATTGCTTAAAGCCGACTACAGCATTGTTCGTAGTCCCAAAAGTTTTAACTCGCAAATAGGTGTTCCGCTTTCGGTATGGCAGATGAACGAGCGCCACAACCTGGCAATTTTTGAAGCAGGTATTTCAGAACCTGGAGAAATGGACGTATTGAAAGCCATTATCCGTCCTACCATTGGCATACTCACCTCTCTGGGAACAGCCCATGACGAAGGTTTCCGGGATGCCACACAAAAGCTGGAAGAAAAGTTGCGTCTTTTTGACAGCAGCCAGAAAGTAATTGTCAATGCACTGGGATTTCCGGAATCGCAGGTTGCCCTTCCTACCGGCGATAAATGGTTTGTGATTTCCCGCGAACCGAAGGCAGCTTTGCAAGTGTTACATACAGAAGTCGAAAACGGTGCTACACGTATAACTGCCCGTTATCAGGATTCGGAAATTCAGCTGCTGGCGCCTTTTACCGATGCTGCCAGTGTCAACAATGTAATTACCTGTTGGGCGCTGATGCTTTATCTGGAGGTGCCTCCCGGTGAGATCGCGCAACGCGTACTCAAACTCCAATCGGTGGAGATGCGACTGGAGTTGAAGCTGGGCAATAACAACTGCATCCTCATCAACGATTTCTATAATTCAGATATCAACGCGCTCGAAATTGCGTTGCATCACCTCAAGCAACAGCACCGTGGCGGCCAGAAAGTGGTGATCCTGTCGGATATCGAACAAAGCGGCAAGCTGAGCTGGGAACTTTACACGCATGTTGCGCGGTTGCTCAGCCAGTTTCACATCGACGTGTTTATCGGGATTGGTAAAGAACTTTCGTCGCAGCGAAAATTATTCGGCCCACATTCGCATTTTTATGAATCAACATCCGGGTTTCTGGCGGATGCCCTCAAAAATCCCGAGCTTCAATTCCATCATGCCATCATCCTGCTGAAAGGCGCCCGTAGCTTCGGTTTCGAAGCCATCAGCAAACATTTTCAGCAAAAAAGCCACGATACGGTTCTGGAGATCAACTTGAATAACCTCGTTCACAATATCAATTTTTACCGTTCGCAGCTTGAAAAAGACACGCGGCTTATGTGCATGGTAAAGGCCACCGGTTACGGAAGCGGAAGCACTGAAATAGCGTTTACACTTCAACACCATCACGTCGATTACCTGGCGGTAGCTTACGCCGACGAAGGAGTGGAGCTTCGTAAAGCCGGTATTCATTTGCCGGTGATGGTGATGAATCCCGAAGAAGCGTCATACGATGATATGCTGCTGCACCAGCTCGAACCCGAATTATTCTCGTTTAAAGTGATCCGGGAATTTACCAGGGCGCTTCAAACCAAAGCCATTTCAGAACCTTACCCGGTTCACCTGAAACTTGATACAGGAATGCATCGTCTGGGTTTTGGCGAGGCCGAACTCGATGCTCTGTGTGAACTACTAAGCCACGACACTTCGATTCGGGTGAAGAGTATTTTTTCGCATCTGGTTGCCAGCGATAATGACGCCTTCGATGATTTCAGCCGGCAGCAGATCGCCCTTTTTGAACGCATGTCGGCCAGGTTGGTGGAAGCACTTGGCTACCCGGTGATCCGGCACATTTGCAACTCGGGCGCCATCACGCGTTTCCCGGAAGCACATTACAACATGGTGCGTCTGGGCATTGGCATGTATGGTGTGGGCTTCAACGATTTGGAAAAGCAACACCTTAAGAATATCAGCAGCCTCAGAACCCGCATTTCGCAGATCAGGTCACTGAAACAGGGCGATACAGTGGGCTATAGCCGGCAGGGTGTGGCTAAAAACGACATGGTGATCGCAACCATTCCGATTGGCTACGCCGATGGACTGAGTCGTCGTACCGGCAACGGGCGTTTTAGTGTGCGCATCGGCGGCACTGCCTGTAAAACCATCGGTAATATTTGCATGGATATGTGCATGGTGGACATTACCGGAGTCGATTGCAAGGAAGGTGATGAGGTGGTTGTGTTTGAGACCAATGGGCAATTGATGGCACTGGCAGAGGCCATGGATACCATTCCCTACGAAGTACTCACCAATATTTCTACGCGCGTTAAACGAATTTATGTTCAGGAGTAACACGGCTTATAACAAACCATTCGGTTGCGGCAGCGTATTGTTCAAACGGTTTGCGCACCGGTTTCCTCTTGCTTTGATGTTTGGGTTTATTACAACCCTCATTTCCTGTGGTGGCGGCGCACCCGAAGAAAACGTGTCGAACCCGGAACCTACTTATGCCGATGTGGCCCCCATCATTTACAAAAATTGCAGCCCTTGTCACCGGCCTGGAGAAAGCGGCCCGTTTGCGCTGATGAGTTACGAGGACGCCAGGAAAAATGCCAACAAAATTAAGTTTGTGACGCAAACCCGTTACATGCCACCCTGGCCGGCCGACCCGGACTATACACATTTTATAGGAGAGCGCATACTTACTGATGACGAAATGGCGCTGCTAAAACGATGGGCCGAGCGCGGAGCGCCGGAAGGACCAAGTGAAAGAATACCTGTGCCACCTGTATTTTATGCTGGTTCGGCGTTGCGTAAACCAGACACCGTTATCCGCTTCAGCAAACCGATTCCAATCGAAGGTAACGGCACCGATCATTTTTATGTGGTGAAACTGCCCATGGAGTTGGCCGCCGATACCTTTGTGAGTTATTTTGAATTTGTGCCCTCGCAACGTAAACTGGCGCATCATGTGAACGGGCACCTGGTAAACTTTGCACCGGGCAAGAAAAAAGAAATCCGCAGCGGACTCACCTATGCGCTTGATGCATTTGGCGATTACAAGAACTTGTATCAGCACATGAACATTTTAAACGACGATGGTAGCTTCCCGACGCTGACGCCCAATACCGTGTATTACCTGCCGGGATACACGCCGCCAGTCTATCCACAAGGTATCGGTGGCTATCGGGTAAACAAACAATCGGTAATTCTTCTTCAAAACATGCATTACGGACCCAGCAACGCCGATGTGCTCGACAGCGCCTACATCAATGTGTTTTACGGGCCAAAGCCTAAGCGGCCTATCTACGAAACGCAGCTTGGCACGTTCGGCGTTTCGAAAATTGAACCTGAATTGATCCTTCATCCGGGAAAAGTGGAAACCTTTCACACACAAGCGACGCTTAATAACGATATCTCGGTGTTGTCTGTGAATCCGCATATGCATTTGCTTGGTAAAACATTCTGGGCTTTTGCCATTCAGCGCAACGGTGATACCATTCCGCTGATACGGATCAACCGCTGGAATTTCCGCTGGCAGTACTACTACACGTACGAGCATCCTGTGAAAATAAGCGCCGGATCAACGATCCATGTTTACGGCACGTTCGATAATACAGATAAGAACCCGGATAACCCGAATCATCCTCCAAAAATAGTGACACAGGGCGAGGGTGTAAAAAGCATGCAAACCACAGAAGAGATGTTTCAGTTTATTTTTACCTACCTGCCGTATCAGCAAGGTGATGAAAAGCTG
>DAIUED010000238.1:0-946 GCA_036845295.1 Bacteroidota bacterium
ACGACTGGTTATCTTGCATGAAGTTAACGTCGATGCCGTGCTTTTTAAAAACATCCTGGTTATAGCTTTCGAAAAAATATCCGCGGGCATCGGCAAATACCCTTGGTTTAATGATCAACAGACCTTTAATTTCTGTTTCTATGACTTCCATAATTTTTTGAACTTGTTTTTCTTGCTTTCGCCTTCGCTCGTGTAATAGCCGTTCCCGTAACCATATCCGTAGCCATACCCATAACCGTATTTGTAGCCATAGGCCGAACGCGAGGTATCTACACCGTTGAGAATGATCGAGATATTGCGGATCGAGGTTTCGTGTGACAGCTTGTCGAGGATCTGCACAAATGCTTTTTTAGAATAATCGGCCCTGAACACATAAATCGGGAAATCGGCTTTCTGGATCGTGGTAATACCGTCGGTTACGAGGCCAATTGGCGGGTTGTCGAACACAATATAATCGTAATTCTTTTTTAATTCTTCGATCATTTCATCGAGCTTATCGGCAATGATAAGCTCCGACGGATTCGGTGGAATCGGACCGGCCGTGATGTAGTCGAGGCCTGGAAAGTGGCTTTTGTGAATGCAAGAGTCTATGTCGGACATGTTGGTGAGTATTGTACTCATGCCTCTATCGTTGGAAACGCCAAAGCCTTTATGGATTTTCGGCTTTCGCATGTCGAGGTCCAACAGGATCACTTTTTTACCGGCATAGGCCAGGATGCCTGAAATGTTCAGGGCAACAAAGGTTTTTCCTTCGCCCGAAATAGAAGAAGTAACCGCTACAATTTTCGGACCCTCGGTGTTTTTGATAAATTGCAGGTTGGAACGTATGGTGCGGAATGCCTCTGCAATCTGTGATTTTGGATTTTTATCGACCACCAATTGCGACACGGGTACATTGCTTTCATAAACCGGAACAATGCCTAACACAGATACCGACGCGCCGGTG
>DAIUED010000238.1:956-5521 GCA_036845295.1 Bacteroidota bacterium
CATTCAGCGACGTAATCTTATCGTGGAAAACATAGCGGCCGAAAATAACGATCGTGGACAAAAGCAAAGCACTAAGCACTGCCACAGCAAGGGCATTCCGCTTGTTGGGCGATACCTGTTCGCCGTTATGAATGGCTTTTTCCAGGATCACGTTTTGGGATACAAAGCCAGCTTTAGAGATAGAGAATTCTGTCTTCTTTTCGAGCAGCAAGGTATAGTATTTTTCGCTGATGCTGAACAACCGCATCAGGCGTGCATGCTCCATATCTACATCAGGCGAGCGGTCGTATTTGTCTTTAAATTCAGAAGATTTTTTAAGTAAGTTGGTGTACTTGGATTTGTATTTGAGGCGTAACGCATTGAGGCTTTCTATCAGCAGTTTTTTCTGCGTCTCAATATTGTAGTTCACCTGCTTGATGTTTTCGCTGTTGGGCGTTACCTGGTATAGCAGGTTCTCTTTTTCTACCAGTAGTTTTTTGATGGCTTGGGTGTACTCCCGTATCGATGCTTCGTACTCCGTACCGGCTATCAAGGAAATGAGCTGGTATGTGTCGATACCCTGGTTATTGCTGATGTTTGCCTGAAGCTCGGCAAGCAACTTTTCTTCCAGCTCTACTTTCAGCATCTCGTCTTCAATACTAGTCAAGCGCATCATGTCAGCATTGATCAGTTCGCTTTTTTCTGTGTAGTTCTTTTCTTTCCTGAAATCCTGGAGGTTGTTCTCCGAAACTTTCAGCTCGTCGTACACCATCTTCAATTGCCCGTCGATAAAGCTAATGATGCTTTTAGAGCTTTCGCTTTTGCGCTCTACGTCAAAATAGAGGTACTCTTCTGTTACCAGATTCACAAGATCTTTGGTTTTCTGTGCGTTGATGTCTTTTACAGTAACCAGGATGGTTTTGGCGGATTCGTTCAGCAGGCGTATTTCCAGCTTTGATTGGAGTTCAGATGTAACGTCGTCCACATTCTTGATCACAAAGTACGATTTGTTACCCGAATTCAAATGGTTTTGTATCTGCTGGCGTTCCATATCGGTATTCAGCGATACGCTCAAATCGAAAAATTCCGAATTAACCACATTGTTGGTGTTGAAAGGAATGGTTACCTGGCGGCCATCTGCATTAAAACTAAGGGTGCCGGAGTTTAAGTCGTTGAACGTAATGTAGATGTGTACGCCGTAAACGCTGTTTCGCTTGATGTTGAATTTAACAAAATAAGGCGACGATTTGTATAACTCATTGTTTTTGAAAGTACCTTCATTAAAGTAACTGATCTGCACATCCGATTTTTCGACCACCCGTTTCAGGAAAATCTTTGAGCGTATTTGCTCGATGGCTTCGGCGATCTTGTTGGTTCCGCCATCAAATTTATTGATTTGCAGAATCTGGGTGGCCTCGTTGTTGTCATTTATCTGGACAATCGCCGAGGATTGGTACACCGGTTGGCTATAGCGCAGGTAAATAAATGCCGCGCTCAAGCACAATACAAAAAAGCCAAACACAAACCAGATGCTGCGCCGAACGATGTAAAAAATCAGGCCAAGGTCGAGCTCACTACTGAATTTCGAGACGCGTTCCCTGTAGCTGTCGATTCCGGTATCTGATTGGTTGTGTAGCAACTAGCGTTTGATTAAGGTATATAACAGGATAGTACTTGTGATCAGCGTCAGCACTGGGGTAACCTCGCCAAGTAAGGTTTTGGCAAAACGGTAGCGTGGTTCCACGTACACAATGTCGCCCGCCATTACTACGGTATTCCCGGCTTTGATGCCACTGATTTCCGAAAGATCCATCAGGAACACCTGTGGTTTTTGCAGGTTTTCGTTACGGATGAGTTTTACTTTATAAGCCTTACCATCCTCGGCAATGCCTCCGGTAAGCGCCAGTACTTCGATTACCGTTGTGTTGTTATTGGTAAGCTGCACCACCTGGGCTTTGCCACCATTGCCCGGGAATACGATCACGCGCCGGTTGGTTACTTTTACCGATACAAAGGGCTTTACATAAAATGTGTCGTAAATCTGCTCCAGGAATGTCTCGCTTTCGCGAATGGTCATGCCTGCCAGCGTCACGCGACCTACCAGCGGCAGTTTTACCCGCCCGTCTTTTTCAATCACGTAGTTGATGTCGTATTGATACGTTTGGCTTACATTGGTAAGGTCAATGATCTTAAACCCGTCGTTCGAAAAAATCCGAACGGTAATGATGTCGTTTGGAGACAGTTTGTAATCCTGTGTCGAGAGCGAATCATTCAACTTATCATAAGCAAAGTCTTTTGGAGTCCGAAGCATCAGGTTCGACCTGAGCACCTTGCACGATGAAAAAGATGTGACCAAAACGCTCAGAAACAGGAAATATTTTAAAAAACGCATAGTTTCGGGTTAAGTGACAAATTTAAGATTTATCCGGCAATATCAAAAACCATGCTGTTTTAGCAGCTTGTCGTAAAGCGCTGCCATATCGCCCACGAGCCTGCGGTAACCGAATTTGGAAAGTGCCCAGTCTGTGCCGCTTTCTGCCTGGCTGCTGTATTCATCAAAATGCCTGCAGGCCTGGGCCAGGTTTGTAAAAAAAGCTGTTTCGTCAGTAACCTCCGATAGCAGGCCGCATGACGGATGCAGCACATCGCCGATGCCGCCCACATTGGTGGCAACCACAAACTTTCCGGCAGCCTGGGCTTCGATGATGCTTACCGGTGTGCCTTCATTTAGTGACGTGAGGGTTATCAAATCAAGTCCGTGCAGTGCCCATTCCACCTTTTTGATCCACGACGTAAAAAGCAAATCGGCTTTTTCCTCTGGCCGGTCAGACCACGAAATGCCAGCTTCCTGACAATAATCCACAATTTGCTGCCTGGTTTCGCCATCACCAATTACGAATGCCTTGACGGGACCAATACCTTCACGTTTCAGATGAGCAATAGCCTGAACAAACAACCGGTGATTTTTTACAGGGGCGAGCCTGCCAATGATCCCAATGGCGATATCTTTTTCCTCTAAATGATACATGCTCCTGAACGATCGCCGGTTTTCGGCCTGGTTTTGAGCAAAACGGGCAAGGTCGAAGCCGAGTGGGATAACATGCATCTTGGCCGAGGGTGCAATATGAAATACCTCGGTCAGTTCCTGTTTTTGTTTCTGGCTAATGGCTACAATGGCACTTGAGCGCTTGGCCAGCCAGCGTTCAATAAACAGGTAAAAGGCCGTTTTTAATTTACCAAAATAGGAGTGGAACACGTGCCCGTGAAACGTATGAACGATAACCGGCACACCGGCATGGATGGCGGCCAGCCTGCCAACAGCCCCAGCCTTTGATGCATGCGTGTGGACAATATCCGGCTTAAATTCCCGGATCAGCTTTCGGATTTCGCGATAGGCCTGGTAATCGGCCCGGAGGTTGATGCTACGCCTGAACTGCGTTAATACCTGCGGCTTCAGACCTAAACTCTCCGGAATGTAAAGCGAACTGTCTTCGCCTGCTTCTTCAGGGCCTCCAACCAAAAGGGTTTCATAGGTGGGCTCCAGGAATTTGGAGAGGTAGCTTACATTATAGGTAATGCCTCCGATGTTGAACCGGTTGATGATGCGGAGTACTTTAGGCAAGGCTTTTCCAGTTAAAAGTGAAGCTGTGAAGATAAGGTATTAAAATCAATCCCATCAAAATTGCCGGAACTCATCATCAACAATACACTGTTTTTCATGGATTTTGATTTCAGGTAATCTTGCAGGACTTTACTGTCTGTAAAGACCTTCAGATCGCTGCGGCCGAAGTAATCAAATACCTGTTCTACCGTAATGGGCTTCAGTTTTTTATGGGCAATGGTGTGCGGGTTGAAATAGACAATGGCTTCATCTGCATCGTTCATTGCGCCCTTGTATTCGGCCAGGAATGTTTCGTTGAGACTGCTGAAGGTGTGAAGTTCCATACAGGCAATCACGTGCCGGCCGCTAAATTGTTCTTTAACCGCTTGTGTGGTGGCTTTTAGCTTCGATGGCGAATGGGCAAAGTCTTTATAAAAAGCAAAATGGTCGTTTTTGTAAACCAACTCCAGGCGTTTAGCAGCGCCTTTAAACCCACTGATAGCCTCATAAAATTGAGCATCGCTGATCCCTAACTGGCCGCATACCAGGCGCGCGCCGTTAAGGTTCAGGAGGTTGTGTTTTCCAAAAACAGTGAGCGCAACCTCGCCGCCGGCATCCATCAATGCTGTAGTGCCATTTGTAATTTTATGATCCGGCACCCCGTACGGTATTTTACGAAGGTTTGTGGCGTTTCCGGTTTCCAGGGCGAGGCGTTTTAGTACCTCGTCTTCCGAGCAGTAAATGAGGCAGCCTCCGGGCTCAATAAGTTCGATAAAGGTCCTGAATTGATCCACATAATTATCGAATGTGGGAAATACGTTGATGTGATCCCATGCAATACCGCTCAAAATGGCAATATTTGGTTTATAAAGGTGAAATTTGGGTCTGCGGTCGATGGGTGAGGCGAGGTATTCGTCGCCCTCAATCACGGCCACCGGCGCCTCCTTGCTCAGCTTAACCATGGTATCGAAGCCTTCGAGCTGGG
>DAIUED010000239.1:0-5497 GCA_036845295.1 Bacteroidota bacterium
ATCCGTTTTTTCCTACCGATGTGTACTCCTTCCATGTGGACCGTTCTCCCGTTCCTAGCGATACGTTTCTCTGCACCTACCATGGGGCGCCGAGCCAGATCCTTCCCAATTCACAGGGCATCCAGAAAGTGCTTGTTCCCGAAATCAGGCAACACATCAGGCAGCAATTCCAGGGCAGCGACGAAGATTTCGAACACTTTTTAACGGAGCAATTTCTCGATCTGCATTATCAGGCAAAACCACAGGCATGCCCGGTGAGCCTGGGCACAGGCCATATGTGGCGCCTGGCCATTGATCATCCCGAAAGCCCGGTCCTTCCTTGCCTTCACCGGGCGCCGGAAGAAAAGCCCGGAGAGAGCAGGCTGCTCTTGATTTGCTGAGCCTGCACGCGCAGCACCCTGTTCTCTGCAAAACAGGTTTGCGCTGGTGTTTGCCACGGCCGGTACGTGCCCGGTGCACGCGTTATCATGGAGGTATTCAGGCCATGCCGCAAAAGCGACCTGAAAGGACAGGGTTTGCTTTGTTAAAAAGCCGGATGCTAAGGCCTTTTTTTTATCTTTAACTAACCTAAAATTTCAAAACCGGTGAAACAACTTCTATTTGCTCTCCTTTTGGGTCTTTTTGGCCAATGTAGCATGCAGGCGCAGGTGCCTACTTTTTCGGTAACGGTGCATACGCCGCAATCGTCGGGTTACTATTTTCTGACACCCATCAAATTTGCAGCAGGTACCAATACACTGTTGCCCACACACCTGATTCTGGATGCGGAAGGCAATGTGGCTTACTACAAAAAGGTACAGGGTACAACCGAGTTCAAACTTCAACCCAATGGCTTGATGACCTACAACCGCCAGGGCAAATACTACATCATGGACAGCACCTTTACGTTAAAGGATTCCGTGACGACAAAAAACGGTGTGCTTTTCGACGGACACGAGCTTCAGATCCTGCCTAATGGCAACTACCTGATGCTCGGCTATGAAAACGTGACAATGGATTTGAGCGCGTATCACATCTTCAATGGCACCAGTGCCGGAAGCACCACTGCCACCGTAAAGTGTAACGTGATCCAGGAACAGGATGCCGCTAAGAATGTGGTGTTCGAATGGCATTGCAAAGACCATTACAATTTTGGAGATGTGGATCCGCAATGGCTGGGTTCCCCGGCAAATGTCGATTGGACACATGCGAATGCCCTTGAGCTCGACGCCGATGGGAATTTCATGATCTCGCTCAGGCATTTCAATGAAATTACCAAGATCAGGCGCAGCGATAGCAGCATCATTTGGCGCCTTGGCGGTAACGCCAACCAGTTCACATTCACCAACGATGCCCCAATGTTTCAGGGGCAACACGATATCCGTCGCCTGGCCAATGGCAACATCAGCCTGTTCGACAACGGGAGTGCGGGCACCACCTTGCATCCTGCGCGCGCCAAAGAATACCAGCTCAACGAAACAACACACACAGCCACACTGGTATGGAGTTATACCGAGAATGCCTCGACCTACAGCAGTGCCATGGGAAGCGTGCAGCGCCTGGCCAATGGTAATACCCTGGTCGATTACGGTAATCTCGTGAACCAAAACCGTATTTTCAATGTGGTAGAACCTGGCGGCACAAAAGTGTTTGAAATTGCTTTCAGCGATACGTTGCGATCGTACCGCGCCTTCAATTACCCGGCCTTGCCCTGGGATCTGAAACGCCCAGCCATCAGCTGCAATTTCAATGGCACACAGGCTTACCTCGATGCCGGAGCCGGACACGCATCCTACCTGTGGAATACCGGCGCCACCACACAAACCATTGCGTTGAGCGCTGCCGGCAACTACTCGGTGCGTGTGCCCAAAGGCCAGGGTGGGTTCCTGTATTCCGCGCCCTATGCCGTGAGCAATTTATCAACACCGTGCCTTGCTACCGGTATTGCGGCCACCGCTACGGACGAACCCTGGGCAATTGGCCCGAACCCGGTAAACCAACAACTCCATGTAAGTCTGCCGGCTTCGGGAACCGGCTTGTCGCTCGACGTATTCGATGCCGTGGGGCAGTGTATATACCGTCGCAGCGACCTGCACAGCGAGCAGTTAACTATCGATGCATCCCAGTGGGAACCAGGCCTATACTTCCTGCGCATAGGTAACCGAACGCAGAAGCTGATAAAGCAATAATTTGCAGGTCTAGAATAATTTTGGGAAGAAGCGTCCTGTTTTGTTTTGATAGTCGGTATAAGCCGGGTACTTGGATGCGGAAATACCCTCGCTGAAATCAGAACTTCCCTGGAAGAGAATAACCAGCAACAGGCAGCCGGCCATCGACCAATTCACCCACTGGCCGGTAGCAACCACGCTGAAAAAGTAAAACACGATCCAGATAGACTGTTCGGAGGCATAGTTGGGATGGCGCACCAGTTTCCAGAGCCCGCTACTCACGAAGCCCCTGGCGTATGGTTCGGGTAGGCTTTGGCCAGAGGATTTGAGGCGATTCTTTTCTTGATGAAAGTTCCACTGCTGCTGGTCGGCAATGGTTTCTATCACAATAAAGAACAACATGGCTATCGACAACAGCACGTCTATTACAGTAATGGATTGATCGGTGGCCTTGGCGGCTACCAGGATAGGGAGCGTGAACAAAAGGATAAGGCCATTCTGGTAAAGGCAAATAAAGAACAGATGAAACAGGAACCAGCGTCCGGGTTTGTCTTTGAAAAGCGCATTGTTGCGCAAAATCTCCCAGCGGTAGTCTTCTTCACCTGTCCAGAATTTCCAACGGTAGGCACCGCGGCGGGAGAAATTGTAGGTTAAGCGCGCACCCCAAACGGTTACCAATACAGCCATCAGTACAAGCCGGTCGGAGAAACCGAATGCATAAGCCACATACCAGGCGTAGCCGATGGGCAAAATACTCCAGAGCTTATCCACCTGGCTATTGTTGTGTGTAAGATGCCCAACGGTAAAGCAAAGGAGTGCCACCGCCAAAGCAGCCCAAAGCAAATGCAGGAGCACACTTTTCTGTTGAAGACTCAGCGGTTCGTCGATATAAAACGATACAAACGGAATAACAATAATAGTAAAGAGGAGGACAACGATGGTTTTGACCATAGACAAAATTTTACAGTACCTAAAGGTAAATGTTTTTT
Source organism: Bacteroidota bacterium (assembly GCA_036845295.1). Classification (GTDB taxonomy): domain Bacteria; phylum Bacteroidota; class Bacteroidia; order B-17B0; family Aurantibacillaceae; genus UBA4416. Next base: position 3,137 of record DAIUED010000239.1, read on the forward strand.
GGAAAATAGTTTAGAAAAGGGGTCAGCCCGGATTTAAAATTTCACACCGATAACAAGAATATCATCAATCTGCTCGAGACCAGAGCGGTAATTGGTGATAAATTCCGACAGAAACGGGCCTTGTTGCTTAATGGGCATATCCTGTATGGAAAGCACGAGTTCCTTGAACCGGCGCCGCGTCAGTTTTTTTCCTCTTCCTGCACCCCCAAACTGGTCCGAGAAGCCGTCGGTAAACAGGTACAACGTTTCATGGCCTTCGAGTGTCAGGCTGTGAGTGGTAAATTTTTTATTCAGGTCGTTCAGCCCGATCGGCAATTTATCCGCTTTCAGTTCGGTACATGCGTGTTGGTTCACGATCCACAACGGGCTATTTGCGCCTGCCCATTCCAAAACCCTGGTCTTCATGTTATAAGCACAAAGCGATATATCCATCCCATCGTGAATAGTTTCTTCGCTTTTCGAAAAGTGATCGATGATGATCTCTGCTGTTTTGTCCAGAATGACGCCCGGTTGCACGAGGCCGAATTCTTTTACCGAACGGTTGAGGGCATTATGGCACATCACAGAAACCAGCGCGCCAGGAACACCATGTCCTGTACAATCGCAGGCAGCAAAAAGAAGCCAGTCGCCAACAGGTTCTATCCAGTAGAAGTCGCCGGCAACAATATCTTTCGGTTTATATACTATAAAAGAGTTTTTCAGGTGTTGTTCAATTACTTTTGGGCCGGGCAGAATGGAGTGTTGGATCCGCAAGGCATACTGTATGGAATCGGTGATCGCTTTGTTCTTTTCTTCCACCAGGGCACGTTGGTTCTCGATAATTTGGTTTTGCAAACGGCTATGGCGTAACCTCACGAAAATGAAAATGCAAACGAATACCACAATCGCCAGCACAAATACCCCAAACATAATCACCATGCGCTGCCTGGTATTTTTCACTTCGTTCAGCTCATTTTGCTTTTTGAGCAACTCCGCATCCTGTTTGTTCTTTTCATTTTTGATCTGCTCATCGTAGTTGCGGATCATGTTCTGTATTGTGAATTGCTGCGACGAATCTTTGTTTCGCTGTAATTTACCGCTGATCTCCAGCGCGCGTTTGTAATCCTGGCTTTTCTGGTAGATCAGCAACAGCTGTTCGAGATTGTAGGTCTCTTCCGTTGTCAAATGATGCGTTTCACTGATATCCAGTGCTTTTTGTGAATAAGACAGCGCATTTTTAAGATCGTTTTTTTGCAGGTAGATATCGGCTGTTTTGCTGAATTGAAACGACAACTTTCGCCAGTCCTCCCGCATCTCATAGATTTTCAGCAAACGGCTGCTTAACAAAATGGCAGAGTCCGGTTCGTGATTATACAAAAGATACAGTACTTTAAACGTCAGATAACTGGTGTTTTCTTGTTTGTTTTTTACCAGGTGGTCAATGTCGCTCATGGCATGTCGTACCTTTTCGAGTGGTGCTCCGATCGAAATCAGGCCTTCAAGTTTTCGGCACATGGCATACACCAGCCGGGCGGTGTCGGAGGTCTTTTGAAGCTCAACAATGGCCGAATCAATGTACTTATTGTAATAATTAAAATTTTTGTAATGCATGGCAAAATTGTACCCCAGTTCCTGGTAACTGGTGCCAATATCCCGGTGCAGGTTGTTTTTTTTGGCCAGTTGCATTTTCTGCATAATATAGAAATAGCAACTGTCGCCTCTGCCCATCACATCATAGTATGTGTTCAGGTTAGACATGCCCCTGATCGCCAGCGTATCGTTATGCAATTTTTTGGCTAGGGCCAACCCTTTGTGGAAATAGTGTGCCCCTTGTTGATCCTGGAAATGAAATAGCCCGAGTTTATAATACAGGGACGCACGCTCACTATCTGATGTGCTGTTTCTCAGTTTTGTATCCAGCGAATCGATGGCCCGTTGTTGCGGAAAGCATAGCGTAAACGATAAAAGGAAAAAAAGTATAAAGCCGGCTTTTTTCACAAATTATCTTGTGGGAGGTTTGGGGTTAGTCTTATCAAAAATAGAAAATTTGCCGATTGGTTTTTTAATTTAAACCATACAAAAGGCTTATTGACCTCTTTTTTTTTAAACGGGGATTTTAAAGGTTTGGTAACAGGACCCGGCTTGAGCAAAAAACAGTAAACCAGCCTTTCAGGGGCCTTAAATCAAGCGGTGTAAACGTATGGGCTACGACCTGATGCCTTAGCCTTTCTTGTACGTTGGCCTATTGAAACTGCCACCAAGCGATTTTCCATAGCCGGGACTAGTGTTGAAACGCAGACAGATCTCTACACCGCCCTTCGACTTCGAGGTAGCCGTGAGTTGCGAAATATTCACATCGTAGCTCACACCAAGCGCAAACTT
>DAIUED010000240.1:0-5457 GCA_036845295.1 Bacteroidota bacterium
TAGGAACAAGCGGAACATTTAGCCTCGATAAGCAGATCATGCTAAGCAAAGAAAAATAGCAACCAATTGGTGGTTATCTTGTTTTTGCGCGCCTGCTTATGAACGTTTTCAAACTCATTTTCAAATTGCTGCTTTATGTGGTTTCGGCTGCTGCCATTTGGTTTGCACTTGCCTTACTGCTGCCGAAGGTAAAACTGGGTGATGACAACCTTAAGCCCGGTACTGATGTAACCATTTTTGTACGGTCGAACGGTACGCACACCGACATTGTGATGCCAAGGAATGTACAGCTTCCTAATTCGATCGTTAGCTTCAACTGGAGCAACCTGGTACCCGACAGTCTTTTTGCCGGTGTGGACTCGACTTATGGTTATGTAGCCGTTGGCTGGGGCGACAAAGGCTTTTACCTGAATACACCCGAGTGGAAAGACCTGAAAGTAAGCACCGCCGTAAAGGCCGCTTTTGGACTGGGCGGTACTGCCATGCATGTTACCTATTACAAAAACATGCGTGCCGGCGAATCGACCCGGGAACTTACCCTTAGCGCTCAAAATTACCAGAGCCTGATTAGCGAAATTACCCAAAGTTTTGACCTGAAAGACGGGCTACCAACCCTGATACCGCATCCGGCATATGGTAACCGCGATAACTACTTTGAGGCCAAAGGCAGCTACAGCCTTTTTAAAACCTGCAACGTTTGGACTGGAAATACCCTCCGGAAAGCACATGTTCCGATGGGCATCTGGACACCGCTGTCTTCGGGTGTGATGAACAATTTGCATGAGATTGGCACTGACTAAACGGCTGAACAATCCGGTTTAGCAGCTATTTTTCGCCTGCCTGCTTTTTGGCTTCGTTGATTTCCATGCGCTGGCCATTTTTAAATGCAGCCACAAAGCAATCTTTATAGCCCAGTTCTTTCATTTTCAACTGGTGGCGGGTGGCCTCATCGAAAGACGAGAAACTGCCGGAAGTGTATTTATACGCAGTGCCGGCTTTGTAAAACCACACTTCTTTCACGTTCGGAAACTTCGCTTTGGCATCTACTTCTTTGTCGGTGGCCGCAAATTGCACTTTGAATTCAATGGCTCCGGTTTTAGCAGCCTGCGTATCGTTTTTAGGATCGCTTTTGGCATCACCGCCGTCGCTTCCGTTGGTTTTAGGGCCTTCTTTGGCGTTTTTTTCCTTGTAAGCCTTGATGATGTCGTTTTTATCGACGGCTTTGTTCTGTTCGAGAGCGTCCTTCTTGTTGCGTTCCTCTTCGTCTTTTTTCTCCTGTGCGAGCGCAGTGGAAATTTCTGAGAGTTTCTTCTCGGCATATTCGTCTTTTCCCTGGCGCACATTGAGCGCTTTGCCATACAACAGGCGGGCGTCCTCGTAGTTTTTATTTTTCAGCGAGGCATCTGCCAGCGTAATAAACTCGCCATATGCCTTCTCCGTATCGGCGTGTTCCGCTTTGGCATCGGTCGCCTTTGCGCTGTCTTTTTTGTCGTCGTCCTCCGTTTCAACTGCGTCAGTATCCTTTACCGGCAATTGCACTTCTTTTTCGAGATTTTTTTGTTTTTCGATCTCATCGTCGTAGTCGCGCTTTACGCCTTCCTGCTCGTCTTTGTATTTGCGGAACGCTCTGAATATGCAAGACGCCATGTACTCCTGGCCTTTGGCCGACCCGAGAAATTTCTCTTCCTGCGGGTTGGTGAGATAGCCGATCTCGGTAAGCACGCTGGGCATGGAAGTGCGCCATAATACCCAGATGCTTTGGCGATGCACGCCCTTATCGACCCGGCCGGCACGTTTGGCATACTCATCCTGAATTTTAAGGGCCAGACCAGCGCTTTGTATTACATAGCCCGATGTATAGTTACTCATGATGATATAACTTTCCTCGCTGTTCGGATCAAAACCCTGGTATTTGCTTTCGTAATTATCCTCCATCAAAATTACCGAGTTCTCGCGCTGGGCCACTTTCATTTTGCCCTCTTCATTCTTCAAACCCATTACATAGGTTTCTGACCCGTAAGGCACCGGATTCGTGGTTTCCACCACCACGAGTTTGCCTTTCGAGTTTTTAAAGGTTTTGGGGCGCATTTTGCCGGTTTTTTTGTCTTTGATCATCACCGGCTTGCCGGCGGCATTGCAGTGGATGGAAATGAAAAGATCGGCATTGGCATCGTTGGCTATCTTGGCACGATCTTCCAGCTCCACAAAAACATCCGTTTTGCGGGTGTAGATCACTTTCACATCTTTCATGTATTCCTCAATCAGCTTACCTAGCTTGAGGGCTACTGCCAGAGCCACCTCTTTTTCTTTATGGGTTACGCCATTGCAACCTGGATCTTTACCGCCATGACCGGCATCGATAACGATTACCTTGACTTTACGGTCTTTGGGAACGGCTTTGTGCGACGGATTGTAAAAACTACTGAGCAATGCAAAACCAGCAAGCAAGAAGCTTGCAACCGGTATCGACGCCGGCATCTTACATTTGGTATAGAACTTCATACTCTTTCGCTTCTCCGACCCCGGAAACGGGGTCTGTTTATATATTTTTAGGTAATTTTTTACTTCTAAAATTCGTTATTCAATAGCTTGCGTAAGCGGTTAATGATTAGCTTTGCAGGTTTAGGTAAATTTAGCCCGAAGGTTCTATTATCAGACTTAAACAAATATTTTTTATACTCTTGTTAGTGTTAATAAGTAAGGCTGCCCTCATGGCCCAGGGCGACCTGAAAAGCCATAACACACGCACGGTAAACCCTGTTCCTGCCACTCTCCCCGACGAAACGGCAAACCAGCCTGCCAACCCGCCGCCAACTGCCGTAAAAACCGTTGACTTAGATACCCTCGACGATGATGAAGACCAGCAGGCCCTCGACAAAAAGATAATTTATAACGCCCGCGATTCGATAAGATACGAAACTCAAGGACAAAAAGTGTATCTGTTTGGTGATGCCTACATTGAATATGAAAGCATGAGCATCAAGGCCGAGCGCATTACGATCGATAACGAAAAAAACACGATCAAGTCAGCCGGCAAAGTAGATTCTCTCGGGGCGTATTACGGGCGGCCGGTGTTTAAGATCGACGGGCAGGAATCGACAGCGGATAGCATGCTGTACAATGTTAAGACCAAAAAGGGAAAAATATACGGTATCAAGACAAAGGAAGGGGAACTGATCCTGCTGGGCAGCGAGGTAAAAAAAGACAGTAACGACGTGGTGTACATGAAAGAGTTGAAGTGTATTCCTTGTCAGTTTGAAGATTCGCGCACCATTTTCAGAGCCAAAAAAGCGAAGATCATCCCCGACGACAAAATTGTAACGGGACCTATGTACCTGGAAATTGCCGGAGTGCCTACGCCACTTGGGCTGCCGTTTGGCTATTTTCCAAATACCAAGCGCCGTCACTCCGGTCTGCTGATCCCTACATTTAACAGCAGTGAGGTTTTGGGCTATAACCTGAAAGATGGCGGTTTCTATTGGGGCATCAGCGACCAAACGGACATGACGATCCGCGGCGACATATATACCAATGGGAGCTGGGCTTTGCGCACACTCAACAATTATAATATCAATTACAAGTACACCGGTTCTCTCTCCCTGGGCTATTCCGAGTTTCGATCGGGCGAACGCGAGATCCCCTCTTCTACCGGGCTTTCGACAGCTTTTGGCAAGCAACGAGACTTTTCACTTACCTGGACACACACGCAAGATCAAAAAAACAATCCTTCGGTGCGGTTCAGCAGCAACGTGAACATTAAAACCTCGAAGTATAACAAATACAATGCACTCAATACCGGGCAGTATTTAACCAATACGTTCTACTCGAGTATCAATTATACCAAAACTTTCAAACTATCCTCGCTAAGTGTGGGTGCCCGGCACGATCAGAACACGCAAACCAAGATCATGAACCTGAGTTTTCCGGAACTTACGTTTAACGTCAACCGGTTTTTCCCCTTCAAGCGGGAGGGCCGCACCAGGCAAAACCCTCTCGACAAGTTAGGGATCAGTTATTTGTTGGAAGCCCGCAATACACTTTCAGGCTATGATTCTGCCATTTTTAAAGGCGACATCGCTGACAAGTTAAAGTATGGCGTGCGGCACAGCGTGCCTATCTCCACCAATATTACACTTCTGAAATACTTTACCCTGACACCTGCCCTCAACCTGAGCGCAGCGATGACCACCAAAACCACTGAAAAATATTTTGACACCGATAGTAATAAAGTTTTCAGCAATACCATCAAGGAGTTCAAAACAGGGTACGACGCTAACTTTAACACGTCGCTTACCACCAAAGTATTCATGGACTACTTGTTCAGAAGCAAGCGCATCAAGCAGATCAGGCACTTACTGATACCGACCGTGAACTATACTTACCGACCTGATTATGGCGCGGAGCAATTCGGCTTTTACAAAGAGGTGCGTACGAGCAACCTATCAAGCTATCAGGCCAGGTATTCGGTGTTTGAAAATGCGATGTTTCCCGGTCCGCCGGATGGCGAACAGAACAGCATTGGTGTAAATCTAAACAACACCATTGATGCAAAAGTAAGGCAGAATACCGACACGGGCTTTACGTTCAAAAAAGTACAGATCCTGCAAAACCTCACGGTTAATGGCTTTTATAACTTTGCTGCTGAAGAATATAAAATGAGCCTGATTACGGTTTCGGGTCGTACCAAGGTGTGGAAATTCTTCGATTTGCTGGTCAATTCTTCGTTCGACCCTTATGCCATTGATCCCGACACTAAATTGCGTGTAAATAAGTACGCGTTTGCCGTGTCGGATAAACTTCTGCGTTTTACAACCGGCAATGCGGCTATCAATGCCTCGTTCAGTTCTAACACCATACAGGCGATGAAGCCGAAAAAGCCGGACCTGACCAACGGCGCCGAAAAAGGGGCCGCACCTACCAATACGGTACAATCGCAGGATCAATTGCCCTGGAACCTCAATATGTACTACAATGTGGGCTTTAGCAGAGACACGGCGAAAGTGAAAACGATACAAACCCTGAGCTTTTCGGGCGACATTGCCCTTACCAAAAACTGGAAAGTGGGCGTAACGAGCGGTTACGACTTTACGGCGAAGAACCTGAGCTATACAAGCATTAATATCTACCGCGACTTGCGCTGCTGGGAGGCCCGTATCGACTGGGTACCGTTTGGTTTCCGGAAGAGCTACAGCCTGACCATTAATCTTAAAACAAGTATGTTGAGCGACGTGAAAATACCACGTCAAAGGCAGTGGTACGATAATCTTTAAAAAGATCAGTTCGTGGCGTTGATACGGCTCAACTGCTTTTTGAGGATATGGTAGAGTTCCGGCGTTTTCTGACTGCCAATGCGGTACGTGAAGCCGGCATTATCCTTTAACTCTACAAACTCGGTGCCGCTGGTATAAAAGCGGATGATGCCACGGCTGTGGAGGTTGTAAACGGCGCGGCGAAAAA
>DAIUED010000241.1:0-5435 GCA_036845295.1 Bacteroidota bacterium
AGGGCTTTTTCTACATGCTTGGCGATGTTGGAGTAAAACGAATTGGAAATGTCTGCTACCAATAATCCAATGAGGTTGCTTTTACCGGTACGTAACGCACGGGCAAACATATTGGGCGTGTATTGCAGCTCGGCAGCCTTGTTCAGCACCTTTTCCTGTGTCTTCTTGCTGATGCCATACGCGACGCCTTTGCCGTTTATCACCATCGACACCAGGGTTTTAGACACGTTAAGCTCCCGGGCTATATCTTCGAGCAGGGTTTTTTTACTGGCCATAAATTATTAGCGGCATTTGGGTGAATAACAAATATACATTTTTCTAAATAAGTTTAGCTATCCTTCCCAAACTTATTGCAACCCATCGCGAACCACATCGAGTATCGCGAAATACGTATTTTCATACACAGTGGTTTTGATCTCCTCAGGACTTAGCCACTCTGCTTTTTCGATCAGTTCTTCCGTTTGCGGTACAAGGGCACCGGCATGTGTACTTGTCATCAGGTACCAAAACGTTTTCTTTATCGCATAACCCCATTTTTTATGCTCGTACATATGGTAAGTCGGGTTCAACTCCCGCACAATCGACAGACCGGTGACGCCACATTCTTCTTCACATTCGCGTATGGCTGCTTCGCGGGGCACTTCGTTTTTCTCGAGTTTTCCTTTTGGTAAATCCCAGGCACCCATTCGGAAAATAAACAGGTAACGCTGCTCCTGCCTGATAAAACCGCCAGCAGCCTCGATGTATTTGAATGCTTTCGAAAAACGTTCCAAACCAATTTCAGGTGTAGCTGCAACAAATTGCAAAACGAGATTTTCACCATCGTGAATAAAACGTTCGAATTCCCTAAATATGTCGGGCGGCGACAGTTCACCTAGGTCTTTAAACAGTTGATTTGCCGGATTTTGATCTTTTGGAAATATATCGACCCGTTTGGTATGATAGTAGATGCTAATGTTCATAATTAAATCTGTATGCAAGCTGAAATCCTTTTAATTTTGTGCCCTTATGACAATGACACCTTTTGATAACGCGGCGCATAAAATTGCCGAATTTTTATTACAAATCAAAGCGATCAAATTGCAGCCTGAACAGCCGTTTACCTGGGCTTCGGGTTGGAAATCGCCAATTTACTGCGACAACCGCAAAACACTTTCTTATCCGCAGATACGCACCTTCATCCGCCAGCAATTTGTGAATGAGATAGGTACAAGGTACGCGAAGCCAGATGTAATAGCTGGTGTAGCAACGGGCGGCATTGCACAGGGAGCATTGGTTGCCCAGGAAATGGGATTACCTTTTGTGTATGTGCGCAGTGAAGCCAAAAAACACGGGCTTACGAACATGGTGGAAGGTGAAGTGGAAAAAGGACAAAATGTAGTGGTGATCGAGGATCTTATTTCTACCGGTGGAAGCAGTATCAAAGCCATTGAAGCACTGCGCGAAAAAGGCTGCAATGTAAAAGGCATGGTAGCTATTTTCACTTACGGCTTCGACGAAGCTACTGAGAACTTTAAAAAAATAAATTGCCAGACAAGCACGCTCTGCGATTACAATACACTCATTGAAGTGGCGTTGAAACATAATTATATTACTGAGAACGATCTGGAGCCGCTGAAACAATGGCGCCAGAGCCCATCTACCTGGAAACAATCATAATATATTACCTTGGCTCATTTCAGTTTAAACAGCAATACGCTTCCCACAACATCGCCTACAGACGATCTGTACACGTTCATGGGCGATTTCAATCACTTCAAACACCTGCTTCCCGACGATAAGATCGAGAATTTTCAATGCACCGCCGAACAATGTTCATTTGGCATTAAGGGTTTAGTGCCGCTTACCATTAAAATTAAAGAGCGCGAACCCAAAACACGGATTACCTTTGAAACACTTGGCCTCGCGAAATTTGTTTTCACGCTGCATATTCATTTCCTCGAGGGCCAGCAAACGCATGTGCAAATGGAGGGCGACATGAATCCTTTCATTAAAGTGATGGCGGAAAAGCCTTTACTGGAACTCATCAATACAATGGCCTCGAAACTTGCCGCGCTTAAGCTCTGATACTGCCCATGGAACACTTAAAAATAAATGTTGCAATACAACTTCTGCCGACTAAAAGCAGTGCTGACAAGATCGAACTGATCGATAAAGCCATTGCGCTTATTGCCGCATCTGGCCTAAAACACCTGGTGTGCCCTTTTGAAACGGTGGTAGAAGGCACCTACACACAGATTTTTGCATTGGTGGATGATATCCGGAAATCGAGCCTTGCCAATGGCTGCGAAGAGCTGCTGGTGAATATGAAAATGCATGCAGGTAATAAAGACCTGTTTTTTGACGACAAGCTCGTTAAATACAGTGGCCGATAGTGACCAGGTTTGCTGCAGACAAGCATTTACCTGCTAATTCATCATTTATCCAATAAACCGATACCACATGAAACCAGTACTAGTGAACACGATGAACGCCACCATTCTCATTATTTCAGGATTGTATGGCTATTTTTGGGTGAGTACACCCGGCGGCGAACATTCGCCCACTGCCCTGATCCCTGCGGCTTTTGGCATTGTTTTGGCGGCACTGGGTTTTTTCTGGGCCAAATCCCCAAAAGTTATCTCGCACATCGTAGTAGTATTAACCCTGGCGTTATTTATCATGTGTGCCATACGCCTGGCTAAAGTGGATAGTTGGGGGCCAAAAGCAGCTATTTTCCTGGTATGCACTTTCAGTAACCTGTTTGCGTTGGTGATATTCATCAAGAGCTTTATCGGCGCACGCAGGAACAGAGTGGCCTGATCATCGGCGATCGCATTGCTACAAAAAAGCGCCGCATGAGACATGCGGCGCTTTTTTGTGTGGGGACGATCTCAATGTTAGCAAGTGTCTATTGCTTGATCACTTTCTGGTTGTAATTTATATCCTGACCGGAAACATGAATGAAATACATGCCGGTTTCGAAGTTACTGAGGTCGATCTCAGAACTTTGTGCCGACACCTCCGTTCTTGAGTACAAAATACGTCCGTTAATATCCATCACCGAAATTTCGAGTTCCTGACCTTCGATGTTTTTTGGAAAGCTCAGGTGGCACTTATCCGTAACCGGATTAGGATAAAGAACGATTTCCCTTACCGCTACAAGGCCTTTCACTCCTGACGCATCGTGCAGTCCTGAATTCTCTTTTACAATGTAAGAACCGCCACATCCATCGATGATCACCTGAAGAGCTCCGTTGTTCGACAAGCTGGTGTAAAAACCAGGGAGCAAACTCACTGACTGTCCTCCATCGAGGGTCATCAAAATGCCGTTGGGTGCAGCATAGTTTGTAACGGATAAGTTACCCGAAACTTCATATTTCTGCTTATACAACGGATACCCGCTAGTAGCATCCAGTGTGTAATCTTGCCGGCATGTTGAATTGATGTCGTAGAAAAATGTGGTTTGCCAGTCCCAAAGACCAAATCGTTTTCTATAGATCTGGAATTTGACCGTTTGCAACTGCCCTGGAAGGGTTCCACTTGCCAGGTAATACGTAATACCGAACTGATCGTATGTATGGTAGGTAAACTGAACGTCGGACCCGATCGTATATAAACCCACACTCATTTGCAGATTTTGTGCGAGATCGGCTCCCGATTTTACCACAACGATCTTATATTCCTCATTGTTCACGAAGTTGTTCATGCTGTACGTACCACCCGTACTTGATACGAAATCTAGCGGAACAGGATCGTAGTGAGAAACACTCACGTTGTTATTGATGCTGGCTTGTGACCGCATCGTATTAGGATAGCAGGCAATTATCACCGCTGCTACCATTATAAATATCGGTCTCATGTTATTTTTGCGCTTTTAATGCTTTAACTTCTTTTTCAAGTTCAATGATGTAAAGGGTCAGCTCTTCTACTTTTTGAAGCAATCGGGCATCCATTTCCCCAAGGTCCACACCATTTGCTACCACTTCATCTGCCGATGGAATTCCTGGCAGGTGTTGGTTGGCTTTGATAAACGCTTCCACTTCCTGTAAAGACGGCATTTTATAGTTTTTATCGAAGACAAAATCCGACCAGTTCGAGGTAGTTTTTACAGCTACTTTCACCTTCTCGGTAAGAATACCGGTTTCTACGTAAAGTTTATAACCGGAAGGAAGAGATACCGATGCTGGATTTCCGATCAGTACGTTACTGTTTACAGTAAGTCCGGCGGTTGGGTTATCGGTTTTAATACCTACGTTTCCATTAGAGTGCTTCAGAAACATAAAGTAATTTCCTGCATTTGCGTAACCGAACGGACGCCAGAAATTAAGACCGGTGCTCATGCACTCAATGCCCCAGGCGTTGTTATTGGAAGGAGCTGGCCCCAGCACAACTTGTGGCCCGCCGTAAGAGTTGTTACCCGAAACGGTTACAACGCCGCTTTCCACATGCAGCTTGGTTGACGGTGTGGTCGTTCCAATCCCAACATTGCCTGTGTTGGTATTGTAGATGTTAGTTCCGCTCGATGTCCATTGAGCATTCATTGTTTGGATCGACAGCAATACTGCTGCACTTAAAATCAGTTTTTTCATGGTGTAGTGTTTGTTTTCTTGGCTCCTACTCTGTTAAAAGCTTTTCGGATTCCGCTTAGCGACCGGGCTTATTCACGGCCCCGTAGCCGTAAACCTAGTGCATTTGACCGGGGCATTTATTGCCGATTCAAATCCGTTAGGCAACATTCCATAAACGCGCGCAAAAAATTGAAATTCGCGCATAACAAAAAAAGCCACCGCGTATGCGATAGCTTTAAGAAATAAGATGGTACCGAGGTGAATGAGTCTTTACCAGTTCCGGAAACAATCAGTTGACAGAACTCATGCGTTTAAGAAATTCGTTTTTCTTTCTTCTTGCTATTTCTATCAACGCACCATCTTCCGTTTCAACAAAATCGCCGTTTTTTTGCGCATAATTCCTGATGCGGCTTACGTTGACCAGGTGCGAGCGGTGAACCCTGAAAAAAGCACCTGCCGGCAATACGCGCTCGTATTCTTTCAAACCCTTGGAAACTACATAACGCCGGCCACCCGACAAATAAAAAGTTGAGTAGCTACCATCGGACTCTACGCGGATGATGTCCTTTACCGGGCATTGCACTTTTCCTTCTTTTACCGGAAAACTAAGCACGGTAGCCTCAGTCGGATCGGCCTTTTCATCTTCTGTAGTATGTTTTACGGGTAAAGCAATAAGACCGAGCTTCTGTAGCCAAGGCGGTAGCATGGCGCCGTCAACGTGCGTTTGCGGCATATTTACTAGTTCGACGTGAACGGCATCCGACGCACGACTGAAACTGAGTTGAACACCCCATGCATTCTTGCCATTCCTGTTGAAATAGCCATTCGCAATACCTGCCAGGCCCGCATCCGGGCTAAGCAAAATAAGTTCCGGTTGATGCATTT
>DAIUED010000242.1:0-5412 GCA_036845295.1 Bacteroidota bacterium
CCTTCTACAGCCACGAGGGCATTAATAGGGACCGATTCCGGCTGAGGGCGAAGAATGCTCAATGTATGTAACATACCCACGCGGTCTTCCACTTTTTCGCCCATGCCAATGATACCACCAGAACAAACCGTCAGGCCTGCTTTCCGCACGTTGTGGATGGTATTTAAACGGTCGTCGTAATTGCGGGTAGAGATAATGTTATTGTAGTTTTCCTCGCTCGTATCAATGTTGTGGTTATAGGCATATAGTCCAGCATCAGCTAGCTTGCGTGCCTGATCCTCAGTAACCATGCCCAGCGTAGCACACACTTCCATGCCTTTGCTGTTGATGGTTTTCACCATATCCAATACGGTATCAAAATCGCGGTTATCACGCACTTCGCGCCAGGCGGCTCCCAGGCACATGCGGCTGGCGCCACCAGCTTTGGCGTTATCGGCGGCTTCTGTTACCTCAGCGATGTTCATCAACTTATGCACTTTCACTTCGGTGTGATAGCGTGCTGCCTGAGGACAATAAGCGCAGTCTTCCGGACAGCCACCGGTTTTGATCGATAACAGGGAACTCACCTGCACTTCGCCCACGGTATGGTGTTGTTTATGCACCTCTGCCGCGCGGTAAATTAATTCCATCAAAGGCGTGTTATACACGTCCAGTATTTCCTGTTTTGTCCAATCTTTAATTGCCATATAGAGTCTTGTAGTTCTAACAAATTTAAGATAAATGTAACATTCCGCAAAACCTTAATTTTGCAGGGAAATGTGTTAGTAATTTCCTGCTGGCAAACCGTATCTTTTTGATTTAAAAACCGTTATTTGTCTCATGATAACGAAACTGGCTTTTGCCCTCATCCTAACCTGTCTATGCGCTCTTCCGGCCAAAGCTCAGTTCAAGGAAAGCAAAGAGCGGCAAAAGATGTGGCATAAATCCAAAAAACGCCGCAAAAACCGCGAAGCCTTTAATCCCTACCTCGAGAAGAAAGAAAAAGAAAGCCAAAAGCTCGGAAAGCAAAATGCGCGCGACCTGAAAAAACAGGAAAAAATGGCCAAAAAGCAGAAAAAGAAAAGCATGAAAAAACTTGGCTACAAGCAGCCCAAGGTGAAGCGTGCAAAATAAATCCTGCATCACCGTAACCTTTGCTATTGTAGGCATTATATGGCGATATGAAATACATTAACACGATCTTGCTTTTTTTGATTGCTCCTATCTGGATGATGGGGCAAATTCTTAACCCGGGGTTCGAAACGAGCCGCGACACGATGGCATCTTTGCCAATAGGCTGGAATAGCCGAATGCCTGCAGGATACAGTTGGCATATTGATAGCCTGGTAGCTCACAGCGGACAGAAATCCCTATTGTTGAGAAATGAGAAAAACTCGGAAAGCGCTTCCTTCGCGCCATTTTCGCAGGTAGTAAACCTGGCTGTGGACAAACCAAAAGTTATCCGTCTGAGTGTATTCATGAAAACAGAACTTGTATCGCAGCACGCTGGGTTGTGGTGCCAGCTTTGGGATGCCAACGACCGGCAGATAGGGTTCAGCAGCCTTCAGGCATTGGGTATTTCGACGTCAGGCTCACGCAACTGGACACTTTTTGAACTACCATTGACAGTGGGTCCTGATGTAAAAAAACTATTGATTGGTGGCTTTCTCCAGGGTACTGGAAAAGTCTGGTATGATGATTTTTCGATAAAAGAAAACATAAGCACTGAACTTCCCTCCGGAAAAGCAGCCAGATTCATCCGCGAGGCCGTATCGATTGCAGAGAAACATTCGATTGTAAAGGATTCATTGAATTGGCCGCAGGTTCACGAAAGTCTGTTATTAGTGGCCGCCGGTGCCAAAACCATCAACGAATGCTACCCTGCTATGTATTCACTCGTTGCCAAACTGAAAGCCAAAGGCGATATTCATTCGGGCTTCTATCCGCGGGAA
This sequence comes from Bacteroidota bacterium, assembly GCA_036845295.1. GTDB lineage: Bacteria > Bacteroidota > Bacteroidia > B-17B0 > Aurantibacillaceae > UBA4416. The sequence continues at coordinate 1,932 of DAIUED010000242.1, forward strand.
TACAACCAACGGCTGAAGCACGAAAACCTCGATCCCAAACAACCGGAAAGCAAATACCTTGGCAATTCTGTCGCCTACATCAATGTTCCCGGATTTTCGTCGGTAAATAAAAAAATTGGAGAAGCGTTTGCCACCACCATCCAAACAATGATCTTTAAACTTGATTCTGCATACACCATTACCAAATGGATCGTCGATCTCCGTGAAAATACAGGTGGCAACATGTACCCGATGATTGCCGGGCTTGGGCCGCTTTTGGGCGACGACACACTGGGCTATTTTTGCGGACCCGGCAGGCATAACTACGTGCCGTGGTATTACGTCAATGGAGCCAGCGGTTGTCATAAAACAAACTTGTGCCGGGTAAAAAATCCTTACAGACTTCGCCGGCCAGATGCGCAGATTGTGGTTCTTACCGGGCCAAATACCGCCAGCAGCGGCGAGATGACGCTGATCTCTTTCAAAGGAAAGCCGAACGCTACTGTGATAGGATCTGCTTCGGCAGGCTATTCTACGGGAAATGCCGGTCATCGTTTGGCCGACGGCTCTGTTCTCAACCTATGCGAATCCTATTGCAGCGACCGTCATCGAAGGCTATACACCGGAGCCATAAAGCCCGATGTGGAAGTGGATGCCGGAGACCATGATGCCGATGCCGTACTTGAGTATGCGCTGAAATTGGGAACCGACTGAACTCAGGCTTTATCTTTTTGCGTGTACCAGATGATAACCCCAATCACCGCCAAAATGGCAATTACCAATGCAGCAATCTTAGCCGCCGAATACGGACGCTCACCCTGCACTTCACCAGTACGCGCATTTATAAGGAAGCGATACACCTTTTCCTTGTAGCGGTATGAACTTAGCCACACCGGCAGAAGAATGTGCTTGAACGTAATATCGTTGTATTCGGATTGAATGCTGGTAATTTGCTGTACATCGCCGCCAATGTCGCTTTGCACGACTCCGCGTATTACCGGCTGCATGCGCTGCTTGGCCTTTTCGAATCCGGTTTTAAGATCCACCTGGTAACTCTCCGTGATAAATCCACTGAGGTATTTGTCGTTGTAGGCTACCAGTTCGGGCAAATCCCAGGGCTCTAATTCATTAGCCAATTTTTCGGGGAGCGAGGTCGATGATACGATAAGTACATCATCAAAATCTTTGTAAACCGTGCCGCTCGCAGGATACCAGCGCGTACGCTGAACCTGGCGTGTTTGACGGCGCCCTTCGCTGTCGGTATAACTTTCGGTTACATAATAGTATTCGCCACGCATACCTGTGTAGTGGCTTATTGTATTCGTATCGTATGTCCAGTAAGGCATATACATGCCATTTAACTTTTCGGCCGATTGCTGCGCATACACTTTAAGTTTATTAGGCGCAAACCAAAGGCTTCCTGCCCAGCCAATGAATTTCTGTGTCGCATCTTTACGATCTACTTTAAATGGCAGAACGTAAGACGGCTTGATGATCGAAGACGTAGAGGCATTGCTGACAACAAGCGGTGTATCGCAATACGGACAGGTACTCGACGTAACATTGGGCTGAAGGGTGGTGGAAGCCGCACAGTTGGTGCATTTCACGGTTACGATCTCCTGTTTATCTTCAAGGTGCGCTTTTTCATTGAGAAAACTTTCAAAATCATTTTCAACGATCTCTGTTTCCTCTTGCTCGATCTCGTTCTTTGCGCCACAATAGTCGCAGTTCAGGTAAGGTGTTCCGGGAAGGTATTTTAAATTGGCCCCGCAATCTTTACATTTGATAAAGTTGCCGGTTTCGGCGGTAGGCTCGTTGAAATCTGACATATGAACTATGAATGCTGTAAATTGTTAAACTAATATAGACATTTTTTTATATACGCCTGAAAACGATAATTTTCTTCAAGATTTACCTGCCCATGAAAAAACTGTATGCCCCACTCCTGCTGTTGCTTCTACTATCTAACAACATGCTGCCTCAACGAAATGCATACAGTTCGATTCCATATTCTTATTGCAACTGGGATAATATGGTATTGAACAAACAGTACCAACCTAACCCTGGCGACACCAGTCTTTTGGTTGTTTCTACCCGGCATTATAACGATACACTGAAAGCGTTTTTGGATTACGACTATGATACCACAGCCACACTAACTTATTTTGCCATTTACTTTAACGGCAACCATTGGACGGCGGTACCCTACCCCAACCTGTCGTCGCTTATGGATTTGAAACCCCGGTTCAAAGACCTGGTTGTGTTCACCGAAGGTCTTGGCAAGACGTTTACGTCTGGTGTCAACCGCGCCACCATCCTGATGCGTATTTATAACATTGATGCCTTGTTTTTCGATTGGCCAACGCAGCGACCTTATATGAGCAAAGGGAAAAATTTCCGGACAACGTATAAGGTCTCCTACGAGGTCGCAAAACCTTACGCCCGGTTCCTGGAGGCCTTTCAGGACTATAAAACGTCACATGATTCGCGGTTCGGCACCACCACGCTTATGTTTCACAGCATGGGAAATCTGGTATTGATGTACGGTCTAAAAAATGATCTGTTTCAGGGTATGCAGGCGGGCGCTGTTGACAATGTGCTGCTGAATGCTGCCTGCGTTCCTCAAAAAAAGCATGCGCGCTGGCTGGCGAAACTCAACTTTTCGAAGCACATCTATGTGACCATTAACAAACGCGACCGCAATTTAAACGGCGCCAAGCTGATCCTTTTGAAACACATGATGGGCGAAAAAACCAAAAAACCGTTTTTGAAAGATGTGCACTATGTTCACTTTTCAAACGTGTTGCACAAAGAGCATAATTATTACCTCATCAGACCGCTGCTGGAGCAAAAGCCTTACTTGCGCCGTTTTTACGCCGACCTATTCAGCGGAAAAAAGCCGGTGCTGGAATACCCAAAGGATTACAACGCCAGCCCTGCAAACTAAACCATCATTAGTTAAATGATTCCATGGTGCGACGGATAATGCCAACGCATTCCATGATCTGCTCGCGCGTGATGACCAACGGCGGCGCAAAGCGGATAATATCGCCATGTGTCGGTTTTGCCAATAAGCCATTTTCGGCCAGTTTCAAGCACACTTCCCAGGCTGAAATACCATCTTTTTCTTTGATAACAATGGCGTTGAGTAACCCTTTGCCGCGCACCACCGTTATCCTGTCAGATTGAATCGACTTCAACTCCGCCCGGAGCAGCTCGCCCAGTAATTCGGCATTCTCGGCCAATTTTTCATCTTTTACCACCTGCATAGCTGTCATGGCAATTTTACACCCCAGCGGATTTCCGCCGTAGGTTGAACCATGCTGTCCTGGTTTGATACACATCATGACGTCGTTACTGGTAAGCACAGCCGATACCGGGTACATGCCCCCGCTCAGGGCTTTTCCAAGAATGAGCATATCTGGTTTTACGTGTTCATGGTCGCAGGCCAGCATTTTGCCGGTACGCGCAATACCGGTTTGGATCTCGTCGGCAATGAACA
>DAIUED010000243.1:0-5397 GCA_036845295.1 Bacteroidota bacterium
ATTCCGAATGCATTTACGCCAAACGGTGATGCCGATAATGATGTCTTCCTCCCGGTAGGTTACGGCCTTTCGCAGATCAGGCTTTTTATTTTTGATCGTTGGGGTACACAGATTTTTGCAGGAGACGACAATAATCCAGGATGGGATGGTAAGCTGAAAGGAAAACTCTGTGAACAGGGTGTTTATGTTTACCAGGTGGAAATCAAGACCATGTCAGGAAATACGATTCGAAAAGTAGGCCATGTAACTTTGCTCGGAACCAGCACACGCTAAGCAAACGTACTTCCTCTAATGTGCCGCTATTCAAAAGCCTGTTTATTATAACAGGCTTTTTTGTGCGCGTTCAACAAGTTAGGGCTTGCTCTTAGAACACCTCCAATCGCCTTATGAATGTGCAATAAGCACAAAATACATATTGGTTCTAAAGCGATGAGTTTATAACAACCCGGCGGTGATTTTTTTAGAGGAATTATCCCTTATAAACTCTGCGACTTGGCAGACGAATCTTATCTGAAATACAAGAAGAGAAATTCATGTCTTCTCTCGGTTCGTCTTTTTATAAAGAAAACGGCTAGTCATCGACTAGCCGTTTTCAGTTTTCAGACCAATAGGGTTATTGCTTCAGCAACTTACCTGTTTTTAGCGTTTGTCCTTTAGAAGAAATCCGGTAGAAATAAATGCCATCTTTCAGGCTGCTCAGCCCTACGGAACCAAAACCTTCGGTAACTGATTGCGTGATGACCACTTTTCCAAGGGCGTCGCTGATGTCGATACGCGTAGTGGCAGGGTCGAATCCCGTACTAATGGATAAGAAAACCTGATCGCCGGCCGGGTTAGGATAAAGGCTAACGCCTCCCGCTGATTCAAATTCTTCTAAGCCAGTGCAGGGCGATACATTTTGCACAACCGTAGCAGTTGCGGTTCCGCAGGCGTTGGTTCCCGTAACAGTGTAGGTTGTGGTAACGCTTGGTGATACGGAAATGCTCATGGTGCTGGCGCCTGTGTTCCATGCATAGCTTACGCCTGGTGTGGCGCTGGCGCTAAGTACTGCAGAGTTGTTGGCACAAATAATACTTTGCGAAGCAACCGCGGCAATGGTAGGCGTTACAGCTACCGATACGGTGGTAGCAGCAGTAGCGGTACCGCAGCTGTTGGTGCCGCTTACCGTGTACACAGTTGTAGTACCAGGAGCTACCGATGTGCTTGCGGTATTGGCGCCGCTGCTCCATACATAAGCGGTGGATGTGCCGCTGGCAGTTAGTGTAGCTGTAGCCCCGGTAGTACATAATGCACCTGTTGGGCTGGCGGTAACGGTGAGTGTAGGCACATTGTTGACAGTTACACTCAGTGTGCGGGTCTGGCTGCATCCAGCAGTAGTTCCAGATACTGTATAAGTTGCCGATACCGTTGGACTTGCTGCAATAGTGGACGAAGCGGATCCGCCTGGCATCCAGCTATAGCTCGCAGCGCCGCTTGCTGTGAGACTTACGGTTGCGCCAGCGCAAATCACACTTGACGAAGCCGTCGCAGTTACCGTCGGTGTTGGTGTCACGTTCAGACTGATTGTTTTTGTGTCGCTGCATCCCGGGTTACTACCTGTAAGCGTGTAGACAGTGGTAGCAGCCGGGCTCACAACTGTTACCGAAGATGCCCCACCCGCAGGCATCCAGCTATATGACGAAGCACCGCTGGCTGTAAGCGTAACTGAGGATCCGGCACAAAGCGAGCTACTGGAAGATGCTACTGTAAGGCTCGGCGTGGCATTGACGGTGAAGTTGGTCGTGGCCATGTTCGAACAGCCTGTTATGGCATTGGTGGCGGTAATTGAGTAGGTCTGCACACCTGTGGAGGAAGGGGTTATTGTGGCAGTATTGCTGGCAATCGCTCCAGGATTAATCATCCAGGAAATATTGGTGCCTGTGTTTACTACTTGTCCGTTGAAAATAATATTAGGCCTTCTCACAAAATTGCTGATGGTGTTTGAAGCCTGAACGCCGCAGCTTTGTACGTTATCGTCATAGCTTCCCCAGATAGAGTTAAAGCTCGTTGCCGTAAACGCAACAGTTGAGTTGGAACTGTAGCAATCCACACAGGTTGAATTAATGTCATTGTCGTGGCATATATCCACCAGGATATTCGAAACGCCATCCCAGTTAAAAGGCGTTGAGAAGTTGAAGGTATTAATGCCCAGGTTTGGCAGCCCCTGGCTTACAGGGCCATAAACAGTTGTGTAAGAGCCAGCTGGCGACGCATAAGCTGAAGTCATCACCGAAGTGGTTGTATGGGCCAGTTTAATGGTAAAATTGTTTTGTGCAAATGCACCAGAACCCAGGGCGGTAACGCTAAAAGACAGGGCAGTGATATTACCCGCTCTTAGATTAAGAGCTTGCAGTTCGGATGCGCGGAACAAATACTGTTCGCGGGATCCCTCGTAGTTGCTGCTGTATGGCGTAATGCCCTGCGCTGAGGTATTGTTGGTATTGGTTCCCACAGCAACAGTTCCGCCTACAAGATTGTCGGCAGAAATACCGACGGTGGCACCAAGGCAAGCCACGCTTGGCGTGGTGACGCTTGTAATTACCGGCACGTCAGCTACCATTGTGACAGTCGCCACATTCACACAATTGCTGCTGTTGGTTGCAGTGAGTGTGTATGTAGTCGGTCCGTTTGTCACCGAGCGGTAATATAATATATTTGCGCTGGCGCCGCTATAGGCTGTAGTAGCAGCCGCATCGCTGTACAAGTTTGCAGCTGGAGACCAGGTGTAGTTATTGAAATCAGAAACGGTAGAAGTTACACTTAGCGTTGCAATGGCATTGGCACATACAGTCGTGCCCGACGATACGCTGAGGGCAGGAGCTGGAGTGACAGATGCTGTCACCATGCTGCGAGGACTTTCGCAAATGGAAGATACCGTAAGGTTATATAAGTAATAGTAATCGGCAGTGGCGGGTCCAGATCCGTCGAATCCGGCTGTTACAGAACCAACGCTGCCTATCGGGTAAGGGTAGGTAACACCTGTATTTGATGTAAGGGCCGTACCAGCGTCGGTGTACACTTCAAAGTGATAATCGGTGCCTGCCGGAATTACAAAATTCAGCGGTAATGTAAAAGGTGTTGTGCCATTACCAGCCGGAATAGGACCGGAGTAGCTGCCTATCAGGTTATACGCCGGATCATACAAATCGACATAGATGTCGTCGGCCGTGCCGTCTGGATATACATCGGCTGAAATAAGCGTAAATGTTTGGGAAGCATTAAACATAATCCCTTCAAACAAGGGCATGATGCTGGCAGAGCCGGTAGGAACCGGCGCCGGTAAACCTCCGGTGGATGTGTACGGAGCGCCCGAAGAAGACACGTAATAGTTGGTGGTACTATTGATTACGGGTGTTGTGAACACAGAACCCGTTGCCACGGCTGTTCCACCGCTGGCTGCCGTGTACCAGTTCAAGGTTCCGCCAGCGGCAACTGTCGCGCCCAGGGTAGTCGTTCCTATCCCGCAACGCATGCCTGAAGTAATACCCGAAATAGCAGGTGCCTGGCATGGGGTTGTAAAAAAGTAGGGACCATTCCATCCGCTTTGATCAGAACCGCTGCAATGTGCGCGGACATAAAAAGCGTAAGCCGAACCGGGTGTAAGACCAGAAAGGGTAGAGGAGGCAACGGTGGTTGTAGCTGTTGGGGCAGTACTGCCGGTAGGCGATGTCAATGGTGCAAGCCCGTAATACAGATCCCAGGAAGGCTCGGAACCGCTCGGCACCCAGGTAACACTGGTAGATGTTGAGGTAACACTCCCTAAGACAATGTTAGAAGGGGCAGGGCAGGTAGGGAGGACATAGGTCAGCGAAACATCGTCGATGGCGCTTTGTCCGATGGGCGTTACGTTGTCGGAGTTAAATGTGAAGATCAGGTTGCTGGTGGTTCCGGCCAATGAATTCGACAGGGTGTAGGTCATTGGCGTGAAAGACGCATAGTCGGCATCCAGAACGGGATCGATGGTGGCAATAAGGCCTGTGGTTTGTGCCGCGCCATTTACCGGCGTATTCCCGTTCATAAACACTTCCATGTAGTCGTAAGTATTATCGGCTACTGGCTGTTTGTAGTTGAAGGAGAGAATGATGTTGGTGGCACCGGCAGGAATGCTTACACTCCGGTAGAGGTGCACGGTACGCGCTGCGTTGTTGGCGCCGAGGTTGGTCGCGCTGTTTCCGATATGGGCTTCGCGTGCGCCGGTATAGCCCGCCTGGGCGGTTCCTACATACCACACGCGGGTGGTCGGTGTTTGTGCTACCGACCAACTATTGGCAGCGAAGGTAGTCCCGGTCTCAAAGCCACCATCGCCGGCAGGGTTGATGAGGGTGATCTGCCCGTAGGTTTGGACGCCAAACAGCACCGCAGCAGAAAGTGCAAGTAGCCGCGGATTTTTAAACAACAAGTGGTTTTTTTTCATGAGATTGTATTTAAAGAATCTTACTAAAATATCATTTTTTAATGTTTAAAGGCTAAATACTTAGTATGAATGAGTGAATTGACCGTTTGTACTAGGGAATAGCTTACCGGGAATGGTATGCCAACGTCCAGATTCGTGTTTACAGATTTGGCAAAGCATTACACTGTAGCGCAGCCGCCTGTACCTATGAAAAACTGAATATTATTGGAAAATAAATGGAGAAACGTGGTGTTTTTTATCGCGACGCATGTTTACGTTAAGGTATGCGCATAAAAAAAGGGTAAGCTACTTTCATCGCACCGCTCAACCATCTACCCTTGCTTTGTTCCCAACCTGGGGGATTTGACAGGAGCTGGTCGTGAAAGACTTACCCGCGGCAAAAGTAGATAATTTATTTCATTATTAGCATATTTTTCGTAAAATTTGTACGCCGTAAAAACCTTGGCGGCTCATGTGGTATGGATATTTCAGTGGTTATTCCCCTATTTAACGAAGAAGAGTCGCTCGTAGAACTTCACGACTGGATTAAGCGCGTGATGGAAGCCAACGGCTTTTCCTACGAAATCCTTTTTGTGGATGATGGGAGCAAAGACCAATCCTGGCAGGTTATCGAGCGCCTCTCTGCCGCGAATTCCTGTGTAAAGGCCATCAAGTTCAGACGCAACTATGGCAAGTCGCCCGGGTTGCATGTTGGCTTCGGGGAAGCAACGGGCGATGTGGTGATTACCATGGACGCCGATTTACAAGATTCTCCAGATGAAATCCCGGAACTTTACCGGATGATTACAGAAGAGAAATACGATCTGGTGAGTGGTTGGAAACAGAAACGTTTCGATAATGCGCTGACTAAAAACATTCCGTCGAAATTATATAACTGGACCAATCGCAAGATCTCGGGGATACAGTTGCATGACATGAACTGCGGTTTGAAAGCCTACCGGCGC